>DASVJA010000001.1:0-13616 GCA_036386115.1 Candidatus Limnocylindrales bacterium
TCGCCGGAGAAGAAGCCGCAGCTAATGTCGGTGCTGAGGTTCCCTTCCCCGTCGGTGAAGGCGCCACCACCGGCGCAATTGGTAGTTCCGGTGCCGGCGAGAATGCTGTTGGAGATGGTCACGGCACCACTAGCCCTGATGACGGCGCCACTCGTGGCCGAGTTACCCGAGAACGTGCTGTTGAGGATGGTCGCGTTGGCCGCGAAAATCGCGCCGCCGGACACGGACGCGACGTTGTTCACGAAGGTGCTGTTGCTGACTGTCAGCGTGGCTGCAGCTATGGCCGCGCCATTTGTGGCCAGGTTGCTGTCGAAGGTGCTGTCGTTGACCGATACGGGGCTGGTGGGCGCGGCGATTGCCCCGCCCTGGTTGGTCGTGAACACGACCCGCATCGCCACCACCGCGGCGCTGCCGCTCACGGAGATTGCGGCAGTCGCGGCGCCATCCTGGAGAGTCATGTCTGTCACTGTGATGGCAGAGTCCGTGGCGAACAGCCCGTTGGAGCTCTCGCCACTGATGATCGTGCTATTCACGCCGTCACCAACAAACGTGAGGTCCTTGCCGGTGATCGTGACGAGGCCGGTGTAGTTGCCGGCGCATACGTGAATCGTGTCGGTGCTGCCTGCCGCCGTCACTGCATCACCAATGGTGGTATAGGTGGGCTCCAGACAGCCTCCCGCCCCGCCGCCCGGCCCGACATAGATCGTGGCGGCCAGCGCGGACCCCGGGAGAAGCGCTACAAGCAAGATCCCTACCGCCGCGATGGCAAAGGGCCGGTACATCCGAAGGTGGTTCATTCTGTATGCCTCATCGATCTCCCCGCGATGATGACGACACAACCGGCCTCATCAAGGTCACGAAGGGGTGCGTCTCCAAGTCAACGTGAGGCGATCGTACTCGGGCCGGCCACGCATCCGGCAGCCCACCTAAGGTACTAGGGAACCGATCGCCAATCGTTGATGACCTGCGCAGCGCATCGCGATGATCGCCACGCTCACGGCCCAGCGGAACGAAGGCTCAACCGGAGCGAATTAGGGGCGAGGGAGCCTAGCCCTGGGCAACCGCGAGAACGTTCCAGGAATCCACGGACGGTGGGTTCTCGACATCGGGGAAAGCGGTCAGGCTCTTGAGGGTGAGGCCCGCTTCGGCCAGTAGATTCTCCAGCTCTTCGTCGAAGAAATACCGCATCCGATGCGTTTCGCTCAGGGTGGCGTCCGGCTGGCCGGCCCGACGGCTTGTCAGTTCGTACTTGACGGTACAGACCGGCAGGCCGGGCTCGAGCTGACCGAGGGCCTTGCGATCGATCTGGCCGAACTCGGTGGTGACCGTCTTGGTGCGCTCGGACGGGCCGACGGCGATGACCGCGGGGCCGTACCAGACATCGAAGATAAAGACGCCGCCCGGCGCGAGGTGGCGGCGAACATTCGCCAGCGTCGATCGGACGGCCTCGTCGCTAATCTGGTAGCCGACGACGGCGAACATCGACAGGACTGAATCGAACTGTCGATCCAGTTGGACGTTCTGGATGTCGCCGAGCAGGAAGGTCGTGCCTTTGGCCCCTTCCGCGGTCGCACGTCGGCGGGCGCGCTCGAGCATGCCCTCCGAGATGTCGACGCCCACGATTTCGTAGCCGCGTCGGGCCAGCTCGACCGAGTGCCGACCGGTGCCGCAGCCCAGGTCCAGCAAGCTGTGGACTGGTCGGCCGGATCGGTGAAGGATCCCTTCGACCAGATCGCATTCAGCGCCGTAGTCCTTGTCCGCATAGAGCGCGTCGTATGAGTCCGAGTAGCCGGCCCCGAAGACGTCCGTCATGCCAGCACCTGATTCACTGCGGTAATCACGGTTTCTTGTTGCTCCTCTGTCAGGCCTACGCCGGACGGCAGGTACAGGCCCATGTCCGCCAGCTCGGTAGTGATCGGGTATGTTTCGCCCGCGAACAGCCCGCGTTCGCGGAGGGCGGGCTCACGATCCATGCCCAGGAAGAACGGCCGCGTCTCCACGCCGAGCAACTTGAGACGGTCCGCCATAGATACGGCCGTGTGCCCGGTCCCCTTCTCCAGCACGAAGCCGTTCATCCACCACACGGACTTGGCCCAAGGCTGCTCAACCTGCCAGCGAATGCCCGGCAGCGAGCCGAGCGCTTCGAGGTAACGCGCACCGATACGGCGCTTCCGAACCACCGTCTCGTCGATGCGCTCGACCTGCGCCAGGCCGATGGCCGCCTGAACGTTCGTCATTCGGAAGTTGAAACCGAGTTCGTCGTGCAGGAACCGCTGGCTCGGAACGAAGGCCAGGTTTCGCAGCAAGCGGAGGCGCTTCGCGAGCGCTTCGTCGTCCGTAACGACCATGCCGCCTTCACCGGTGGTGACGAGCTTGTTGGCGTAGAAGCTGAAGCAACTGACGTCACCGAAGCTGCCGCAGACTCGCCATTCCGGATCCGGGCCGTCGCGGTGCGAGAGGTATTGGGCGGCGTGAGCCTCGGCCGCGTCTTCGATGATGGCGAGGCCGTGCTTCTTTGCCAGCTCCAGAAGCGGGTCCATGTCCACCGGATGGCCGTAGATGTGGACAGGCATGATGGCGCGCGTTCGCGGAGTGATGCGCGCGGCCACCGCGGCCACGTCCATTCCCCACGTGACCGGATCCGCGTCCACGAGGACGGGCAGGGCGCCCTGATAGACCACTGCCATCGCACACGAGATGATCGTGAACGACGGCATGATGACTTCATCGCCGGGACCGAGGTTGAGCGCGGCCACTGCCAGTTGAAGGGCTACGGTTCCGTTGCAGACGGCCACGCCGTAGCGGCGGTTGCAGCGCGCTGCCCAGCTGTCCTCAAACTCACTTATGAAACGACCGGCCGACGAAATCCAGCCGGTATTCAAGCACTCACTGACGTACTCGAGCTCCCGGCCGTCCAGGCGCGGCTCGTTGACCGGGATCACTCCCGGCCCGCTTGCGAGTGGAGATGCGCCGGTGGATCGAAGCGCTCCTTTTCAGCCTGACCGCTATAGGGGCCCTGCTTCACTTCGAGGAGCACCGTGTGCTCCAGCATGCGGAAACCGTGGCCACCGTTCAGGGCGAGAACGAAATCGCCGGGCCCGAGCTCACGGGAGGTCACCAACGCCCGATCGTCGTCGTAAAGATCCACGATGCAGCGGCCGCTCCGAACCATCAGCAGTTCTGAGGTCCCGACGACTGTGCGCACCACGGGCAGGTGAACGTGAGGCATCACAGAACCACCGGCCGGGTACACGACAAAGCCGCCCTGGAACGTGGCGTCGTCGCCCGTAAAGAACGTCGTCGTGGCCGCCGTGGTGTCCGCCCGAACGACATAGGCGAGCGTGACCTGGTTATGGTTGATGGCCTCGATGGCACTCATCGCCGCGCGACCTCGATCTCGGTTGACTTCACGGGAGCATGGTACAGGCTCGGCCTTCACACTCGCCACTCGCGCCCCGCGGATACCAAGCCTGCGCCGGCCGGAGCGCGTTCATTCGTCACCAGTAGGCCCCGTCCTCGACTTTGTCGGGTCGGCGCGGTGTCTCCGATGCCCTGGGGCGCGTCCAGTGTTCGTTGATCAGCTTGGAGATGACCTCGTGGTTGTCCCACCGTCCGCCCCGAATGCCGAACAGAATTTGCGTGGCGCCGCCCAGGTGGATGGCGACCTTGCCGAGCTTCTTCGCATGCGCTGCCAGCGGCAGCCCGTACGCGCCCGCGCCGACGATACACACGTCAAAGTCGACGGCCTCCATGCCTGCCTTCATGTGATCCAGAGCGTGGAACCAGGACGCGAACTCGGTTGGCTCGCCGGCGATCGACTGCACCGCCTTGAGAACGTGCAGCTCGAATTCCGGCAGAACCCGCGGGTCTTCGAACAACAGCCGGCGCCTCTGCTGATAGTTCTCACTAATTGAGTCGGCGAAGGGATGGATGACGAGAACTCGCTTGCCGGCGAGTTCGACGCTCCAGGGATCCTGATGGTAGTAGGGCTCCAGGCTCCGGAGCGCGATCAGATCGGCGCCCGGACAGAACTCCCTCGCGAGGTCGCTCTCCCCCTTGTTGAACCACACAGCGATTGCGTCGACCTGGCGAACAGCGGCCAGGTACTCCTCGGAGAAGCGGTCGAGAGTATCGTCCGCTGCCGGGAAGAACCCGGCGTTGTTGCCCATCATCGATACGATGGATTCCGGGTAGTCCTTGCCGGACGCACTACCACGTCTGAACTTCACGTAGTGGGTGATGCAGTCCAGTTCAACAGTACCCGCGCGTCCAGCCAGGTACGGACGACCGGCGATAAGAGCATCGCAAATCAGGGAGTTGCCCTGCGTCTGCGTCAGGATCGCTTTGTGATAGTCGGTCGGCCGCGCTCGAGCCCGTGACAGCGCCCGCTCCATGCGACGGCGCTGGTCCCAGACGTAAGCCGCCCTGACCATCGGCACGCGCCCGATCTGGTGGCGCAGCGACATCGCTCAGGGCTCGCGGACGGGCGACACCGCGGATCCATTCGCGGTCCGCATCCGGGCGACACGGCGCAAGATCCGGAGCGTCTTGCGTGGCGCCGGCGGCCAAATCAGACCCGACAGAACCGCGCACCGGAAAGCGCCGCGCGCATCCCCGGCGTTAGCCCGAAGCTCCGCCAGGATCCGGTAGTGGTCGGCCAGGACGGGCAGCCCGGCATACTTGACGATCTCGCGCCAGTGCCGTGACACGACGTACTCGTATCCGCGGGCGGCTCGCCGACTATCGCGCGAAATGGCGCCGAGGGTCCGCAGGTCGTACTCGAATGTTGGCTGCGCGACGAAACCAAAACGAGTCACGGCGGCCAGGCGGATCGACGTATCCCACTCCTGGTATGCCGGCACAGACTCGCTCAACAGCCCAATGCGATGGAGAAGCTCGCGCCGAACGATCATCCCCTGAAACATGGGCGCCGGCGCGGTCAGGAGAGCGCGGCGAACGTCGCCCTCAACCGGCGGAATTGGAAACGGAACCGGACCGTCCGGGCCGATGGCATCGCAGGCGGAGTGGATGACACCCAGGTCCGTCCCTTTAGCCGCTGCCAGTCTCAGCTCCAGACTGTCACGGTAGTAGAGGTCGTCCGAGTCCAGGAAGGCGATCCATTCGCCGCGAGCGGCCCGAATACCGGTGTTCCTGGCCGCCTGCGCTCCCCGATTGTGCGGGTGGGCGTGGACCCGCAGACGCGGCTCCTTGGATTCGAGGGCGCGGGCAATGTCGGCGGTTCCATCGCTGGAGCCATCGTCGACGACAACGATCTCGAAGTCCTCGAAGGTCTGGCTGCGAATGCTTTCGATGGCGGCAGCAATTGTTTCCGCTCGATTGTGGGCGGGCACGATCACGCTCACCGCCGGCGCATTCGGTCGATTGCGCACGGGTTGGGCCGGCAGAGCACTCATGCCGGACTCCCAAAGTGGCGATCCAGGCGCCCTCTCTGCCGAACGGAGCGGGCCGCGGTCCGGAGTGTCGTCACGAGAGCAGAGCCGACGCCAAATCTCTGGCGAAAGCACGTCCTGGTCGCAACGATGGCATCTACCTTCTGAAACAGAGACAGGGAGGACTCCCTGACCGCTCGAATGTGCATGTCGCGAAGATCGCGGTAGAGCCGGCCCAACGGCAGGGCGACTCGGGCGTCTGCCTTCGATGGGTTCAGGTCGGCCAGGCGGCGCTCGCGATCTTCATCGGGCGTCTCGGGCGGCCGGTTCTGGCGGCGCAGATAGAGATGACCCTCAACAGTCAGGATCGGGCCCTTCAGGGCGAGTTCCGCGAGGACCAGGTGGTCCGGGCTGAAGACATCGGGGAAGCCGCCGGTAGAGGCCAGGGCGTCGCGGCGGGCCACGCCGTAGATCATGTTGCAGACGGCGAGTCGCCAGATCAGGTGCTTGTACCGAGCCAGCGGAGACGCCTGACGCAGATCTATCTGGTCGTCCATCTCCTCGATAACCGCCCGATTCTCATCGATCAGGAGACTCCGTGGATAGGCCAGGACCGCCCGCTTGTCAGCCTCCAGCGCCGCCACGCAGGCCGAGACGAGCGTGGGCTCCCACAGGTCGTGGTCCGCGGCCCACATGAAGTACTCGCCTTGCGCCAGGCCGAGCACGAAATTGAAGTTGGCGCTGGCACCGATGTTGGCTTCCTGGCGGATGTAGCGGATTCTGCCGTGCCGCCGGGCATAGTCACGGGCGATGGATTCGGTGGCATCCGTGGAGTTGTTGTCGCTGATCAGCAACTCAGTGTTTGGGTAGTCCTGGGCAAGCAGAGCATCGATGGACTCGGCCAGGAACCGCGCGCCGTTGAATGTGGGCATGCCGATCGTGACAAGCGGCGCGCGCTGGTCCAAACGGCGACCTCCACTGGGCTCCGACCCATCCACTACTCAGGCTTTCCGGGTCGAGCAAGATTGCGGCGTGAGAGTAGTCGTTCTTGCCGGGGGGAAATGGTACACGCCCGGCTGACGATGCGGAGACGCGGTCCAGGCCCATGGTGGACGCCGGGTGGGACCGCTACCGAACGTAACACCCGGGCGCGCCGCGGTCGTTGAGGGCGGGAGTCACTCGTAGGGCCGGCGCTTGAAACTCTCGCTAGGGAGCGATTTGCCTTACGTCCCAGTCGAGCATCGGGCGCACAGCGCCCGGGAAGTCGTTGGCAAACTCGCCTCGGACTCCGTCGCCATCGCTTCGATCCACGATCATGAATGCCACCGCGTCCCGTTCGATGGCGCGGACGAACGTTGGGTTGTACGTGCTGACCACCGCGGTCACGATGACACGCCCCTCAGCAAGGAAGTTGCCGGGGATGTGGCATACCGACTTGACCACGCCGGGCCGGCGCGATGACGCCCACCACTTGCGGTCGTTCCAGTCGTTGTTGATGAACAGCAGAGTGCCTTCGTCGTTGTAGAAATGCAGGTTCACGGACGGTCGCAGATCCCCGGGCGCCTTGGACCAGTACTCGACTTCTATGTCGATGGGCAGGCGAATGTCTATCTCTTCACCGGGGCCGCCGCCGGCCGGAACCACGCGAACGCTCTTGAGCCTGGCGACGTCGTCGCCGGGCGCCGCCGCCGGATCCGCCCATTCGCGAGCGCTTGACTGACCGGGGCCGGACTCTAGATAGCGCCGAACGACCTCGTGTGTAGGGCCGTCCACAATGGCTCGACCCTTGTCCAGCAAGATGGCTCGATTACACAGCCGCAGCACCGCCGGCATCGAATGCGAGACGAAGATGACCGTCCTGCCTCCTTCGCCGATCTCTGACATCTTGCCGAGGCACTTCTTCTGGAATTCCGCGTCGCCGACCGCCAGGACCTCGTCGATGAACAGGATCTCCGGCTCCAGGAACGCCGCCACCGCAAAGCCCAGACGAACCTTCATGCCGCTCGAGTAGCGCTTGACGGGCGTGTTGAGGAACTGGCCGATGTCGGCGAAATCAATGATCTCGTCGAACTTGCGCAGGATCTCCGCCCGCTTCATGCCCAGGATGGCGCCGCTGAGGAAGATGTTTTCGCGTCCGGTCAGCTCTGGGTGGAAGCCGGTGCCCACTTCCAGCAGCGATCCGACGCGTCCGTGAAGCTCGGCCCGACCGAGTGTCGGATCCGTAATCCGTGACAGGATCTTGAGCAGGGTGGATTTGCCGGAGCCGTTTCGGCCGATGATCGCCATGACGGAACCGCGCGGCACATCGAAAGTGATGTCTCGCAGCGCCCAGAAGTCATCCTTTCTTTCCTCGTCTCGGCCACGGTGGAACGGGAAAGAAAGGGCATTCCACAGCGTCTCGGACAGGCGCCCGTATGGGTCGCGCTCCAGTCCAATGCGATACTTCTTGGCCAGGCCGCGGACGGAGATTACGACGTCTGAGGCCGGCGCACCGAGAGGCGCGGCGAGTGGCGCGGCGAGAGAGGCTTTGGGGTCGGCTGTGTCGATCATCAGATCACGTCCGCGAATGTGCGCTCGACGCGGCGGAAATAGGCCAGAGCACCCAGCAGAAGCACGACCGACGCGGCCGCCGACACGAGGATCAAATCGTCCGGCCTGTCGCCGCCGATGAGTGCCCAGCGAAACCCTTCCAGCACGCCGGTCATCGGGTTCAGCGCGAAGACGGTGCGCCACGATGCGGGGATCAACGTGCTCGTGTAGACAACCGGCGAGGCGAACATCCACAGCTGGACCAGGAAGGGCACGACGTACTTAACGTCGCGATATCTGACATTCACCGCTGAGAGGAACGTGCCGACTCCCAGCGCGGTGACGAGCGCCATCAGCGTGAGCGCGGGCAGCCAGACGATGGCCAGGGACGGCGCCACACCGAAATACAGCATCACCACCGCCAGCGCAACGAGAGAAATGACGAAATCCAGCAGAAACGATCCTACGGACGCGAAGGGGAGAAGCAATCGCGGGAAGTAGACCTTGGTGATGATGCCTTCGCCGTTCACCAGGCTATTGGAGGCGCCGGCCAGGCTCGACGCGAACAGCGTCCACGGAACGAGACCCGCAAACGCGAACAGCGGGTATGGAACGTTGGCCGGCCCCACACCGTTCAATCTGCCGAGAGTGGCGGAGAAGACGAACATCAGAAGAAGCGGCTGCAACACGGCCCAGGCGGCGCCAAAGGCCGTCTGCTTGTAGCGGACCTTCAGGTCGCGCCAGATGAAGAAGTAGAGCAGCTCGCGATGGGCCCAGACCTCACGCAGCCCGAGTTGACGCCAGCCATGTCGCGGTTCAAGCACGACCACATGGCGGTCGGCCGCAACTGTGGCATGTCTCGTACTGGGATTATCACTCAGCATCATGCGCGGGTAACGGACTCCTGCTGCAGGATCGCGGGGGCGGCCATCGCAAGGCCGCCGGCCAACCACTCAGCCGGAGGCTTGGAGCGGGCCGTTCGCTGGCGGAGTATAGCCGAGCCCGAAAGGCGGTGCGCCGACCGCGGCATCACGCAATGCTGGGCCACGCAGCGAAAGCCTCGACACTAAACGTCGGGGCTCTCAACGCCGCCGCAGGGCTAGCGTGTTGGGAGTTCGACGCCGCGTGTCCTGCGTGCCGCATCCGCGACGATGCTGCTGAGACGACCGATGTATTGCTCGCGGCCGTAGAGAGCAAGTCGGCTCGAACCCAAAGCAATGAGCCGCTCACGAAGCGGCTCGTCCGACCAGAGGGCGAAGATGCCATCCGCAATAGCGCCCACAGACGACGGGTCTACCAAGATCGCGGCATCACCGCATTGTTCGCGAATCCCGCGCAGGTCAGAGGTCAACACAGGGACTCCAAAGGTCCAGCCCTCGAGGACCGGAATATTCGTAGGTCCAAAGAAGGTGGGCAGGAGCACTCCGCGCGAGGCAGAGTACAAGGGCGCCATCAACCCATCCTCCACGTAGCCCAGGAGGTGGATGAGGTCCGTTACGCCCTCTTCGGCTGCCGTGCGCTGGATTTCGTCGAGCACAGATGCCCTCAGCGGATCTGCCGCGGATCCACACATAACCACATGCACATCGACGTTGTCCTGGGCTCGGATACGAGCAAGAGCCCGGACAACCCGAACGTGATTCTTATGCGGCCAAAACTGGGCGGGGAAGAACAGGAAATGTTCGGGGAGACTGAATATCTCGCGGATGGGCGTCGGCGGGGGCCCGGCGGCGTTCGCTTCCAAGTACACGGCCGGCAGGAATGGAAGGATCTGAACGCTGTCGGCGACGATGGCCTCGCCATAGAAGTCGAGAACGTCTTCGCGCCCGACCTCGGAATCGACAAGCACGGTAAGGGCGTGGGAGATCCCATTCCCGAAAAGGTGCTCGCGGCTCTCCCACTCCCCGTCCGCCGACACCTCGGGGAACTCGGGGTGAATGCGGTGCTGCAGATCGTGAACGGCCATCAAATACGGCACGCCGGACTGCGCCCCAGTGAGGGATGGGGCGGGGAACACGAGGAAGTCGACGCCGAAGCTCGCGATCCATCGGGCCAGGGCAGGCTGCATGGCGACTTGGCCCATGGGAGCGGGGCCGGTTCTGCGTCCGGTGGCAGCTCGCAAGAAGCGAACGGCAGTCCTACCGATCGGGGTGAACTGAATGGCCTTGTGGACCCCCGCACGAAGGCGCGAACGAAGAGTCCTGGGCCACAATGGCGCAACCTGGTACCCACGCGCCCGCCAGACCTCGGCCTTTGGAAGCAACCGTCTATCGGCGAAGAGGATCAGTTCAGGGCGCGGCACGATCGACAGAAGGCCATCCAGCATGGTGGCGCTGTACTGATAGATGCCGCCCCCGGAGCCATCCAGAACCGGCACGACCCCGATCCGGGTCGGACGATCTGACGACGCCCTCACACTCCAATTCCGGAGCAGCTATCTAGGAGAAGTCCTCGCCGCGCCATTCCGGCCCGTAGACTCATCGACCGGCGGAATCGGCTTGCGTTCGATACCAATCGATGGTCCGACGAAGGCCATCTTCGAACGAGGTGCTGGCGGAGAAGCCGAATGCTTCGCGGGCGCGGCTAGTGTCCAGGGCCCGGCGCGGCTGGCCGTCCGGTTTGGTTGAATCCCAGCGTATTTCCCCCTTGAAATCGGCGAGGCGGGCGATGAGCTCCAGCAGATTGCGGATTGTGATCTCGCTGCCGACACCCAGGTTTATCGGCTCGCGGCCGTCGTAGCGCTCGGCCGCAAGGACGATGCCGTTCGCGGCGTCATCGACATACAGGAACTCGCGCGACGCCGAGCCTGTGCCCCACGCCTCAATGAATGCGTCACCCCGCTGGTGCGCATCCACGCACTTCTTGATGAGCGCAGGAATGACGTGCGAACTGGCCGGGTCCAGATTGTCCCCCGGCCCGTAGAGATTGACCGGCAGGAGGTAGATCGCGTTGAAGTCGTACTGGTCGCGGTACGCCTGGGCCTGGACGAGGAGCATCTTCTTGGCGAGGCCGTAGGGGGCGTTCGTCTCCTCCGGGTAACCATTCCAGAGTTCATCCTCGTGAAACGGTACGGGCGTGAACTTTGGATATGCACAAACCGTGCCGATAGCCACGAACTTGGCGACACCTGCCTGCCGGGCCTGCTCCATAAGCTGGATGCCCATGATGGCGTTGTCGTAGAAGAAAAGGCCCGGGTTCTCGCGGTTGGCGCCAATACCGCCCACGACGGCCGCAAGATGGATGATCAGGTCCGGCTTTCCGTCGGCAAGCGCCCGATCGATATCGGGCAGTTTGCGCAGGTCGTAATCCTTATGGCGCGGAACGAACACCTCTCCGGCGGCCGCTTCACGAAGTCTCTTCACTACGGCCGTGCCGAGGAAACCCGCGCCGCCGGTGACCATGACCCGCTTGCCGTCCCAGAAGCCGCTCACGCCAATCCCCCGGCCGTCTCGCCCGTCATATCCGTTATCTGACGCTTTCCGGCAAACACACGATCAGTCTCGATCATGATCTACACGAACTCCTTGAACTCGACCGGGCCATCAACTGATCGCCGGGATCGTCTGTGCCGCGCACTTGTTCTTGATTCTCGCACATCGGCCGCCCCGCATGCCAATCGGCGCTCTTTGGCAGCGGGGGCCACCAGAACCGCCCCGACCATGGCTGTTGGCGGTGGGATACATGGGCGGGCCGTCTTAGTGAACAGACACAACCTGGCGAGGCGCTGAACCTCGCCGCAGTTGGACTTGGGCCCCCACGGACCGGTAGCGACCTACCAGTATGCCGAACCCTCAATTGACTCATGGCCCGCAGGCGTCTCATCGGACGATGGGCGAACCCAAAACTCGTTCACCAGCCCGCTGTAGGGCTCCCCGAACTCGGTCTCCCAACGTCGACCCTTGATACCAAAGAGGAGTTGGGTAGCTCCGCCCATGTGAACGGCCTGCTTCCCGAGGCTCTTCACAAACGCCCCGAGTGGGAGACCGTACGCGCCGGCGCCGATGATCGCGACGTCAAACTCGGCCCTGCCAATCTCCTGGCACATGAAGTCATACGCGTCGAACCACGTCGCGAAGCCGGTCGCCCGGCCAAGTATCGATTGGACGGCCTTGACGGTCGTGAGCTCAAAGCTAGGCAAGACGTTGGGATCCCGAAAGAGTTGTTCGCGATTCTGGCGATACTGCCGCTCTATCGAGGCGGCGAATGGATGCACGACCAGAACGCGCCTGCCGGCCAGCTGAGCGCTCCACGGGTGCTCGTAGATCATCGCGTCGAGGCTGCTCAGGGTGGCCAGCCGAGCGTTGGGGCACAAGTCCCTCACGAGCACGTGTTCGTTCGGCAGGGACCAGATCCCAAGCAGGTCGGCCTGCTTCAACGAACCCAAGTAGAGCGCCGAGAAGCGGTCGAGGCTCGCCTTGTCGGTTGGAAAGAAGCCGGCATTCATCCGGAGTTGATCGACCATCCCAGATCGATACGCCGGGCGCAAGGGTCGGGGAAGCCTGGCTCGACATCGCATCCAGTAGTTCGCGATGTGTATCTCGGAATTCCCGAGCCGCGTGACGAGGCAAGGGCGCTCGTCACGAAGGAGGCTGCCGATTGCCATGTTGCCCTCTCGTCCGTGCAGCACCGGGCGAGAGTACTCATCTTCGGTTGGGCGACGCCCATAGAAGAGGGCCTCGAGGTCTACGCCGGCGCCGGCCAGGCCACGCCGAGCCGCTCGCTTCAACCCCCCGCGAAAACCAGACAAAAGAGTCCTCGGGTTCAGCTTGCCGAATTGCCTGAGCCTACGCCCGGGAATGCCGAACTGCCGGGCGTCCGGGGTTATGGAATCACGTCGCGGATGGTCGCCATTCCCGTTGCGTAGGCCACCGAGCTGTTCAAGCCGAGGCCAACGCGCGCGTGCAGCACCGTGCCGTCATTGTGGAGGGCACGGTACCAGCAGTACGCCACCGGGTCCAGCTTGAGCTCGGCCTCTGCTCGTCGCGCGGCCGCCGGGCGCTGCTGGTCTAGCCGTTGGCTCGGCGGCGATCGATCCCCAGCATGCCCTTCGCGGTTCTCCGTGGCCACCCAAGTGCAGACTCGAAAACACCGTGCCGCACAAGCGTCCTGCCGGCTGGGCTCCTCAGCGACATGCCGTGACGTCGCCTGATCGAGAGGTCTTCTCGGCTGGCCGCGTACGCCGCGACCACTGACTTGGCGCCGGGGTGCAATCGGACGCGAGCCAGCAACTCATCGCGCAGCAGTACAACCCGCCCAATGCTCGCCAGGCGGAACCACAGGTCAACGTCCATTGCCAGGTTGTAGTGGCGATTCACTCCCCCAACCTGACGGTACGCGTCCGCCCGGAACAGGGTGGCGGGCTGCGCCAGGTTGGTACGGTGCCTTAGGAGCTGTTGGAACTCCGGCCGGGGCGGAGTCGGAATCGCCCCGAGAATTGCCCCGTCGGCTTCGATCAGCAGACATGTGCCACTCACAAGAACGGCGTCGGGATTGGCATTGAAGGCCTCGACGACTCGAATAAGCGCCCCGGGCTCCAGCAAGTCGTCGGCCCCCAGCCAACCGAATACGTCGCCGGTTGCCTGATCGAAACCGATGGCCAGAGCATCGGTCTGACCGCCATCCTTCTCCATCGCGACCTTGTAGCCAAGCTCGGTGTGAGCGGCCAGCCACTCCCTGGACCCGTCGGAAGAACCTC
Organism: Candidatus Limnocylindrales bacterium; assembly: GCA_036386115.1. Lineage (GTDB taxonomy): Bacteria > Chloroflexota > Limnocylindria > Limnocylindrales > CSP1-4 > Fen-1039. The sequence goes on from DASVJA010000001.1 coordinate 13,615, forward strand.
CA
>DASVJA010000002.1:0-15648 GCA_036386115.1 Candidatus Limnocylindrales bacterium
TCATCGACCTGGACGCCCGCATCAACAACCTCCAGAGGACCGAGACGGCACTCCAGGCGATCATGACCAAGGCCACGGTGATTGCCGATGTGATCGCCGTTGAGAACCAGCTGAGTCTCGTGCAGGGGCAGATCGAGGAGCTGACCGCCTCTCGGGATAGCCTCAAGACGCAGGCGGCCATGAGCACGCTGACGGTCTCGTATCAACTACCGGCCAAGACCGTAACGACCCAGGCCACTCAGGACTGGACCCTCGGCAACCAGATCGACATCGCCGGTGCCGCCCTGGTCCGGATAGGCCAGGGACTGGCCACGATGGGCGTCTGGCTGATGGTAGTCATCCTGCCGATCGGGCTCGTCGCCGGGCTGCTACTCGCGATCCTGTACGTGCTTCGGCGCGTGACTCGACGCGGACGCCGCTCGGACGATGCCGCCCAGATCTAGGCTTCTACGCCGGAACTACGAAAGCCGTGATCCGCAGCCGAAACTGAAACGAATCTATGGATGAGGCCCAGCCGGATATCTCCGGCGCCGGGTCCTCCGAGGGCAAGCGAAGGGATACCAATGCACGCCAAGAGGCTTTGTTTCGCCGTGCTGGCCGTGGGCATCGCCGCCGCGGCCTGCTCGAGCGCTTCCTCAACGCAGGCCGATGCACCGGGCCGGTACGAGAACACCGGCGAACAGGCCATTCCGGCCGCCAGCTTTGCCCCAGCTGGGACTGCCGCGCCGGCCACCGAGCAAGGGGCCACAACCGGAGACGGAGCCGGCGCCTCCGGGGCCGTCGGTGCCGCGGCCGCCGAGAACCAGATAGTCAAGATCGGCACGATCAGCGTGCAGGTCGCTGCGATCGACGAGAACGTGATTCGCGCCACGGATCAGATCCACACCATGAGTGGCTGGCTGGCCGGTTCAGACCGGTCCGCGAACTACGCCGGTGAAACCGCGTCACTGACGTACCGGGTCCCGGTCGCGCGCTTCGAGGATGCGCTCGCCGCGATGCGGAAGCTCGGCGTCAAGGTCCTGAGCGAGCACAGCGAGTCCACGCCGGTCGGCGGGCAGATGGTCGACCTGCAGGCCCGGATCGACAACCTGCGCGCCGCCGAAAAGGCAGTCCAGGCAATCATGGACAAGGCCAAGACGGTGGACGAAGTCCTGACCGTCCAGCAGCGCCTGACCGAAATCAGAGGCCAGATCGAGGAGCTTGCCGGCCAGCTCGGTGCGCTTACCGACCAGGCTCAGTACAGCACTCTCACCGTCGTGCTGGTAGTCCCGGCCACAAACCCAAGCCCAACTCCCAGCCCATCGCCGTCCGCCACGGCGACGCCTATTCCTTGGAGCGCAACCGACCAGGCCGGCGAGGCCGCGGGAACCCTCGGCGAAGTCGGCAAGGCAGCCGCAACCGTGTTGATCTGGCTGCTGATCGTCGCCCTGCCGGTTGGGGCCGCTATGCTCCTGGTCCTGATCCTGCTCGTGTTCCTGGCCAGAATTGTGGACCCGTATCGGAAGCGGTTGCTGCCGTTCACGGTGGCAAAGCCCACCACCTGGACGCCGGGCAGGCCCGCCTATGGTCCATATGCCGGAATGGCGCCAGGAGCAGCGCCGGTTGCCCCGCCCGTTGCCCCGCCCGCGCCCGGCCCTGTTGAGCCGCCGAAGCTCTGATCGTTTCGCATCGGGCGGTTGCCATTGAGCAGCCGCCCGATCCCCTCGCCGATCGGCTGCGCGTTAGTCTCGCGTCGCCGTCTTGCGCTCCACGAGCTGGATCGCCTCGCGCAGGCGGTTGACCGTTTCGCCTTCGACCGCGTCCGGGCCCAGATAAGGGCCGAGCCGCTCCAGGATGTCCACCACGAGGCCGAAGAACACACCCGCGTCCGCGAGGAAGAACTGCGGCTCGTTGTTGTACCGGACCAGTGTGAGCCGGCCCTGCAGAACCTGGCGCTCGTCCGCGTGCGAGATCTGGGTCGAGAAGTTGTGACCCTGGATGCCGTCGGGGTTGTTCAGGTAGTTGAGGGCATTGTCGATCGCCAGACCGAAGCGGGCTCGCCAGGCGACCATCCGCTCCTGGACTTCAGGCGGGATCCGGACTTCGGCCGTCTCGTCGAAGACTTCGGGCGTCACCGTCAGCAAGCCGACCAACGTTGCACCAGCACGCGCGCCCAGCATCACCTGCAGCGATCGTTCGAGCGTGAAAACCTCCGAGTCGAACCGGGGACTGGTGATCACATCCGTGAGGAGGTCCTCGACGTTATCCAGCACGCCCGGCTCCGCCAGCGCGTTGGCCAGATGGAGGGTTTCTTCCTTGAACAGGAACTTTTCTTCGTGGTCGAGCATGGGTGCTCCAATCCCGAGCGGCTCCGGGTCCGCGATGCCAGGTTTCGCTCGGACGGCAAGCGGCAGACGTCAGTGGCGCGATCGTAGCACTGAGGGGTGTCGACCGACGGTGGGCGGCTCGGCTTACGGGCCGGGCGGGCGGGTCAGGGCCGGCGCGTTTCCCCTCAATGACAGCCGCGCGAACATGTTGTCGAAACCCACCGCCGGATTCCCACGCTTCGACAGCCTGACGAGCCTTCGGCAGCCCTCTGTCGCAAAATCGTCGGTTGCGGACGCCAAGGCCCCAATTCCGGCCCTGATTCCCACCTTCCGAGCCCATTTCGGGCGGCAGAGTCCGCCAGTCCGCACAACTCGCTCGCTGGGCGGTCATTGAGCGGAAACCGGGCTGGGCGGGCCCCCGAGGAGCGCAGGCAACAACGAAGGCATCGACCGGCCGGCCGAACAAAAAGGCGGCCCCGACGTGAGGGGGACGTCGGGGCCGCAAGGGGGTTAGCGAAGTTGATGCCGCTTTACGGGTAGAGACCCCGCAGCGAGGTGGCGTCCGCGACACGCTGAACGGCAAGCATGTAGGCGGCCGTCCGCATGTTGACCTTCTCGCGCAGGCTCATCTCGAGCGTGCTGGCGAAGGCCTTGACCATGATCGAGCGCAGCTTCGCGTTGACCGCGTTCACGTCCCAGAAATCGCGCTCGATGTCCTGGACCCACTCGAAGTAGCTGACGGTCACGCCGCCGGCGTTGCAGAGAATGTCCGGGATGACGAACTTGCCGTTCTCGTAGAGGATCTCGTCCGCCTCGGGAGTAGTTGGCCCGTTGGCGGCCTCACCGATCAGACGGGCCTGGATGCGGCCGGCGTTTCGTGCCGTGATCTGGTTCTCCAGCGCGGCGGGAATCAGAATGTCGCAATCCAGCTCGAGCAATTCCTCGTTGGTGATGTCCTTGGTGCCGGGGAAGCCGAGGACGGTGTGATGCTCCTTCTTCCAGGCCAGAACGGAGTTTGGGTCGAAGCCCTCAGGGCGATAGATGCCGCCCGTGGAGTCGCTCACGGCCACGATCTTGCTGCCCTGGGCAAACAGGAGCTGGGCGGCGATGGCGCCGGCGTTGCCGAAGCCCTGAACGGCGACGCGGCACTTGGGCACTTCCATGCCGAGGTGCTTGGCGGCATCCAGCAGCGTGTAGACAGCGCCCTGCGCGGTCGCTTCGTTGCGTCCTTCAGAGCCACCGAGAGCGATCGGCTTGCCTGTCACGACGGCCGGAGCGGTGTACCCGACATGCATCGAGTACGTGTCCATGATCCAGGCCATCGTCTGAGAGTTAGTGTTCACATCAGGCGCCGGAATGTCCTTCTCCGGCCCGATGATGATGCTGATCTCCGTTGCGTAGCGGCGGGTCATGCCCTCCAACTCGCGCAGGCTCAGCTTCTTGGGATCGACGATCACACCGCCCTTGCCGCCACCAAACGGGATGCCGACAACGGCACACTTCCAGGTCATCCACATAGCCAGAGCCTTGACCTCGTCGAGGGTCACGTTCTGGTGATAGCGGATGCCACCTTTGGCCGGGCCGCGGCTGAGATTGTGCTGGACGCGATAACCGGTGAAGACTTCGACTTCACCGTTGTCCATCTTCACGGGGAAGTGGACGGTAAGCTGGCGCTTGGGCTCACGCAGGACTTTCCGCAACCCCGGGGAGAGGTCGAGGCGCTCGGCAGCGAGATCGAACTGCTGCTGGGCAACATCCCAAGCGTTGATAGCCGCAACGATCTGCTCGGTCGCCATCGGCCGGTAACCCTCCATGGCCGTTGCCGTTCATTGGGAGCGGATCGCCTGCCGGTCTTGAGTCCCGGCCCTGGCACAGCGCACCCTGACGGTTCCGACGATGTCACGGCGGCCTTCCGATTAGTACCCGGAGAGCAGCACCGCAGGTTCCACTTTGGTGGGAGTATAGACCTCCCGCCAAACGGCGCTACTACCCGATGTCATTGGCCCACAGGCTGATCGGCCTAACGATTACGTAGTAGATAGGCACCCTGCCCAACGAATCGATGGCTCGAACGACCACACGCCTTAGCCACGTATTGGCCCCCGCTCCTCGCGCGGCCCGCCAGGCGAACTACGCGTCCTCGCGGATCAGGATCGCGCCGAAGGCACCGGGCCCTATGTGAGCGCCGATGACGGGCCCCAGTACGTGAGTCGTGACGGTTGTCGGCGCCGGACCCGGCATCTCCGCCAGAACGAGCTTCTTGAACGCTTCGATATCCGTTGGCGGCGAGTAGACCAGATGCAATTCGACCGCCGGCCGGGCGCTCAGGATCTCGAGCATCCTGGCCGTGGCCTTGGATCGAGTACGCGGCTGGTCCGTGATGACCGCGACCGCATCCTCCATCGTCAGGATTGGTTTGACGGCCAGTAACCCGCCGATTGCGGCCTTGGCGGCGCCGATCCGACCGCCCTTGCGCAGGTACTGCAGCGTGTCCAGAGCGCAGTAGAGATCCAGGCGCCGGGCAATCGAACCGAGTTCGGCAAAGACCTCTCTCCCGGTAGCTCCTGCCTTCGCCATCTCCGCGCCGCGCAAGGCCAACGAGCCGACGCCGATGCTGGCGGTCTTCGAGTCGATCACGAAGATCTCCTTCGCGTCCAGCATCTCGCTTGCCATCTGAGCGTGCTTGACTGTGGACGAGAGCCCGGATGAGAGGCACACGCACACAACAGATTCGTGCCCCTCCGCGAAAGCCTGCTCGAAGGCCAGCCTGAACTGCCCGACGCTCGGCGCGGCCGTCAAAGCAAACGGACTATCCGGCGCCACCATCTTTTCCCAGAACGCTTCCGGGGTCAGTTCGTCGGGCGACTGATAGCTCTGGTCGCCGAAGGAGACGGACAGCGAAACCTGGCGGACGCCCGATGCGGCCAGCTCCGCAGGTGTCAGGTCGGAGCCCGAATCGGTGACGATCGCGACGGTCACGGCTTCTCCTCCGGTTTTGCCTCAGGCTCGAGTGAACGCCCCCCTTCGGCGAGCAGAAGGGAATCGCGGATGGCGTCTCTCATCGTAGCCGGCATGCGGCCGCCGGCAACGGCGTCGAAGTCTACCCGCTCGTGTCGACGCAGATTGGCCAGGGCGACAATCGCGATGAACAGTAGCCCCGCGGTGGCCACGATCAGGCCGTCGATCCCCTTCCACGTCGCGGCCAATCCGCCGACGACCGCACCGATGACCTGCCCCAACCCCAGGAAGACCGAATAGAGACCCATGATCGCGCTCCTGTCCTCCTCGAAGCCCTCACTGACATCGGCCAGCAAGCCGAGGGCCGCCGGGGTGGCGCCGGACAACACGAACAGGGCGACCACGGCAACGGCACCGAGCCCCAGCAGGAGCATCGTCGAGACCCCGCCGAAGTGGTTGATTGCCAGGATGTCCAGGGTCATGACCACGAATGCGCAAACGCCGATCAGCAGCAGTGTAGTCCGCCGGAATCGGGCGTAGACCAGACCCCAGAACAGGATTCCGGCGCCGAAGACCGCCGCCAGAACGGCCGTGCCGTCGCCGATCGTGGAGGCCGTGACGCCCTTCATCAGGAACTGGCTGGGGTCCACGATGTTGCCCTTCAGCAAGAGCGTCGCCTGAGTCGCCCAGAGGCCCAGAATGGCGTTGATCGCCAGCCACGTTGGGGCGAAGAGGAGCACCTTCGGGTTCATCGCGATCCGCATGTAGCGCGAGACGGTGGAACCGGTTGCCCGCTGAGCCGACGCGGCCGCCTGCATCTCGGCGCGATCTTGCCGGGGCACCTCGTGAACGCCGTAGGCGTACAGCAGCAGGGCGACCAAGTAAAGGCCGCAGTTCATGAAGAAGGCTTCGCGACCGAAGGCCTCCCAGAGCCTACCCGCAAGGATCGGGCCGACCGCGAGCATCCCGCCAAGTGAGACCAGCTCAAACAGAGACACAACGCGTCCCCGGAGTCTCTCGTCGTGGGCCGTCTCCGCGGCGATGAAACCAAGCGTGGATGGAACGGACGCGGCAGTCGAGCTGCCCTCGAGCAATCTCGTAACGAAGAGCACGGGAAGATGAGTCGTAAGGCCGGTCAAGAAGACCGCGATACCACCGAATATCGGGCCCAGCAGCATGATCACCTTGCGGCCATACCTGTCGGCCAGGACGCCGAAGACGATCGCACCGGTCAACTCGGTCGCGTAGAACCCACCCGTGAGGATCGAGACGAGCCCGGGGCCGTTGCCCTGGTGTTTGGTCAGGTCGTCGATCAGGTAGATGAGCATGAAGCCGGTTATTGCCGTACTGACGCGCAGCACGAACGTTCCCAACAGCATGGACAGGATGGAGCGATTCATTGCCCGATAGCCTAACGGTTAGCGGCGACTCCCGGCGCCCATCGAACGGACTTGCGCCCGCGCCACAGGTACGGACGAAGGTGAGCGTAGGTCTATACTCCGGCCACCGATGGCCGGCCGCCGTCACACGCCCCGACCACCTTTTCGGCCTTGAGGCCGACGTAAGCGCGGACAGCGCGGACAGCGCGGAGTGAAGCTGTGTCGTCAAACATCGCCCAGAACTATCCATATTCGAGCGAGAGCGAGGCAGAGCGTTCCGCCACAGTCTCCCGAGTAGTCGCGGCGACCGAAGGTCTGGCCGACAAGGTCAAGGCAGAAGCGCTGGCCGTGAACACGGAAGACCGGTCGTGGGTCTGGAAGTGCCCCGCTCGAGGCTGCCCGGGATTGCTCCACACTGCCGGCATGGCCCGCAACGCCAGGGCCGTGTACACGATCTGCGATACGTGCTTCAAGACATACCAGCGCTAGGTACCGAGACGCGATGATGGAAGGCTCTCCGTCCTTGGACTCAGAAACTTCCACGTCGCCGAACTGGCGCGAGCGACTTGGCATTCACCGTGTGCGCGTGTCGGAGCGAGTCGCGACTCCGCTGGCCGCGGCGGTTGTGGGCCGGCCTACCAGGCGCCGCGCAGGCGTCTTCCGGCGCGCCATCAGACACGAGATCCGGCGCATTGAGGACCCTCGCCGAATCCTGATGATGCTGATCCTCGGCTTCGCGGGCGGTCTCACTCTGGCCTGCCTGCTCGCCCGGGGCGAGGCCGCAGGCGCCGACACACGGGCCTACTGGGCCGCCGGCCGACTCTGGCTCAATGCCGGGGATCCGTATCACCCGTCCGGCCCATTCATGCCGTACGTATATTCGCCCTGGATGCTGCCGCTCTTCGTGCCCTGGTCAACGTTGCCCTGGGACGTTGCGTGGTTCGTCTGGCGCGGGGCAACCACGATCGGCTTGCTCTGGACCGTCCACTGGGCCTACAAGCGCCGGCCGATGACAACCGGCATTCTGCTCGTCCTGCTGGCATTTCCAATGGCCGCCAACCTGGATACCGGCAACATCAATCTCCCGCTCGCCTTGCTGATCTTCGGGGCGCAATTCACCGGGCCGGCGACCGCCGGCCTGCTCTGGATGGTGGCGACGATGGTCAAGTGGGTGCCGATCGCATTCCTGCCGTTTATCTCCCCAAGAGGCCGGCTCTGGGGAATCGGATGGCTTGCGCTGGGACTCGCCCTGACGGCCCTGACACTGCCCCAGACGTTGGTCCAACTCCAGGTCCTCTTCTCGTTCCAGAGGCCGTTCCGCGTGGACTACTTCGTCTTCATCTGGGCCCTGGTGCCGTGGGGATATCGTCATCCCGACGCCTTCCGCTGGATGACGCCGTCCACATGGCCGGGCATCCTTCGGACGAGCGGAGCATCTGTGCGTCAATGGCACCTGCATTGGCAGCGGAGCCCGGCAAGGACCTTCGAGATGATCCGCCGGTTTGTGCGGGATTGGTTCCGGAGCTGGTTCGGTCTGGCGGCCTGACCCGACGCCTTTATCGCCGATGACATGTTCCGACCTGGAACACAAGTCGCGCATACGAGGCGATTGGGTCTAGCATCAAGGGTCGAAAGCAATCAGAGGCACGCTCAAGATGCCAACGATCGATCCTCTTCACGCAACCTGGCCGGCGACCATCCTCGTGGCGGACGACGAGCCGTCGGCCAGAAGGCTGCTGCGACGCATTCTGGAGCCGGCCGGATACAAGGTTCTGGAGGCTGCTACCGGCCAGGAAGCCCGCGGCATCGCCGAGGCGGAGATGCCGGATCTGTTGATCCTCGACATAACAATGCCCGATATCGACGGTGTCGAGCTCTGCCGTAGTATCAAGAACGACCCGATCACGCACCTGACGCCGGTGATCCACATCACAGGCCTGACGACTCGAGAGCAGCGACTCCGGGCTCTCAGCGCAGGCTCGGACGAATTCATCGGCAAGCCGTTCGACATCGAGGAGCTGCTGATCCGTGTCCGTTCTCTGCTTAGAACAAAGCACCTGACCGACCATCTGGTCAGCAGCGAAGCCGTCATGGTGGCGCTGGCCCGCACGGTGGAGGCCCGCGACCACTACACCGAGCAGCACCTTCACCGCGTCGCGGACAGGTCCGTTGAGATTGCGCGACGGGCCGGCATGTCCGACCGCGAGGTTGAGGCCGTCCGGTTGGGTGGGCTACTCCACGACCTGGGCAAGATCGCAGTGCCGGACGCCGTTCTGCTGAAGCCGGGACCCCTGGACCGGAACGAGTTCGCTCTGGTCAGACAGCATCCGGAGGCCGGCGCCCTGATCGTGAGGCCGTTGCGCGCCTTCCAGGGGCCGGAACCCGTCGTCCTTCACCACCACGAGCGGTTCGATGGCACCGGTTATCCGTATGGCCTTAAGGGCGGTTCCATCCCACTGGCGGCCCGAATCGTGGCCGTTGCGGACTCCTTCGACGCGATGACGACGGACCGACCGTACCGGTGCGCCCTGGCTCCGGCGATCGCATTTCAGCGCCTGGAGGACGGCCGCGGCGAGCAATGGGATCCGGATATCGTCGACCAGTTCCTGGCTGCCTATGCCGGCAGCGGCGAGGTCGAGGAGCTCGCGGAAGGCTTGTAGCAGCGTCCGAGCGGGGGCTCCGGGATGAGCAGCCCCAATCTGGGTCACGGCGGCGGCGATGAACGGGTTGGCGGTCGTCAGGTGGACCATCGACACGGGCGGTTACAAGATCCACTCAACCGTTGATCAGGTCCTATACAACGTCTTTGACAGGCCCTTCTTCAACTCCGGGGCAATCATCCTCATGCACGACGACCACACGGACATGCAGGCCCTGCCGCTCATCATCAAAGGCATCCGTGCTCGCGGCTATGCCACCGGCGTGGACGGCTAGTCGCGCCGGTTCCCGGCTGCGCGACTCGGAGCTACGGGCCGCAGGATGTGGCCGCGGTATCCCGCAACAAATCCGGCCCGCTCCAAACACTCCCGCCACGGCGACGCTGAAACCGGGCAGCCGTCCACCCGCGTGACGACCAGCTCGCGCAAGCGACCCTCACCCAACAGGAATCGAAGCGCGGAGCAGGCCACAACGGCCAGCTCCAACGACTCGCCGGCGGGCAGCATCTGCAACGAGTGGCCGCCCCTCTCCACGTAGGCGACGGCAGCCCCGTCGACAAGGACGACGAATGCGCCTGCCGAACGCGGCAGAGGCCGGCGATCCGAAGCATCACGTCTCGGCCATGGAATCGCGGACCCGTACGGGTTGGCCGGGTCCGTCGCAGCCAGAACGTACACGACCGGACCGGCCGAAGCCCCGCTTCGGGTCGGAGGCTGACCCGGCCTCACGGCCTCCTCAACTCCCTTCACGCCGCGCTCGGCTCTCAGCCGGTCAACCGCCCCGGGCAGCGCGAATTGAGCCGCTCCTAGGCCATCGACAAAATAGCCGCGCCTGATTCGGCCCGACTCCTCCATGGCCCGCAGGATCGGGTAGATGCCACTGAACCCGCCGGCAACCTCCTCCGAGGCAGCCGCCTCTCTGGTCAGGACACCGTGCCGGTCCAGCAGGGCGACCGCGATCGAATGGAGCCGTTGAGTGGCTTGCCCCGGCGCCACAACCGTCCCACCGCCGGATTCGGCGCCACGCTCCACAAGCGACCAGCGACCCGCGGCCTCCGGTGGCCCAATGGCCAGGCGACCGGGCCGCGGTCTCCGCTCACCGGATGGCCGCCGCCAGCGCAGCGCCCGCAGCGGGGCGAAAGTGTCGTTCGTGATCTCGCCGGCCCAGACCAGATCCCATAGGGCATCGAGCAGTTCCCGCTCGGAAACCCCGCCGGCAGCACTGGCCAGTTCGCGGTAGAAGGAGGCGCCCCGCTCGGCCAGCCGCCCCCTCAAGCGATCGTGAAGTTTGCCTACCGGCCGCGCAAGATCCCCGGCCGCCAGATCGCGGAGTGCCTCGCGGCCGGGCCTGCACAGGACTACCCGACCGTCGTCGCGGCCCAGGCTTCCTCGCCCAACCCAGCTGACTTCGCCGAGAGCACCGAGTTCGTCCAGGAGCCGGGGCTGATAGCCTGGGATCCGGGCAGGCAAGACGTCGCGCTCGAGGACGGAGGCCGGTATCGGCACGCCCGCCAGTTGATCCACCACTTCCACCAAGCGCTCCAGCGCCGCCGTGCCGCGCGTCGTTGCGCCGGCAGCGGCTCCGGCTCCGGCCGGCATCACCCCCTGCCAGGCGGGCAAGAATCGCGCCAGAACGACCTGATCGACGGGCTCAACTTCCTTGCGAAGACGAGCCAGAGATCGGCGCCGGAGTTGCCTGAGAACCTCGGGATCGCACCACTCCCGGGAAGTGCCGCCGGGTCTGAACTCGCCGCGCAGAATCGTGCCGGCCTGCAGTAGCGATTCCAGAGCGGCCTCCACGCGCGCGGTCGGGACCGCCCAGCGACGGGCCGGCTCGACCGCATGAAATGGTCCGTGGCTCCGAGCCCAGCGCGCCACCAGGCCATCCAGCGGATCCACGGCCGGAGCAAGGAAGGCCGTCGGAATGCCGACGGGCAGCGCCACTCCCAGAGCATCGCGATATCGGGCCGCATCTTCGATTGCTATCCAACGCTCGCCGCCGGCGATCCGCAGTGAGACTGCGCGGCGCGAGCCCTCCAGGGCGGAAAGCCACTCTCTTGCGGACGGCGGATCCCCTATTCGCGCGGCTATCTCGTCCGTGGCAAGGTCTCCCAGCCGGCGAAGCAGGTCGTGTAAGGCATCTTGGGACCGAGCCGCCCGCTCCGGCACCAGGCACTGGAGAGACAGCTCCAGGTCCGCAAGCGCAGCGGGGTCTATCAAGTCTCGCAGCTCTTCCTGGCCGAGCAGCTCGCGCAGTAGATCCCTATCCAGCGCCAGCGCCCCGGCCCGGCGCTCCGCAAGCGGTGCGTCGCCTTCGTACATGTATGCGGCGAGATAGTCGAAGAGAAGCGAACCGGCGAATGGCGAAGCCGTGACCGTCTCCACCTCCCTGATCTCTATCTCGCGGCTGGCCACGCCACCAAGGATGTCACGCAGGGCAGGCAAGTCGAACAGATCGGCGAGGCATTCGCGATAGGTCTCGATGATGATCGGGAAGGAGCCGAAGCGAGCGGCAACGGCCAGCAGGCCTGCAGAGCGCTGCCGCTGCATCCAGAGCGGCGTGCGCGAACCCGGCCGGCGGCGTGGCAGCAGTAAGGCCCTCGCCGCGTTCTCGCGGAAACGGGCGGCAAACATGGCCGAAGATCCCAGCCGTCCGACGACCAGATCCTCGATCTCGTCGGCCGTAGGAAAGAGCAAATCTCGAAGGGCGCCGTCGTGGCCGTCTTCACCGCCGGGAACCTGGCCTTCCGGTAGTCGGATCGCAATCCCGTCGTCCGACCAGATCGTCTGAGCGCCACTGCCCAGCCGCTCCTCCAGCCGCGATTCGATCGCCAGCGCCCACGGAGCATGCACCCGACCGCCGAACGGAGTCAGGACGACGATCCGCCAGTCGCCCAATTCGTCGCGGAACCGCTCGACCACGATCCGCCGATCCGTCGGCAAGTAGCCGGCCGCCTCTCGCTCGTCGTCGAGGTAGCCCAGGACGTTGTCGACTGCCAGCTCGTCCAGGTCGTGGTGTTCCAGAAGGCGCTTTCTGGCCCGAGCTCTGCCGCGCTCACCGGCGGCGATGTCGCCCTCGAGTTGACGTGTGAATTCGCCCAGGGCCCGCCCAAGTTCGATCGGCCGGCCCAGGCCATCGCCGTGCCAGAACGGAATCTTGCCCGGCACTCCCGGCGCCGGCGAGACGACCACGCGATCCGGCCGTATCTCCTCCACCCGCCAGCTGGTAGCACCCAGTGCGATCACTTCGCCGACGCGGCTCTCGTAGACCATCTCCTCGTCCAGTTCACCGACGCGGCGGCCCGGCGTTCCCATCTCGCCGACCAGGAAGACCGGATACAGGCCGCGGTCCGGAATGGTCCCACCGCTCGTGATTGCCACCGTGCGCGCGTCGCGCCTCCCCTCGACGCGATCCGTCTCACGATCCCAGACGAGGCGCGCCTTCAGGTCCGCGAACTCGTCCGATGGGTAGGCGCCGGCGAGCATGCCCAGCACGGCCTCGAATGCCTCGCGAGTCAACGTCTCGTAAGGCGCCGCCCGGCGCACCGTGTCGAACAGCTCATCGGCCGACCAGGTCTCGCGCACGGTCATGGCCACGATCTGTTGAGCCAGCACATCCAGCGGGTTTCGCGGCAGCTTCGTCTCTTCGATGGCGCCTTCGTGCATCCGCGCCGTCACCACGGCCGTCTCGAGCAGGTCGCCGCGGTACTTGGGGAAGAAGATGCCCTTGCTCGGCTCGCCGACCTGATGCCCGGCCCGCCCGACTCGCTGCAGACCGCTGGCGACGCTGGCCGGCGATTCCACCTGGATGACCAAGTCCACGGCGCCCATATCGATGCCCAGCTCCAGCGAACTGGTCGCGACGATCGCCGGCAGGCGCCCGGCCTTGAGCGCCTCCTCTATCTGGACCCGCTGCTCGCGCGCCAGAGAACCGTGATGAGCTCGAACGAGTTCCTCGCCGGCCAGCTCGTTGAGCCTGTTGGCGAGCCGCTCGGCCAGGCGGCGCGAGTTGCAGAAGATGATCGTGGAGTGATGCTCCCGGATCAGCTCCAGGATTCGCGGGTGGATCGCGGGCCAGATGCTGCTCCGCGCCTCGGCAGTGCGGGATCCACCCAGCTCGAGGCCGGCCGCGCCGCCGGGCCCATCGGCCAGAGGCAATCCCTCTCCGGGCTTGCTCATATCCTCGACGGGAACCCGCACCGACAGCTCCAGCACCTTGCGCGAGCCCGAGTCGACGATCTGGACCTCGCGGGGCTCCCCTGCCCGCCCCGGCCCGACACCTCCCAGGAACCGGGCGATCGTCTCCACCGGGCGCTGCGTCGCCGAGAGCCCGATCCTCTGTGGCGGCCGCGCCGTCAGCTTCTCCAGCCGCTCCAGGCTGAGGGCCAGATGAGCGCCTCGCTTTGTCCCCGCCAGAGCGTGGACCTCATCGACGATGACGTGCTCCACGCCGCGCAGGATCTCCGCCGCCTGGCTGGTGAGGATCAAATACAGCGACTCGGGGGTGGTGATCAGGATGTCCGGCGGGTTGCGGACGAGATGGCGCCGTTCGTCGGCCGGTGTGTCGCCCGTCCTGACGCCAACTTCGATCTGGGGCACCGGCTCCCCCAACCGCTCGGCCGCCAGTCGAATTCCTGCCAGCGGAGCCCGCAGGTTCCGCTCCACGTCATAGATCAGGGCCTTGAGCGGCGAGATGTAGAGGACTCGCACAGTGCCGGGCTCCGTCCGGGTCGGCGCGGGTCGCGGCTCCCGGACGAGGCGATCCAGGCACCATAGGAAGGCGGCCAGCGTCTTGCCGCTGCCGGTTGGAGCGTGGATCAGCGTGTGCCGCCCGGCAGCGATGCTGGCCCAACCGTCTGCCTGAGCGGGAGTCGGTGCGGCGAACGCGGAACGAAACCACTCGTCCACGGAAGGGCCGAATGGAGCCGGCGGGTCATCGCGCCCAGGGCGCTTGTCGGTCGAGGTCACCACGAGGCCGCCAGTATATTCGGGCCGGGCCAATTAGACCATGTGTTCGAGATGATCAAAGGGTCGCCGGGTCGGGCAATCACCGGCGCGGTGCTAGACTGAATCGGAGGGGCCAGAGATCAACCACTCGGGCACGGGAGTCTTTGTACCTCGCAGCCGTTGCCGGCAGAAGGAGCCATCAAGTGACGATCCTTTCGCGCGCCGGATCACCAGCCGTTCCAGGTTTGAGCCCGCGAGCCTTCGGCTACCTGCTGGGTCAACGCCCGCGGCGGCTCGCCGTCGCCCTTATCGTGGCGGCATACGCAGTCTCCGGGTGCGGCGGCTCCGCGCCGGCATCGTCGGCGGGCAAGCCATCGGCCACGCCGAGGGCCGACGCCTCAGGAAAGCCGATCGGTTGGTTCAGCACCACCGGCACCATGGCTTCGAGATACTTCCAAACCGCGACGCTGCTCAGCGACGGCCGCGTCCTCATGGTGGGCGGCTGCTGCAATGGATCCACCGGCCTGACTACGGCCGAGATATTCGATCCCAAGACCAACAGCTTCGGCGGCACGGGGTCGATGATGACTCCCCGCTACAAGCACACCGCAACGCTTCTGGCCGATGGCCGCGTGCTCATTGCCGGCGGCTTCAGTGACACCGGGCCGCTGGCCTCGGCAGAGATCTACGACCCCAGTACGGGCAAGTTCACGACAACTGGGTCCATGGCCAAGGCTCGATACTCGTTCACGGCGACCCTCCTCAAAGAAGGCAAGGTACTTATCGCAGGCGGTTATGGTGATTCCGGGCCGCTCAGTTCGCTTGAGCTGTACGACCCGACCACAGGCACCTTCAGCTCGCTCAGCCCAATGATCGAGCCGCGGTTCCTGCACACGGCAACCATGCTGCCCAGCGGCAAGGTATTCATCGTCGGAGGTTCCGGCGATACCTCGTCCGAGACCTACGACCCGGCGCAGGGCGGCGTCTCGCGAAGCGGGTCGGCGAGCATCTCCCGAATGGACCAAACGGCGACCCTACTGCCGGACGGCCGAATTCTGGTCGCCGGCGGCCGAATCATCGGTTCCGGAGGGCTCTCCGCGACCGCGATCTACGACCCCAAGAGCAACACCTTCAGCGCCAGCAGCCCCATGACCGTCCACCGAGACGGCCAATCCGCGACGCTGTTGCAAAGCGGGCTCGTCCTGATTGCCGGAGGAGGAGCAGATCCGTCGTCGACCGAGTTGTACGACCCCAAGACGGCAACCTTCCGCCCCGCCGCGTCGATGGTCATAAATCGGACCACGCACACCGCCACTTTGCTCCAGGACGGCCGGGTCCTGATTGCCGGCGGCGCCGGAGACTACGGATCCGTTTCGCCGGCTGAGTTGTACACGCCCTAGT
>DASVJA010000003.1:0-12222 GCA_036386115.1 Candidatus Limnocylindrales bacterium
GGTGGCTGGCCAACCAGGCGAATCAGCTGCAGAAGATGAACGACAGCCACGACACGGCCGTCGGGCCTTTCGCCATGTTGTTCCAGTCGGCTCTCGGGATCGTTGGCGCTTGGGCATGTTACGAAATGGCCGTCGGCTATCAGTCTGGCGGTCGCGTTACACCACCCTCGTCGCAACCGTTGCTTCAGTTCGGGCTGGCAGGGCTGTGTCTGGCCGTGGTAGCACTGATGAACGCGGGATGGTACGTGGGGTTGGTGCCGTTCGTAGCGTCCAAGGCCGGGCCGGAGGCCGTAGCCTCGACACCGACCGACGCCGATGTTGACATCGATGTCGGTATCACCGGCGTGGTGGAGGACGTTCGCGGCCACGGGCGACGCTATCGCGACCGGCCGGCCCGATTGACCGGATCGAACCTGGATGTCCATCCCTGGTTTCTGGTCCGGCGGTCCAGAGGAAACGCTCCCGTCCGCCCCGAACTCGGGCTCTACAAAGGCACCCACCTCGAGCTAGGAACTGCCGTGCTGGTCTTGGTCAGGAGGCCGGCGGTTCGATTCATCTGGAGACACGGGCCGGTCATCCTCACCTTCAGGTCCGTCGCGGAGAGGGACCTCGTGTACGGATATCTTGGTGCCTTGTGGTCGCGTAGCGGTACTTGACGCGGAGCCAGGGCTACGCTGCCGTTGGGTCACGGGGGAATTCGCCAAGAACGCCGGACGCCGCCCTATCACCCGAATCCGGTTCGGCCTCCCTCTTTAGAGTGGTAGCCCGAGAGGAGGCGAAGTAGTGGTGACGGTAGCTCAGGTCGACGAGGCTCCGACGCTGGAGATCGGCGAGATGCTCGCCGAACACGGCGCAGTGCTGCTTGCGGCCGCCCGCCTGATCACTCTGAACGATGCGGAAGCCGAGGACGTGGTCCAGGTCACGTTCGAGATCGCCCTCCGAAGGGGTCACACGCTCCGCGATCGCGGTTCGCTTCGCTCGTGGCTTCTGGCGATCGAAACGCGGGAGGCCATCCGGCGCGTGCGATCGATGCGCCGTTTCCTCTCGTTTGGGCCGCATCTGTACGACCTTGCCGCCGCGGAGCAGGGTCACGACCAATCGCTGTCATTGCGCGACGGGTTGCGATCGCTTCCTCGTCGTGTGCGTGCGGCCATCGCTCTCCATTACCTGGAGGGCTACTCAGTACGCGAGACCGCGGCGGTGCTGGGCGTCAGCGAGAACACGATCAAGACGCAGCTGAAGACGGGCCTGGCCCGCCTGCGAGAGGAACTCCGAGATGAATGACTGGCCGGCCGATCCAAAACTCGATGAGGGCCTGCGGCGTCTTGTCGACGCAGAACTGGCGTCGGCCCGAGCTGACGCGGCGGGTCTATCCCGGTCCCCGGGAGTGCGTCACCACCGGGAGGGTAGAGCAGTCGCGGGTCTGGGAATGCTGGCTGTGATCGTGATCACCGCGGCTCTCGTCGTTCGCGGAAACGTCGGCGGATCGTCGGGAGGCGGAGTGGGCGCGAGTGAATCGCCGAGCGCGAGTGTTGTGGTCGCCACCGCCAGTGCGCCCGCGTCCGGAAGCTCCGCGTTCTCTAGCGCCGCGTCCTCTTCGGCGCCCACGCCCACAACGGCTCCGGGCACGCCGGGCACTTTCACGCCGGCCGGCACGATGACCACTTCGGACAATGGGAGCGCGACGTTGCTTACCGACGGGCGCGTCCTGATCGTGGGTTTCGACGCGACATCTCCGGAGATCTTCGATCCCAGGACCGGCGAGTTCACCAGCACCGGACCGGCGGTAACGGCTCTCGACATGGCCCCAGCGACCCTGCTTGCCGATGGACGCGTTCTCTTCGCCGGCGGCAGCGACGGGACCAAGACCGTCGCCACCGCCCAGATCTACGACCCGGCCACCGGCAAGTTCACTGCCACCGGTTCTCTCAACACGTCGCGGATGAACCACACGTCCACGCTGCTGCCGGACGGGCGCGTTCTGATCGCCGGCGGCTCGACCACCGGCGGCACGGGGATGATTCAGGCCGTGGCCGTGGCCTACCATCCGGGCACTGCCGGATCCAGCTCGCGCCCTGTGACAATGACCGGCCCCGCGATGCTGGCCTCGGCGGAGATCTACGACCCTAAGACGGGCAAGTTCACCGTTGCCGGCTCGATGACAGTGGGCCGAGAATCCGCCAGCGCGACGTTGCTTGCCACCGGCCTTGTCCTGATCGTGGGCGGCGGCAACGAGGGTAGCGCGGCCGTCGGATCGGCCGAGATCTACGACCCGAAGACCGGCAAGTTCAGCCGTACCGGTTCGATGCTGACGGCCGGCTACGGTTTCACCTCTACATTGCTGCCCGACGGGCGCGTGCTCATCTCTGCCGGCAACGACGGCAACGGCGCTATCTACTCCCTAGAGACATACGACCCCAAGACCGGCAAGTTCAGCCCGGCCGGCTCGGTTGGCCCGAAGACCAGCTTCTACACGAGCACCCTGCTCGCCGACGGCCGGGTCCTGCTATCCGGGGGCTACGACACGACGGCCGCCAAGTCCGCCGGCTACCTCGCCACCTGCGAGGTGTACGACCCGGCAACCGGCAACGTGAGCCCGACGGGATCTATGGCCCTAGGGCGCCTGGCCCATAGCGCCACCACGCTTCTCGACGGCCGCGTCCTCGTCGCCGGCGGCGTTGGCAACGGGGATACCCCGAACCTCGCCTCAGCCGAACTCTACCAGCCGTAGCCGCTTGGTCGCCCTGGTGCTGCACTTCGATGCCCCGTCTGTCGTCGGGGCGGTGGATTGAACCGACATATCGTCGCCGTCTGCGGCAAACGACGCATGTTCAACGTCGGGGTGCAATCCGACTCCTGACATAAGAGCAGATTGGGCCCTGTCCTAGAAGGCTCTCTGATCTCAAGGGGCGAGCGACTCGGTAAAGACCGGAGATGCTTGCGAGGTTGACCGTGACCAAGAAGCCCGCGGAGCGGCCGGCACTGGACCCGCAGTCCCTCGGCATCATTGAGTTCCTCCCCGATGCGACGTTCGTCCTCGACGCGGACCGGCACGTGGTCGCATGGAACCGTGCCATTGAAGAGATGACCGGTACGCTTAAGGAGGAAATCCTCGGAGCTGGCGACTACGCCTACGCCATACCCTGGTATGGAGAACGTCGCCCGATCCTCGTCGATATGCTGTGGGCGGAGAGCGACGCGTGGGCAGAGCGCTATGACTTCGTCCACCGCGATGGCGACAGTCTCTACTGCGAGGTATTCGTGCCGCGGCTGCACGGCGGCGAGGGGGCCTATGTGTGGGCGACCGCCGCGCCTCTCCACGATTCCGACGGCAAGATGGTTGGGGCTATTGAGTCGGTCCGCGATGTCACCGACCGCAAGCGCACCGAGAAGACGCTCACTGAGGCAAAGGAGGCAGCCGAAGCCGGGAATCGGGCCAAGAGTGACTTCCTGGCGACGATGAGCCACGAGATCCGTACGCCGATGAACGGCATCATTGGCTCGACGGAACTGCTGCTGGCCACGGGCCTATCGGAGGAGCAGCAAACCCTGGCCGGCGCTCTTCGAGATTCGAGCGAGGCTCTGCTTGCGATCATCAACGACGTCCTCGACCTGTCCAAGATCGAAGCCAACTCCCTGGAACTCGAGTCTATTCCGTTCGATTTGTCAGCGGCGATTGACAGCGTCACCAGTGTCCTGCGCCTGGCCGCAGCTCGCAAGAACCTGGAGCTGCTCGTCTCGGTTGACCCAGAAATTCCGAAGTGGCTCGTGGGCGACCCGGGTCGTCTGCGCCAGATTCTCATCAACCTGGCAGGCAACGCCGTCAAGTTCACGGAAACGGGGGAAGTGGTCGTCTCGGTCGCCATGATTGAGTCGACCGATGCCGGCAAGGCAAGGCTTGGGTTCGAGGTGCGCGATACCGGCATCGGCATCTCGTCGGAAGCGCGTAGCCGCCTGTTCACGTCTTTCAGCCAGGCCGATAGCTCCATGAGCCGGCGCTTTGGCGGGACCGGCCTGGGTCTCGCCATCAGCTGGCGGCTGGTCGCCCTGATGGGCGGGCGTCTGGACGTCAGCAGTCGCGTTGGCGAGGGCAGTTCGTTCTCGTTCAGCATAGAGCTGCCCATCGATGCCAAAGCGACCCTCGAGATCGCGCAAAGGCAACTCGGCGACGCACGGATCCTGGTCGTGAGCGACAGGCTCGCGAGTCGTCAAAGCATGCACAGACAGCTGACGGACTGGGGCATCTACGCTGCGGACGGCCTCAGTGCCTCAGGGGCGCGGACGGCGCTCCGCGTGGCCAGTGCCGGCGAGCGCTTCGACGGGGTGATCATCGACGACCCGCTTGCGGGCCAGCCGGCCGAGGAGGTAGTGGCGGAGCTAGACGCTGAGGGGCTGCTAGGCGACGCGTTCGTGATCGTTGCCTCCACTCGAGCAACTGGCGGGGAGGTCCAGGTCGGCGATCGGCGAGTCACGATCCTCGCCAAGCCCTTCCGCTCGAGCGACCTGCTCGACAAGCTCGTCCGCCTCGACCTCGCGAGAAGGTCGGGCAGTTCGGACGCACCACCGCCGGCGAGGATCACACAGGCGAACGTGCCGCCAGGCGTCCTGCTGCTGCTAGTCGAGGACAATGAGATCAACCGCCAGGTCGTTGGCGCTATGCTCTCCGGCCTGGGGGTGGAGCCGGGAGCTATGGCGTCGGACGGGTTCGAGGCGGTCGCGGCCGCGGACGCGACTCCATTCGATATGATCCTGATGGACTGCCAGATGCCCGGCATGGACGGCTTCGAGGCCACGCGCGAGATCCGCAGCAAGGAGACTGGCGGCCGCCACGTAACTATCGTGGCTCTGACGGCCAATGCCACGCCCGAGGATCGCGAGCGCTGTCTGGCCGGTGGAATGGACGACTACATGTCCAAGCCCGTGCGTCTCGCGACCCTGCGCGAAACGCTGGAGCGCTGGCTTGCGCCGGACCGGCAAGCTTCACCATCTTGGCCGGCTGCGGCAGCCGACCACCTCGTGCAATCAGGGCCGGGTGCGGTTGCCTCGTTCGCTGAGGCGGGCGGTGGCGGTGGCGGTGGCTCGAACGTCCTTGATCAAGAGACTCTGGACTCGCTTCGATCGCTGGGTTATGGCGACGAAGATGTGCTCGGCCCGCTCATCGATCTCCTCGAGAGCGAGGCGAGCGGCCATCTGACAGCCATCGAGGCCGCGGTTGAGAGGGGCGACGCCCAGGCGCTTGGCGGCATCGCTCACACGCTGAAGGGCGCTTCGCGGAATCTCGGGGCCGTCCTCGTCGGGAACATCGCCGCAGAGCTGGAGCGACGCGGCAAGAGCGGGTCGGCCGCGGAGGCGGAGTTGGTCTCACAGCTCAGGGCAGCCCTGGCCACGACC
Source organism: Candidatus Limnocylindrales bacterium (assembly GCA_036386115.1). Classification (GTDB taxonomy): domain Bacteria; phylum Chloroflexota; class Limnocylindria; order Limnocylindrales; family CSP1-4; genus Fen-1039. The sequence goes on from DASVJA010000003.1 coordinate 5,392, forward strand.
AGCGAGGCGTTCCGGCAGGAGCGGCAGAAGTCCGGGCCGGCGACGGAGAGCACGCCACGGCCTTCCCCTCCCGATCTCGAGGCGGCTTGACCCAGCAAGGGAATCGTGACCGGCAACTCCGAGGGACGAGACTTCGGCCACGGTTACGCGCTCCTCGCGGCCTTCAAGGGTGGCCGTACGAGAAGTCGATTATGCCGCCCGGCAACCTCCGCGACGGGTTGCCTGCGCCGACGATCCGGAATCTCGAGCGCTCCTGGAGTGGCTGCTAGAGGCCGCGCCCCCGGCTGTCCGCGGCCGATCTGGTCAGGAGTTCTCCTATGGGTACTGGCCGCTCAAGATAGTCGGCGAGGACCGCGATCACGATCGGCTCCAGGAGCGGACGAGCGATGGTTCGGACTTCGTTTCGTGGATCCGGAACGCACCCGAATACTGGCGTTCTCAGCATGAAGTTTGCGACCGAGCGGGTTCGGCATTCTGCCCGCCGAGAGTCGACCAACTTGTCGCTCTCTCAGACGGAGTCATGAACGGCGACCCATTCCAAGCCGTTCGATATCGTGCGCCGGATCACATGTCCGGTTGGTACTTCACAACGGCCAAATAGGATGGGGACGCCTCCACTCTGACGCTGGAGCACATCGTGCACGTCACCCACGCTCGACCCGATATCGCCGGGTTTGTCGCGCTCGCGCCGGGTTTCAGGTTTCGGAGCGGCCCGCCTGCTGTTGTCCGGTACGACCCAGAGGTCGCAGCCGCCGAGTAGCATGGCATGAACTCGCTACGCTTGGCCCCATGCTTGACAAGCCCTTCGACCGCCGGGTCCAAGAGGACCTCAGTCCGAGTCAGCACCGCTGGCGACACGTCGTGGCCGTGCTCGCTCTCTGAACGCGACGTAGCCCGGCTAGACATCCGGATTGGACCCTGCGTGCCGCCCGTCGGACGCAGCCGCCCTCTCATCGGCGTCACGCGGCAGCGACCCGGGAACCTCGAGCAGTTCGAAGCCCTCTTCGCCCTGTTGGTGCGAACGCCGGGTGCCCGCGCCTGGCATTCGATCGAGGTGGCCGACCCCGGTCGGCTTGCCGCCTTCAGCGAGGAGTTTGTCGCGGCAATGGCCTCTCTCAATCGAGAGTCCCTCGAGCGCGACAAAGCCCGTCCGGATGAGTGGGGGCTCGAGCCGCACCGGCGTCTCGCGGATAAGTGGCTGGCGGCTACGGCCTGGGAGTCTGGCGTCCACGCCGTGGATGAACTCATCGGGTGCTGCGCGTGGGCACGAGTGGCGCAAGAGCGTGGCCAGAAACTGTTCTGCTGGTCCGGGCCAGGCTTCAGCCCCTATGTGCTCGCTAGTGGGTCCATGGAGGAACTACCGGCCTATCTTGAGGAAAAGCGCTGGAAGTAGCCGGGCTCCGATATCTGTCCGACCTACCCTCCCTCTGGTACTCATCCGGCTAATGCGGGCGCTGTTCGAGCTGATCGAAGTCCTGGGCGTCGAGGAGGTCCGGATCTTCCCGACGCAAGAGGCGCGCGAACACGGATGGTTCGAGGCTTGGGCAGAGAAGACGCGCAGAGGCGCCGATCGACGCTGCATCTTTGCGTTATGGTCGGGCGAGGGGAGTAGAGCCGACACACCGTCGCCATCTTTGCTGATGCCGGTCGTCAACATACCGAGCTACGTTGGTCGGGCCTGGAAGACGGCTTGAGCGTGTTCCTTCCAGCCGCCCGGCAAGGACGAGGACCTCGAGCCGGAATGAGGCCGTAGCCCACAATGCGCTCGACGCATAGGCCAGACCGCCGATCAGATATTGGCCAAAGCAGTGCGCGGGCCCCGAGAGTTCAGCGAATCGGGGCACCAGCACTTCACCCGGCAAACGGAGTAGGCCGCTGGAATGGCTCCGTTGCTGGCTTGTTCCATTCAGTTAGAGCGGCTGTGTTCAGGCGGAGACGCTGAACGTGCTCGGAGTGCCGGTCGAAGCCGTCGACCACGGCTGTGTCTGGTTGTTCTGGGGCCTGCCCGTGGCCAGTGCCGTCGCCAGTTGGGTGGCTTGGCTTGCAGATATTGACGAGTCCGAGCCCTGAAGCGCCGTCGCGATTGCGCTAACCAGCGACTGCTGGCTCACGCCCTTTGACGAAGCGATCTGGGTGAGGCTTTGCCCGCTCTGGGCAGCGGTCGCGAGGTCCGTACTGGTCGTACCGAGAAGTGAGGCCACAGAGTTCATCGCAGCCGACACGGCGTTGTGCCCGTGCTGATTGTGTTGCCCGCCTGCCGCGCTCGTTCCGGTTGCGCCGTCTGCCTGAATAGGGGGCATGCCATCGGCGGACGGAGTCCGGGTTGCCATAGCTGTTGCGACTTTGGTCGCCTGATCGGCTGAGACGCCAGGGTTCGCCTGCTGAATTGAAGTCGCCATTGCAGCCACGAGCTGGTCCTGACTCACGCCCTTCGACGAGGCGATCGAATTGAGGCTCTGCCCGCTCTGCAGGGCGCTGATCAGGTCGCTCGAACTCATGCCGAGAGCCTTGGCCGCGCCGCTCATCACCGGATTGTTAGCCGGAGGCGCCGACTGAGAGCCGGTGAACTGTGCCCCTCCGATCGAGGAGATGTCCATACGTATCGATGACAGGCTGTCCATCACATTGCTCCGTGCCGGAGTGAACCCTCCAAGTGGAGAGTCGCATCTCCGACGGGCAAATGGGGCCCGTCCGCGGGTTATTGCCTAGTGGGAAACCGCGATCCTTGCGAAGTTTCACTCAGATGTACTAATCACAATGGCGTCCTCGGCGGCAGGGTCGACCCGCGTCCCACGGTGACTGAATTGACGCCGGCTAACCGAACTTGCACAGATTTGAGCGAGCGCTCACAACATGTCGCGTGGTCTAGGAGATTGGCGCGCGTTGGGCCTCGCGATCATCTGCGTCACAGGTGGACTCGTACTGGCATGTGCAGGCAGGAGGAAGGTGGCTACCGAGCGGGGCGAAGCAACCCGGGCCAGGCTGATCGAGTCGGCGGCTCAGGTTGCGGGCGAGGTCGGACCGAGCGAGACGCCTCGTGGTGGGATCGAGCTGGCATTGCGGCATTCGCGCGACAGGGTCGTGCGGACGCACGACCCTGTCGCGGCGTCTTCGTCGACGAAGCGGAGGCCGGCTGACTGCGTCTGCCCGTTGACACCCTTTGCCATCGACCTGCGACGGAATTACCAATAACTTGCCCTACAGGCGTCCCGGTCACCGCCGACTCTCTAATTGGAGGGTTCACTCCGGTAAGGAGCAATGTGATGGACAGCCTGTCATCGATACGTATGGATGTCTCCTCGATCGGAGGGGCACAGTACACTGGCTCTAAGTCGGCGCCCCCGGCTAACAATCCGGTGATCAACGGCGCGTCCAAGGCTCTCGGCATGAGTTCGAGCGACCTGATCGGCGCCTTGCAGAGCGGCCAGAGCCTCACATCGATCGCCTCGTCGAAGGGCGTGAGTCAGGACCAGCTCGTGGCTGCAATGGCGACTTCAATTCAGCAGGCGAACCCTGGCGTCTCAGCCGACCAGGCGACCAAAGTCGCAACAGCTATGGCAACTCGGACTCCGTCCGCCGACGGCACGCCTCCGGCCACAAAGGCGGGCGGTCACTCAGGCGGCGGTGGCCAGGCGGCCGCATCCGGAGGGGCAACCACTTCCGCGGCGGCAACCACTTCCGCGGCGGTGGCCGCCCTGCTGACCCCTGCTGCAACCGATAGCACGTCTGGCGTACCAGCCAGCGTGAAGCCTGAGGACCGGGCGCTCTACGCGCAGATCCTCAAGTCAGTCAGCGGCAACGCCAGCGCGGCACTTGCGGCACTTGCGGCTTTCGAGTCAAAGGCGGCATCTAAGTCGTAGAGCCGCCGCGTCGGATTGGCCGACATGCCTCGCAGGTAGCACCGGAAGCTGCTGCGGCGCCACAGGTCACTGGCCCGCATCGTGAAGACGAGATTCTTGCCAGGCCTGGATCTCGCGGGTTGGAGCAGTGTGGGTGAGCTGTGACTACCCGAATGGTCGTGGCGAGAGGTCTGGCGGCTGTGGGCCCCCAGCGCATTTCGCTTGCGCCAGGTGACTCAGCCGATTTCGCTGCCGATGTCGGCCACTCCTACGCCAATCGCTCCTCGGAACCGCGCACCTACTACGTCGTGGCCCTGGTCATGCGCCGACGGCAGTAGCTGCGGCCGTAGGCGGATCGACGCCTGTTCGGTGTGGCCGCCCGAGCGGCGTCGTGGGCTCCTCTGCCGCCAGCTTCGCGCTGACCACGCCAGGGGCCTCATAGCGAAAATACCGGGCCAGCGGGCGCCCGACGCGCACGCGACGGTCGCCGGGCTTAGTGCCCGGCAGAACCATGCGAGGGTCGCTCATATCCTGGCCTGATGCCTCTCGTCGAACTGCCTGCTACCCAAGGATAGTGGTCACGATCAGGCCGACGGCGGCGATGCGCGTCGAAGCGACATTGGCGGGGCAGCATCGATGCGCGCGGATGTGGCGCAGCTTGACGTAGCCCTCCCCTCCCAGGCCTTGCCCATTCAGTCCTGCGGCGGCTTCAGGCGGCCGGGCCCTCTGGGCGCGACCTCCGCAGCGGTCGCGGAGGACAAGCGAGAGACTCGCGCCGCATGCCCGCGACTTGAGCTAGGAGTAGGAGCTGGATCCGGCTGATCGAGCCACCAATCGTCGCCGAGAGACGACACCGCGAGGATCATCCCTTCCCGGACGCCTTCGGGCACCACGGTCACTGACGTGAGTTCGTAGTGCTCCAGAACCGATGCAATGATCAGGAGCCCGGGCGGGAGGATGGCGACCCGGCGGGGATCCTCGCCGCTGCGTTTGGCCAGCTTTCGCGACGGCACGGCGAGTAGCTGCGTGGCCAACTTGCTCAGAGCCGGCATCGTCAGCCGCTGCGTTCCGCTCTTGCCGCGGGTCCGTTCGAGGCCGGCCAGGTTATGGGCCGATCCGCCCGTCGCCCAGGCCCGAACCGGCTTCCCGGCGGGTGCGGCTGTCAGAGCCGCGCCGACCTGGCGGGCCCGTAGAGCCCAGGACAGCGCGTCGGGCGGATCCCCGCGAAGTGTGGCCCCGAGCAGCGACGCGCCCACGGGCAGTGATGCCGAGACAACCTTGCGGCGACCCTCCGTCATCGTAAGTTCCGTGCTTGCACCTCCGGAGTCGACGATGAGTTGGGTGCCGGCTCGGTCCAGCCGATGGACGATCCCCGCGAAATCGAGATCGGCCTCGCGGGCGCCCGACAGGATACGAACCGGCTCGCCTGCAGCCTTGCCGAGTCGTTCGACGATCTCCGGTCCGTTCTCGGCCCGTCGCATCGCCTCGGTTGCCCCTATCGCGAGGCGGGACGCTCGCTTCCGGCCGATCGAGACGAACCGGACCAGGGCCTTCTGCAGATCGGCTGTTGCCCGCTCCCCGATCCGACCGTTGACCGCCACCTGGCCTCCAAGCAGCAGCAACTCGCCCTCCTGCTCGATGCGGGTGACGACCGGGCCGTCGTCGGAACCCGCGACGGACCCGATCAGCAGGTGGATCGTGTCGCTGCCAATGTCGATCGCCGCTATGCGGTCGGACTTGCTCATGTCGATACCTCCGGAGTGAGTGGCGGAGTGGGGGCTTTGGCCGCGCTTGTATCTGCGAGAAGGCGATCCGCGAGCCGGCGCGTACCCAAGGAAGCCGGAAGAACGGTGATGCAGCCGGCCGCTACCACTGCCGCGGCAAGCGCAGCCGACAGGTGGCCGGTCGACAAGCCGAGAGAGGCGGCCGCCGCCGGGAGCCCGAGCTGAGCCGACGCGGCAAGGCCGAATGCCGTCCGCGGCGTTGGCGCCGCTACCAGCGCCGCGCCTACATGGATCGCAACCGCGGCCACTCCCAACACAACCGCGAGCAGGATCGCGCGAGGATCGCCGGCCAGCGCCCTGAAGTCCAACTCCGCGCCTAGTAACACGAAGAAGGCAGGAACGAAGAAGCCTTCGGCGATACCAGACAGCTGCAGGTCGAGGCGCTCCGGCGTGCGAAGCCGCGACAACACGAGGCCCGCGCCAAATCCGGCGAGCAGCGTCGAGCCGCCGGTCTGCGTGGCTACGAGCGTCAGCGCCACAAGTATTAGCAAGGTCAGTCGCAGCTGCAGGGCCCAGCCTCGCGACTTCGATCGATCACGCAACGTCAGGGCGGCGGGGACCAGCTTGATCCGCTGGCCGATCACGAGCGCTCCGACCGTGATGGCGACGATCGCGGCGTCTCCGCCAAGAGCGCCAGGAATCTTCTCGGCTCCGATCAACGTGAGCGGCATTAGCAGAACAGTCACGGCATCCGCGAGCGGGATCCAAACCAGCAAGAGACCAACGGCGGGCCCAAGCAATCCCCGTTCCTCCAGTATCGGAAACGCGACGGCAGCGGAACTGCCGGCGATGAGGACCGGAAGGAGGAGAGCCGGCGCCGACGGTGCGAGCAGCGCCGCCACGACCAATCCGACGGGAATGGCGACCGCCGATACGACCAGGAAGGCGATCGCGGCAGACCGCACGCCTGAAGCGATTTGGCCGTCCAGCCGGACGTGCGATCCCGCGACGAGCATCAGCATGGCAAACCCGAGTGCGTACAGGAACCCGTTCGTTGGAGTTGTGGGGTCGATGACGCCCAGCCCCGTCCGCCCAAGAATCGCGCCGGCCATAAGCTCGCCGACGACAGCCGGAACCATGGGTCGACGTCCGGCCGCGATGAGCGGCCCGATGAGACCGGCCAAGAGGACCACGAACAATGACTGGAACACGGCAACTCGATTGGGTGGGCTTACAAGTGAAGGTTCGAGTCCGTTCGACTCGCCGTC
>DASVJA010000004.1:0-28485 GCA_036386115.1 Candidatus Limnocylindrales bacterium
GATGGCCAGCCCGTCGCGCGTCATTCGTCGGCGCGACTCGGCGACGCTCGAAATCTCGGGCGTTGTCCTTGTCGTGGTTGCCGTCGCCCCGCTCATCATCGCGCTCCTCGCCCGTGGTTGTGCCCGGATCTTGGATGGTAGCGGACGGTATGGGAGGGCGGCGCGTGATACGGCCTTCCGCGGTTGCCGCGCGGAGCGCGCCATAGCGAATGAACGTCTGTTCTCTTTCTGTCGTTTGGCCTACAATGCCCTCATATGCCACAGGACCTGCTAGTCGTTCGCGGGGCGCGCGAGCACAACCTCAAGAACGTCACCGTCTCGATGCCGCGCGATCGTCTGGTCGTGATTACCGGCTTGTCCGGCTCGGGCAAGAGCAGCCTGGCCTTCGACACGATCTATGCCGAGGGCCAACGCCGCTACGTCGAGAGCCTCTCCGCCTACGCCCGCCAGTTCCTGGGTGAGATGCAGAAGCCGGACGTCGATCAGATCGACGGCTTGAGCCCGGCCATCTCGATCGACCAGAAGGGTGCCAGTCGGAATCCAAGATCTACCGTGGGCACGGTCACAGAGATATACGACCACCTCCGGCTCCTGTTCGCCCGTATCGGCCATCCGCATTGCCCAACCTGCGGCCGCGAGATCGAGCGGCAGTCGGTCCAGCAGATAGTGGATCAAATCTACGACCTTCCGGAAGATACGCGGCTGATGGTTCTCGGGCCTGTCATCAAGGACCGCAAGACGGAAGGCAACCGGGAGTACGAGCAGATCCGCCGTCAGGGCTTCGCCCGTGTTCGGGTGGACGGCGAACTGATGGACCTCACGGAAGCCAGGCCGCTGGACAAGTACAAGCGCCACATGATCGATGTGGTCGTTGATCGCTTCATCGTCCATCACGCCGAGGTGCCGGAGGACGCGCCGCGAGACGCCGCCGGCCGGGCCATCGATCCGGAAACCAACGAGCCGATCAAGTCGCCGGATGTCACCAGGCTGGCGGACTCGGTGGAGACCGCCCTCAGGTTGGGCGACGGCGTCGTCCTGGTCGCGCCGGTCCCGCGCGATGGCGAGGCGCCGGCCTTCGAGGAGCGGCGCTACAGCGAACGCTACAGCTGCCCTTACGACGGAACTACAGTCGACGAGTTGGAGCCGCGCAGCTTCAGCTTCAACTCGCCCCACGGCGCCTGCCCGGATTGCACAGGCATCGGCAGCCGGCTCGAGATCGACCCGGAGCGCGTCGTCAATATGAACCTGCCGCTCTCAAACGGCGCGCTTGTGCCATGGGCCCGGATGCCGATGGAGAACTCCTGGCACGGCAAGATAATCGAGGCCGTTTGCGCGGAACACGGCTGGAACTTCAACGCCCTGCTGAAGGACCTTCCGCCGGAGGCGCTGAAGTACATTCTCTATACGGGCCGCGGCGAGAAGGTGGTCATCGGGTATCGCCACGAGCGCGGCGAGAACACATACGGCGCCACCTTCGAGGGCATCATTCCTAACCTGGAGCGCCGCTTCCGCGAGACGGAGTCCGAGTTCATCAAGTCGGAACTCGAGCGTTACATGGTGGCGCGGCCCTGCCCAACATGCGAAGGCAAGCGGCTCAAGCCGGAGATCCTGGCTGTCACGGTAGACGGCCGGAACATCTGGCAGGTCTCCACGCTCTCGATCTCGGCGGCCTGTGAGTTTGTGTCGGGCCTCCCTGAGTGCTTGACCGACCGCGAGCAGACGATCGCCCGACAGCTCCTCAAGGAGATTTCCTCGCGGCTGGGCTTCCTGCTGGACGTCGGCTTGGACTACTTGACGCTCGATCGAACCAGCCAGACGCTCTCCGGGGGTGAAGCCCAACGGATCCGGTTGGCCACCCAGATCGGTTCCAGCCTGATGGGTGTTCTCTATATCCTCGATGAGCCGTCGATCGGACTGCACCAGCGGGACAACGCCAAGCTGATCGCCACGCTCACCAGGCTGCGGGATCTGGGCAACACGGTCCTAGTCGTAGAACACGACGAGGAGACCATTCGCACGGCGGACTGGGTCGTGGACATCGGGCCGGGCGCCGGCGAGCACGGCGGCGAGATCATCGCCTCGGGGCGGCTGGAGGAGATATTGGCCGCGCCCCGCTCGATAACCGGTGCGTATCTTCGCGGTGAGTTGGCAGTCCAGATACCCACGACGCGTCGCAAGGGGAGCGGCAGGTCGCTCGTCGTCCGGGGCGCCACAGAGCATAACCTCAAGGATCTCGACGTGAAGTTCCCGCTGGGTTGCTTCGTGGCAGTGACCGGCGTTTCGGGATCGGGCAAGAGCACTCTCGTCTCGGACGTCTTGTTCCGTGCGCTCGCGCATGAACTCAACGGATCGCGCGAGAAGCCCGGCGCTCATGACGGACTGGAAGGCCTGGATGCGATCGACAAGGTTATCGACATAGACCAGAGCGCGATCGGCAGGACGCCACGCTCCAATCCGGCCACATATACCGGTCTTTTCGCGCCGATCCGCGAGCTGTTCGCCGGCACGCCCGAGGCGCGCTTGCGTGGCTACATGCCGGGTCGCTTCAGCTTCAACGTGAAGGGCGGCCGCTGCGAGCACTGCAAGGGCGACGGAATCCTCAAGATAGAGATGCAGTTCCTGCCGGACGTCTACGTCCCATGCGAGGTTTGTAAGGGCAAGCGTTACAACCGTGAAGCTCTTGAGATCCACTACAAGGGCCGCTCGATCGCCGACGTACTCGAGATGACCATTGAGGAGGCCCTGGAGTTCTTCTCACCGGTGCCGAACGTGCGCGCCAAGCTGGCAACTCTCTTCGACGTGGGGCTCGGATACGTTCGCCTCGGCCAGCCGGCGACCACGCTCTCGGGCGGCGAGGCTCAGAGGGTGAAGCTCGCCACTGAGTTGTCGCGTCGCGCCACCGGCCGGACGGTCTACGTTCTGGACGAGCCGACTACCGGCCTCCATATGGCCGATGTCGAGAAGCTGCTGCACGTTCTTCACCGGCTCGTGGAGACCGGGAACACTGTGATCGTTATCGAGCACAATCTGGATGTGATCAAGACCGCGGATTGGATCGTGGACCTTGGGCCTGAGGGCGGCGATCGGGGCGGATTCGTCATCGGGGAGGGGACGCCTGAGGAAATCGCCGCAATGCCTGCCTCGGCAACGGGCGAGTACCTCGCTCATGTGTTGCGCGGAGAGCCGCTTGTACCTCTCTCCGCGGTCACATTCAGCGTTTCCGGCGATGCGCCGGGAAGCGCCACAGGTCCGGCACCTCGCAAGAGAGCGGCCGCGGTAGGCGCAAATTCGGCGGGGGAGTAGGTCGGGGCGAGCGTGGTATTGCCGCATTCCCACAAGGGCGCTCGGCGAGCGCAGGCGTCCGGCGAGCGCAGGCGTCCGGCCTGCTCGGTCCATGTCGCCCACAATCTCCCACTCGCGCTTCTCATGTTATTGTCGGGCTTGACTACTTTGCCGCGTTCGTCGACACGCTGGCGCGTTCGAGCGTGCGACAATCGGTGGAGGACATCGGCAGAGGGCCCATCTGAGTACTGCTCCAAGCAGTCGACACAAGGAAGCGAGTGTTTGCGAAGTGCAGCACCAGCCACCGAGTTCTTCACCAGAGACTCGAGTGGACGAGAGCCCAAAGGAACTAAGCAATATCCGTGCCGCATCTGGCGACACGAAAGGGAACGTCCTGTTCCAAGGAGTTGATTTCGTCCCTGGAGACAGAGGTGTCTCCAGGGATTGGAGAAGGGAGCCCCATGGGTAAGCGAGGATTGAGCCTCATAACTTTGGCCGCGATTCCGATGTTCGTGCTGGGCGCGTGCGGCCAGACGTCCAACGCGTCGCCGACGCCATCTACCGAGCCATCCTCAGCCGCCCAGGGTTCGGCCGCTTCGGCCTCTTCGGGAGCGATCACCTGGTTTGTCGGACTTGGTTCCGGAACGCAGCCGAACCAGATTGATGCCGAGAAGGCCTTTGTGGCGAGCTACAACAAGCTGAACAAGGACGGCATCACGATCACGCTCAAGATCGTGCCGCACGACAGCGCCTACGACGTTCTCAAGACGGATATTGCCCGCGGCGACGCGCCCGACCTCATCGGCCCCGTCGGTGTCAAGGATCGCAACGGCTTTGAAGGCCTGTTCCTGGATCTGACCCAGGAAATCGCGAAGAACAACTACGACGTCAAGGCCTTCGCAGATCCGGCGGTCGAATTCTTCCGGGACTCCAGCGGCGCCCAGATCGGCCTTCCCTATCTCGTGAACTCCGGATACATCTGGTACAACAAGGACGCCTTCGCCAAGGCCGGCCTTCCGAACCTGCCGACGACGGTCGGCGAGATGTACCAGGGCAAGACCTGGGACTGGAACGCACTCGGAGCCGTTGCGGCTCAGCTGACGCTGGACAAGAAGGGCAAGAAGTCCACCGACAGCGGCTTCGATAAGGCCAACATCGTCCAGTACGGCGTTGACTTTCAGGGTCTGGACGCCCGCCGAATCGGCTCGCTCTTCGGTAGTGGCAGCTTCGTTGACTCCGACGGCAAGACTGCGACCATCCCCGCCGTTTGGGCCGAGGCATACAACTGGTACTACGACGCGATCTGGAAGAGTCACTACGCCCCAAACGCCACCGTTGAGGCCAGCGCCCTTCTCAATCAGGGCAACAGCATGGCTTCCGGCAACGTAGCGATGAGCGCTGCCTGGGGTACGAGCATCAGTTCCCTCTGGGACTCCAAGACTTCAACGGCCAAGATGAAGTCCTGGGACATCGGCGTGATTCCTTCCTGGAAGGGCAACACCACTTCCCCAATGGACGCGGACACCTTCGTTATCGCCAAGGCATCCAAGAACCCCGACGCGGCTTTCAAGGCCATGGTGGCCATTGAGGCGGACCCGACCCTCATGCAGGATTACGGCGGCTTGCCGGTCAAGGCTTCTGCACAGGCTGCCTACACTCAGTCGATGGACGCCACTCTGTCCCCGATCTTCCCCGGTATCAAGGTCACCTGGAGCGTCCTCAACGAGATGCTGATGCACCCGGCGTCGCCCAGCGATCAGGTCACTTTGCCCGCATCGACGCAGGCGACCACCGACTATGGAGCTCTCCTGACCAAGCTTCAGACGAAGGACGGGCTGGACGTCAACGCAGAGCTAACCAAGCTTCAAGCGATACTCCAGGCCGACTACGCAGCGGTGCAGCCTCTTAACCAGTAGCAACGCCGGAGACGCGCTCCGGGCCGGTAGATCGAGTGGAGGCCGTCGAAAGATGGCCTCCACTCCTTTTTGGGTGCTTTGGCATCAATCTGGTGGACCGCGGTTGTGTCCGCTACGATTGAGACATGCCCGATGTCGAGTACGCGTTTCTGGCCGATGCGGCCGAAGTCCAAGCCGGATCCAAGTTTCATGTCCTGGGTGGCGGGATCACGCGGCTCAACGGCCCGAGCTTCCCGTTCATACATCCGCATCTGGCCCTGGTGGTCGGCCTGCGGCTTACATCGGTTGAGCGGAACCGAGAATACGAGCTGGGGTTCATGGTTACTGCGCCGGACGGCGCGGAAGTAGCCAGTGCCACCGGCCGAGTGGTATCGCACGGAAACGGCGACCAGAGTGATGTCGTGCTTACGATCGCCGTGGATCTCTGGAATTTGACGCTCAAGATGCCGGGCGACCATGACGTAAGGATCATCATCAGCGGCTCGGAGAGGAAGCGGATCACCCTTGTGGTCTCCGGTGGACGTGAGCCGGCGCCACTCGAAACACCCAGGTACCTCTCCTGACGATGAGACGCGGACCTGAGCCCGCCAGGCACGAGTGCCCGGAGATAGATGAGGCTGCCATGAAGGCGGCTCGAAGTGCCGACAGGCTTCTGCTGGCCGCCGTCGACCGGGGTTCCAAGCGCTGGGCGGATTTCCTCGCCCCAGTTCCGGAACTGCTCAGAGACGCCGGGATTGGGGAGTTGGGCCGGATAACACTCCGAGTGCGGGCGGCGTACGGCGTGAAGGACTCGATTCGAGACGCGTTGCCTCCGGACCTGACGGAGCCTTTCCTGGATCAGCTGGACCGGTTGCGTAAGGCTCTGGCGCTGGAGCTTGCCGAGCGCTAGTTGGCCGTGACTAGATGGCTCGGTTGCGGCGAAGGACCCATATGCCGGTCTCGGCTATCCTCGACGGGGCACGGGACTGGTGCCGCGCTCAAGTACCTATCTGGAGAACACGTGGCATATCGGTCGACGCCTGCCGGGCCGGACAAGTACCCATTGCCGGCCGGCCTTCGAGTGGCCGCGATGTCGACGCGTCTCCTCGCTTGGGTCGTTGACGGCGTAATCCTGGGCGGGTTTCAGATTGCGTTCTGGATGGTCGCGGCGGTCTTTGGGGCCTTGAGCGTCAATCCGGTGGCCCAGAAGGAGATAGAAGCGTCTCCGATGACGCTTCCGAGTGTCGCGCCGTACGATGCCAATCTGCCGTTCCTGGCGGCCCTACTGGTGGGCTTTGTGCTCCTGAACGTTGCCTATGCGACTTTCTTCTGGGCGCGATTCAGAGGGCTGCCGGGGCAACGTCTGGCATCCCTGCAGGTCGCATCCGCCGAGACCGGCAGGAGTCTCAGCCCAGGTAAGGCTCTTGTGAGAGCAATTGTGGCCGTTGGCCTCCCGGTTGGTGCCCTCGGCGCGATGCTCTTCTCGGCAATGGCCATCGAGACCACCGTGCCCTGGTCCGAGATCGTGAACTCGAGTTCCGGCGCGACCACAAGCTCGGTCCTGACGAACTGGTCCCTCTTGCTGGACGCGGCCATGCTGGTTTTGGTGCTGGTTCCGATATTCCTGCTCGTTGGAACGATCGCCAGCGCGACCAGGCAGGGGCCGCATGATCGGCTCGCCGGCTCGCTTGTCGTCGGCCGGGCGGCATCGCCGATGATCGCCGAACCCTACGGCCGGGGTGCGTTTCCAGGCCAGCTTTCGGGTCAGGGTCCGGAGCAGATCCCAGGCCAGGGTCCGGGGCAGCCCGGGACGCCGGGCTATTGGCCGGGTTACGAGAATCCGCCCGGGGTTGGCCCGAGCTACGGGGCTCCGCCGGAGTACCCGCCAAGTGCCCCGGACGCCACGCCGGACGCACCCGGCGGCGGATGGTCGGCGCCGGCCGGCTCGAGCGTGTCGCCGGCTGGGTTGGATTCGTCGCGGGTTCGATCGCCCGGGGACGACCATTCAGGCACGGCCATTGCCGCGACGGTCGGCCGGCGAGCGGTCGCCTACCTCCTGGACTGCATTCTTGTCTACGGAATGTGGGGCCTTTTGGACACCGCGATGACGGCCACTTTCCTGCCGACCGGGACCGGGAACTACACCGAGCGCAATCTGATCCTGATCGGTCTCGCCGGTGGCCTCTTCCAGTTGGTCTACTTCGCCTTCAGTTGGAAGTTCTTCCGCGCGACGCTGGGACAGCGGGCGATGCACCTTCAGGTGGTCCAGTTCACGAGCGGTAAGGCGATCTCGTGGATGGACGCGGTCGTGCGCTGGGCCGTGATTCAGGGCCCCTTCGCGCTGGCGACGATTGTGCCGCTGGTGGCGAGATCCGTAGCCCTCCCGGCCGCGGCTTGTTGGCTGGCAATCCTCTTCTACTCAACCCAGAAAGACCCGAATGCGCGCGGTCTACACGATCGGTTCGTTGGAACTCGAGTTTCCATCGATCTGTAGACGGCTCACGTCAGGCCGAGTTCCGCAGGGCTGAATGCCTCGAGCAGGAACGGCGAAGGGGCCGCCGGGTCGTAGACAAGCGTCAGCGACCGCCTGGCTCGAGTCCAGGCCACGTAGGCAAGCCGGCGCTCCTCCTCAAGGGTACGATCCGGCTCGGCCGCGTCGCGCAGGCTTCGACCGGATGGAAAGCGGCCGGCGTCCAGGCCGATGACCGCCACGTGGTCGAACTCGAGGCCCTTGGTCGAGTGGGCCGTCGCCAGGGTCAACTCGGCGTCGTCGCGGCGCAATAGCTTCACGAGTTCCCTATGTTGCCGGATCGCGCCCGTCAGTTCATCGAGCGAGTCGTATGGGGCGGCCCAGGCGACCAGAGCGGCCAGCAGATCGGCGATGTCCACGGCCAGTGGCTCATCGGTGTCGCGCTCCTGGGTTCCGGTATGAGCGCGGCGCGGTGCCCGGCGCTCCAGCGCGGCCGATTCGATTCCGGCCAGCACGTCCGGTCCCGCCACGGCCAGGGCTACAAGCTGGGGCAGGAGATTCGCCCGCCGGGGACGGGCCACGGGCGCCACGCCGGCCCGATCCGCGAGAGCCTCCAGGAGAGCATCGACCCGACAGTCCTCCGATAGGAAGCGTAGTTTCGGTGCTCGGAATGGGATGCTCATCTCGACGGCGACGGCCGCGGCGGGCAGCAATTCGGCGTTGGTTCGGGCGAGGATGGCGCGGCTTCCTTCAACGTCCCCCCAGCCGGCGAAGATGTTGCCGATCCGGGTTGTCTCGTCCGACGCGTCCGGAGCCAGGATCAGCCGCCCTTGTGCCGACGGGCCGGGCCGGATTGTTTTGACGAACCGCTCCTGGTTGTGGGCGACAAGGCGAACCGCCCGAGTGACCACCGGCTTGGGGCATCGATAGTTGACTGTGAGGTCGATCCTCCGAAGGCCGGGTAGAGACTCTGCCAGCGCGAGAACCCGACGCACATCCGCCAGTCTCCAGCCGTAGATCGTCTGATCGTCATCGCCGACGAGGAACACCTGGTTCTTCGGCGCCGCCAGAAGCAACGCCAGCTTGAGCTGGCTTCGGTCCACGTCCTGCGTCTCATCGACAAGCAGGTGCTCGCATTTCGCCCGCCAGCGCCGGAGAAGGGGAGGGCGAGCTTCCAGCAGCCGAAGCGAGCGAGCCACAAGGTCGTCGAAGTCGAGCCCGCCGGCGTCCTCGATTGCCTGCTCGTAGGCGAGGAAGGCACGGGCAATCGGGCCGGGCTCGGGATCCGTGGCAACTTCCTCGGCCGTGACACCGATCTCCAGTTTCAGCCGGCTGAAGGCATCGTCCAGGCGACGGATTGCGCCCGCGGTGATATCCGGCCACATATCGCGCAGAACGGCCTCTCGGTCCAGGAGTGGCTCCACCGACTCGCCGCCGTCGGCCAGGATTTCGCGCCCGAGGGCGTGGAATGTTTTGACGCGAACGCTTCCGGCGGCCAACCCAAGCGGCTCCAGCGCCGCGTCGACCCGCGCGGCCATCTCGTCGGCCGCTCGCTTATTGAACGTGACTGCGGTAATGCCGGCAGGTTCCGCGCCCGTCGCTACGAGCCATGCGATCCGCGCTACGAGGGTCGTTGTCTTGCCCGAACCCGCCGGGGCTACGCACAGCACGGGGCCGGGCGGCGCAGTGGCCGCCTCTCGTTGATCGGGCGCCAGGCGGTCGAGTCGTTCGGTGACCGAAGAGGGGAGCATGGAGGGCAGCATCGCAGGCGTGGCTTAGCCGCGGCTTATGTGGGAATGACCCGGAGCCTGAGCTCTGAGCGCTTGACGCATGGACCCGACTGCCTATCCTTGCCTCCATGAGCGATCAGCGGGAGCCTGCTCGGCCTGATTCGCCGCCGCGGCTTGAAGATGATCTGGACCTCGTGCCGATTCGCCGGCGGGGCGAGTCGCACCTGCTCGCGGCGATTTCCGCGGCGGCGGTCGTCGCCATTGCCATCGCCGTCGTCAAGCCCTGGGGCCAAAGCGAGTTGCCCCGGACGCCCTCGCCGAGTCCGTCTCCCCATGCGGAGATAGCCAGGGCATCCACCAGGAGCGTAGCGCCGACTGTCTCCGCCGCTCCTTCGACGACGGGCGATGGGTTGGACACAGTCGTGACGTACAGGTTCCTCTTTGGGCCGGGAGCGAGTTCGGACGGTGTGACGTTTCTGTGCACATACGATCTATCCGCGATGCCCAGTATCGGCAGCCAGGCCGGCCTGGCTGCGGATCCATCAGCTATCTACATCGTCTCCTCGGATCCCGAATCCGGCGCTCTCACCGGCACCGGCCTTCCCCTCTGCGCGAGCGGCGGGCAACCGGTGTCCGGGTCGGTCCTTCCCAGCCCCAGCGCAACCTGATTTGAGACGCGCCCCGAGTCGGCCTTCGCCGGCTTGTGCCGTATAGTCCGGTCATGTTCGGTGGACTGATTGGCCTGCGCAAGCAGGGGCGCATGCGTCTGGTTGGACTCGGATTCGGCGCAGCTCTCGTGGCAATCCTCGTCTGGCAGGTGGCCGGCGGGTCCGGCGGCGACCCGCAAGGGGATCCTCAGCCGTCGCTCGGAGGCGGCAGTTCGTCCCCGTCCCTCGCCGCCTTCGCCTCGCCGAGTTCCAGCGCCCCCGGACCCTCAGCCACCTTCACAGCCGATCCTTCCGTTGCTCCGACGCCCACGGCGTCGCCTCGCCCAAGCGCCACGCCGCGCCCAACCGCTCGCCCAACTGCGGCTCCGACCCGCACCGATAGGCCGTGGTCGCAGGGCGCCACCTTCCTTCAAGCCAAGTCCGACGGCCGGGTGACCCTGGACGCCAAGGGTGACGTCGCGATCCTTGACGCCGCCCCGGCACCGGCGACATACGCCGCGGCCCTCTCGCTCAACACCGCCTGGAGTGGCCTCATCCAGGAGCCGCCTCGCTCGGGCTACGACGACAATGGGGCTTCGTATACGGACTTCAATTACTCGCTCTTTTGTGGGGCGGGGACGGGAGCGGTGGTTCTCTACTACTGGCCCGCATCGAAGGCCGCCGTCACGACCAAGGCGGGCACGTTCAAAGAACCCGTCAATCTTGGCACCAGCCACTACTCCAGCACGTATTGGAAGGCGGAGGACGGCGGTGGCTATGCCCGCGGCATGATTCTCTACCTAGCGGAGGTGGAGTGGCCGACGCCGGACGTGGGCATGTCCTGGTGGCTGCAGCCGGGCATCATGACCTGGAGTGCCCACCCTCCGAGCACGGACGTGAAGAACCTGATCGATGCGATCAACTGGGAGGCGTCCGGCCGTTCGCGGCTCGACTATTTCTACGTGGCCGTCCCGGCATCTCAGCTCACGGCTGTTGCGCTACGGGATCACGTTCACGCCGACATCGCGATGGGCGTGCCGGTGGTGGTGGCGGCTCGAACGTCGGACGGCACCAGCTCGCTGCCGTTCTGGAAAGTCAAGGCGCGGGGAACCGCGGCTAATCACTTCGTGACCGTGGTTGGGTACGACGACGCGGCCGGTACGTACGCGGTAATGGATACCTGTGGCGTGACCTGCAACGACCAGAACACTCGAGCCGGCGTTCGCAACATCAGCCAGGCGGCGCTCTTCGCCTTGATCGTCGCCGAGTCGGACAACGACGGGATCATGTGGTGAGCCGATAAGCCTCAGCCGATCCGGTCGTGCGGACCGTGGTAGATCCGATCCGCTCCAAGCGTCCAGCCTGCGGGCGGCTCGCCGGCGAACACACCGGTGGCGGCCATTTCGTAGGCGTCGCCGATTGGGCGGCCGGAGATCCGGGCCGCGGCTGCGGCGGCGGAGAGCAGCGCGCACTCGGCCACGCCGCGTCCATCCGAAAGACCCGCCAGGAAACCTGCCGCGGCGCTGTCGCCGGCCCCGGTAGTAGCCAGGACCTCGATGGCCAGCGGCGGAACCCACAGCTCTCGGTCGGCCCAGTCTTCCACCGCCACCCTCAAAGCGCGGGCGGCCGTCGCAAATCGCGCCGCCGGCGCCGTTCGGACGTACAACCCGCCCGCTCCTGAGGTCACGACCGCGACCGCGGCACCGAGGCCCACGACGGCATCCGCCCAGGCAATCGGTTCCGCGCCGCGGCGCTGCGGCAGCATGGCGACCAGGTCGTCTACGCTCGACTTCATCACATCGACGCCGGGTAGCGTCCGCGCCAGCACGCCTTCCCATTCGACCTTGCCCGCCTCGGAAGTCGGGTCGATCTCGGCCGTGTCGATTGAGACCGTTGCGCCGGCCGAGGCGGCTCCGGTAACCAGGCGCACCAGCGCATCGCCGCCATGGGCGTAGAGGGCCGGCAGATGAGTCGGATAGCCGAGATGCAGGATGACGTCCGACGTATCGGCTGCCCCGGCCAGCAGATCCAGCACTCGGCGGCCGTCGAAGGCTGCATTGGCGCCGATGTGGTGCCAGAAGGTCCGGTCGCGGCCCGGCATATCCACCACCACCGAATAGGAAGTTCCAAGTCCTTCAATCCGAGCGATCCCGGAGATATCCACGGCCGCGGACGTGAGCAGGGAGATCAGAACGCGGCCGAGGTCGTCGGAGCCCGCGTCTACGACGAGCCTGGTTGGGACACCGAGCGCGACCAGCGCGGGCCCGGTGTTGCCGGCGCTCCCGCCCGGGGCAAGACTGATCGGGCCGACACCGATCAGCCGGCCCGGCTCGATACTCGGCGGTGCGTCGAACGTTGGGATCAGATCCAGGCAGATATGGCCGACGACGACGACTTGCTTCATGCAGGGGAGTCCGCGGCGTACACGATCGCCCGCGAGTTGGCCCAGATCTGGTGGTAGCCCGCCGCCTTGATAGTGCCGGCGATTGTCGCGTCCATGCCATTGGGCTCAAAGACCACGTATCCGTATCCGGCCGCCAGTTCGCCCGCCAACCGACTCAATCCCAGCAACCGCCCGCCGTCTGTATGAATGCTGACTTCCGGCTGGAGCGAAATCGAAGTCTCCAGAGCGCCCGTGAAGACCCCGATCGGGATGGAGACCCATTGCTGGAAGCTGGAGGCGATGTGGAGGACGCGAGTGCTCGGGCCCAGCCTCCCGGCCGTTTCCTCGGCCCGCAGTTCGTCCACGACTTCCTGCTCCGACTTGTTGATGATCAGGCGGGCATCCGCATAGCCGACCCAATAGCCGAGCTGCGCCTCGCGGAATGCCAGACCCAGCGACTCGGAGGCGCGGTGCTCTCCGATCTTGTCGGCCGCGACCAGGGGAGTCGTGGTCGGGTACACGGCGACAACCAGAACGAAGGCGATCAGGAGTGGGCGAGCGAAGCCGAGCGATCGCTGGCGGTAGATTGCGGCGAGTCCGCCGGCCGCCCCGATTGCCAGCATTTCGGGGAGCCAATACTCGACGGATTTGGGCACTTCGTAGTGGATTGCCTGCTGGGTCAGGTTTGCGTATCCGACGAACGCGGTCGCAGTCCAGGCCGCCAGTCCGGCGGCGATGCCGCAGCCCAGGATGATCCAGCCGCGCCCGAATCGCCGTACGGAAAGCAGGGCGCCGAACAGAGTCAGCCAGATCAGATGGGAGAAGTACATCATCCCTTCGCTCGCCGGGTCGGCTGGGTTGGCCGGGTCGCCGGATGGCTTGATCTGGTGGGCGGCGATGATCAACCCGACGGCGATGACTCCCGCTACCAGCATCGCCAGTGCCAGATCTGTGAAGTCCACGCTGCGGTAGAGGCGGCGCGAGACGGCCTCCGCGACATCGGAGAATCGCTCGCCGAGCGTATTCACCAGAGTCGCCAGCCCATAGGCGACGACCAGACCCGTGCCGATGAAGATTGCTCCCACCCACGACTGGACCTCGATCCCGGCCATCGTCAGTACCTGCGGCACGGCTATCAACAGGCCGCCGGCGAGCGCCGGAATGAGACGTCCTGCAAGTCTCCGTGGGTACAGAAGAAGAACTCCGATGATTCCTGTGGCGGCCACCAGACCGATGAGCGGATGGACCATGAAGCCGCCGCCGATGGCGAATGCGAGGCCGATGTCCGGCCGCCGGGACCGGATGGGAGCCGGGGAAGCGCGTCGCGCCCTCAGCTCGGCCGCAATTGTGATGAAGGCCCAGGCGGCCAGGGGGAAGACCACGACGGTGCCACGGGCGTCTGGGATGCGCATGAACGTGAACGTCAGCGGGAATGTGAGAAGCGCCCAGAAGCTCGCGCTGCCACCGAATAGCTCGCCCGCCAACCGTCGCGCGGCCAATGCCATCAGGAGCGTAAGTGGCACGGCAAACGCCGCCTCCGCGAGGACCGCGTCCAAATTCGTAAGCGTCGTCAGCGACCCGAGCAGCGCCACGTAGCCGAGCATCAGTCTGGAAGGCCCGTAGATAGGCGACGGGGAAGTGGTCAGCGTGCTGAAGCTGCCGAAGACGCGGATGTGCTCAACCGGCGCGACGTGGTTCGGCAGGACGTCCATGAAGGGCACCGCCGGCGAGGCCAGCGAGACGATGATCGGGCCGGCCCAGACCGCCAGGACGATCAGCCACCACGCCGCCGGTCGCGAGATCTTGATTCGGAATGGAACAGCCATGAGCGGGCGGTTCTTGCGTGTCGCTACGTAAGCCCCGGCGATGGCGAGGTGGATCACGATCAACTCGCCCCAGCCGCACAAGCCCACGCTGCCGAGCACGAAGACAACGAACGCGTCCAGCACGACGGCGGCCGAGAACCCGGCCAGAACAACGTCCGCCGGCCGCCGGAAGGCCGGGGCGCCGAGCAGGCGCAGGATCGCCGCACCGGCGAAAACGTTGGCCGCCGTGGACGCGGAGATCAAAGCGATCGCCGGGCCGGTCACGCCGATCTGGCTCAGGATGCCGTTCAGCGCGCCGTCGTAGGTGAATCCCTGGCCCGAGAGGCGGACGACTTCCAGGCCGGCGTACAGGACGCCGAGCATCCCTAACAGAACAACGCTCAGCGCCACAAAACCCAGGTTGCGGCCCGTGAGTCCACCGGCCAGCCGATGCGGCCGGACGCGGAGTGGAGGCTCGGTCTTGGCCGGGACGGGATTCACGGGCGCGCTCACAGCCCAATCATCCCACAGGGCTTGGCGCCGGGGCTTGGGGCCGCGACTGTCGGAGCAACTGCCGGGGCCTCCGCCCAGATTGCGATTTCGAAATCGGCTGCGCGTTTACGGGAGACCCCCGACGCGGCGAACGCATCCTCGGGCCTAGGATGGCCTCATGACGAGCCTGACTCGTGACTTGTGCCCCGCGTGCGGAGCCTGGCTGATCCTCGCCGAGGTGGTCTACGTGGCCCCGGCCGGGCGGCGCTACCCGAATGTCGGTAGCCGGGCCGTGTATGAGTGCCCGAGCTGCGCCGGTGTCTACGAGACGTGGGCATGCGACGTCGATCCTCTCGAGGAGATCACGGCCCAGCGCAGGGCTCTGCGCAACAGCCTCGCCGCCACGCGTCCAACCCGCAGCGCGTAGCTATGTGATGCGGTCGGTCTCTAGACCGCCGGAACGGACTCCATCTCTGAGACGGAGAGGCGCCACTGCGCTGCCGCCACGTTGGCCCGCACCTGCTCCGGAGTGCTGGCGCTGGCGATGACCGAAGCCACGACCGGTTGGCTCAAGAGCCAGCCGAAGGCCAGGTCCAGCAATGAGTGGCCGTGGTCGCCGGCAAATCGCTCCAGCGCGCCGATCCGCTCGAAGTTGGCCGAACTCATGATTTCGGCCGCCCGGGCGCTCTCGGCCAGTCTGCCGTGCCCGACGCCGCCCGGCTTGTACTTGCCGGTCAGGAAGCCCGATTCGAGTGGGAAGTAGGGGATTACCCCTAGGCCGTGAGCCAAACAAGCGGGGACGACTTCATTCTGGATCCAGCGATTGAGCAGGTTGTAGTGCATCTGAGCGGAGATCGGCCGGGCGAGATGCTCCATGCGTGCGGTCCAGTCGGCGTCCGCGATCTGCCAGGCGGCGAAATTGCTGTGGCCGACGTATCGGACCTTGCCAGATGACACCAGATCGTCCAGAGCGCGGAGAGTCTCCTCGATGGGTGTGTCGGCGTCGGGGGTGTGGATCTGATAAAGGTCGATGTAGTCCGTGCGCAGACGACGGAGGCTGTTCTCAACGGCCGTCATGATCCAGCGCCGCGACGCGCCGGTCTCCAGCGGCGACTCGCTCATGGCCACGCCGAACTTAGTGGCGACGATGAACTTGTTGCGGCGGCCTGCCAGCAACCGGCCCAGCTGGTTCTCCGAGGCGCCGGTTCCCTCATCGGAGCCGCGGCCGTAGATGTCCGCCGTGTCGATGAAGTTGATGCCCTGCTCGAGAGCTTCGTTGAGGACCATTCGAGCGGCTTCATCGTGGAGACGGCCGGCAAAGTTGTTCGTTCCGAGGCCCACGGCAGAAACCTGAAGACCGGACCGGCCGAGTCGTCGCAACTCCACGCGTTCACCTCCCGGAGGCCAAGACTACGCGCATGCCTGTCCCTGCGCACGAGGCCTGTATGAGACCGTCCACGGTCCCGGGCGGTTCGATCGTACGGCAAGGCCCATGCACCGTAGAATGTCCGGCAATCCAACTCAATCCTCAGGATTGAGTCAGCGCCGGCCCTCCAGGCGCGACGGCCGGCGCGGTCGATTGAGCGAGCGGTGCAGCGAGGATGGAGGCGAGATGACGACGCAAGCGGGAAATGGCGCAGCTCAGGTGGCCGCCGCGGTTCTGAGCCAGCCGCTACTTGGTCTCACGTTTGATGACGTCCTGCTGATCCCTCAGTACTCCGAAATACTGCCCGGCGACGCCAGCGTCGCCAGCCGCTTCTCGCGCCACATCACCCTCAACACGCCCGTTGTCAGCGCCGCCATGGACACCGTCACCGAAGACGGGATGGCCATCGCCATCGCCCTTGAGGGCGGCATCGGCGTCATCCACCGCAACCAGGCCCCGGAGCGCCAGGCCGAGCAGGTCGCCCGAGTCAAGGCCGCGCCGGTCCCCGCGGATGCGGTGCTGGCCAATCTGGATTCCCAGGGGCGGCTGCGTGTCGCGGCTGCCGTAGGCGTGGGTGCGGATTCAGTTGCTCGCGCAGAAGGTCTCGTGAAGGCGGGCGTGGACGCGCTCTGCGTGGACACCGCTCACGGCCACACGTTCAACGTCATCGACGCCCTTCGCCGCTACCGCGCTTCCTTCGGCGACGCGATCGATCTCGTGGCGGGGAACGTGGCCACTCCAGAAGGCACCGCCGCCCTCATCAAGGCAGGTGCGGACGGAGTGAAGGTCGGCATCGGACCGGGAAGCATCTGCACCACCCGCATCGTGGCCGGTGTCGGCGTTCCGCAGCTCACCGCGATCATGATGTGCGCTGCCGTGGCCCACGAACACGACGTGCCGATCGTCGGTGACGGCGGCATCCGCTACTCGGGCGATATCGTCAAGGCGCTCGCGGCTGGTGCCGACTCGGTCATGCTCGGACGCCTCCTTGCGGTTGCCGAGGAAAGCCCCGGCGAGTCGGAACGCGTCGGCGGCCGCGTGGTCAAGGAGTATCGCGGCATGGGTTCGCTCGGCGCCATGTCCGCCGGCAGCGATCGTTACCCGCAGGTCGATCGCCACAAGCTCGTGCCGGAGGGCGTAGAGGCCCGGATCTCCGTGGAAGGACCGCTCGCCGGCATCCTTTACCAGCTGATCGGCGGCACGAAGGCCGGCATGACGTACTGCGGCGCCGAGTCCATCGCGGATCTGCGTGTCAAGGCCCGCTTCGTCCAGCTGACTCAGTCCGGCCAAATCGAGAGCCACCCGCACGATATAGAACTGGCGAGGTCGGCGCCGAACTATCGGTAGGAGTCGGCATTCGCGGCAAGTGGGAGTGAGAGGGTGGACCAGATGGAAGCAGGGGCCGATCCAGGCGCGGCCGGCGATCTCAAACAGCCCGAACCGGCCGCCCCCTCCGAACCGCTGACTGTGGGTCAGGCCGACGGACCGCAGGAGGAACCCGGCGCCGACACCGAGCCCGAAGCGTCCATCACGACAGAGACGCCCAGCAGGTCGACCTCCAGTTGGCACGCCCCGGTCGAACGCGTTGCGATGTGGTGGTCGGCGGCTACGCCCATCCGGCGTGGCGCAGCCGGTGCCATCGGTGGAGTGCTGATCCTGGCGCTTGTCGGCGGCCTCGTGGTTGCTGCGGGTCGTCCTCCGGCGTCGGCGTCATCGCCCACACCTATCGCTGCCGGCAGTCCTACGCAACCGGCGTCCGCCGGCTCTCCGAGCGAACTGCCGAGCGGGGTCCCGCTTACGGGTGCTGCCCCTTGTGAAGCGGCGTTTGTCGCCGCACCGTACTCCCCGTCGCCGACGCAGACCGCCGCGGCCACACCGACCGCCGCTCCGACCGAGACGGCCACGCCCACAGAGGCGCCGACAGATACGCCTCCGCCCACGGCTACTGACACCGCCACCCCCGAACCGGCGGGGACGCCGACAGCGGCTCCCACCGACACCGCCTCGCCGGCCGACGCCGGCATTCTTGCCGGCGCCGAGTTCGATGCGAAGCCGCCCGCTGTGGCGGTAACCGCCCCGGCTGCCTCCTGGCTGCCCGGCAGCGCGGCCCGGATCCTGCAGGCGCCCGACCACGACATTCTTGCCGTACCGGGTGGCTACCTGGCAACGCTCAGATTCGACAAGGGTTATGCGCTTTGCTGGTCGCCGGACCTGTTGGTCTGGTATAGCCCCGGAGCGGACAAAGTTCGAAACACATCGGGCTCGACGTTCTATCCGGTCGGTGCAGTTCCGGTGAAGAAGGGGTACGGCGCCGCGGTTGTCGGCGACCCGGCGACGTTCGGCGGATACAGCGATGTCCGCTACGACGCGTGGTACTCCGCAGATGGGATTTCCTGGAGTCTCGGGATACCCAGTAGCGTCCGCGCCGATCCGCCAACGCTGGGCGACTACCCGTGCAGCCCGGCGCTGTATGGCGGTACTTGTCTGTACGACGGCAGTTTGCTCGGCTGGATGGACGGCATCGCGATTTCGACGAACGGCGGAAAGGCCTTCTCGACGCCCGTGTTTCCGTCCTCGGTTATGTTCGGCGATTTCTGGTCAATCGTGCGCCTCCCCGACAAGACGTTCGTTGCCTGGGCGGAAGTCTCACCGGCGGGTTGGCAGCCCACAACCGATGGCCATTCCGTCACGGCGGAACCTCCTCGCGAGGACGTGCTGATGAAATCGAAGAACGGTGTCGTCTGGACGCTGGTCACCAGCCAGGATGCCGGTTCGATCTTCGCGACCAGCGACGGCCTTCTCCTGATCAACCAGAATGGCCTCTGGTCGTCGAAGGACGACTGCGCGACATGGACGCTGGTCGACCCCGGAATCTCCAATGGCCGGTTCATGCGCGCCGGCACGCGGCCGGTGATCGTCGCATCAGCGGCGGGTGATATCACCTCCGTGAGGATCGTGGCCATCCAGCAGTGATTGCCGGGGCCCGATATCCGCACGACATCGAACTGGCGAGGTTTGCGCCGAACTGTCGGTGGGACTGCCCGTCGCCCGACAGTTCCCGCGGTTCTGACGGGAGGCCAGACGGGATCGCCGGGTTCCCGGCCTCTATCTGGCAGCCCGGGCCACTCCCTCTTGGTCCGCACGTGAACGTTCCGCGGCCCTAATCTCGTCTGGACAGTTGAACCGGTCACACGGGCCGGAGCAGCGAGGTTCGGCCGTGGAGGGATT
Source organism: Candidatus Limnocylindrales bacterium (assembly GCA_036386115.1). Taxonomy (GTDB): domain Bacteria; phylum Chloroflexota; class Limnocylindria; order Limnocylindrales; family CSP1-4; genus Fen-1039. Next base: position 19,359 of record DASVJA010000004.1, read on the forward strand.
TCTGGCGGTGTTTGATAGGGCGCAGGACGGGGCGGCGTACGAATACGCCATTGCTACCAGGGCGGGCGTTCACGATGCCTATCGCCTCGCGGGATACCTGCTCGGCGATGCGGCGGAGGCTCAGGACGCCGTTCAGGATGCGCTCGTCCGCGCCTGGAAGGGTTGGGGCAGTCTCCGGGATCCGGATCGCTTCAAGCCCTGGTTCGATCGAATCGTAGTCAACATTTGCCGCGACCGGATGAGGCGCAACCGGAACCTGAAGCTGGTGGATCTGGAGGCGGCGGCAAATGTGGAATGTGGCGACACGTTCGCCGACATGCTGGCGTCCGACGAACTTGCCGGCGCGGTTGCCGCACTTGCGCCCGACCACCGCATCGTGATCGCCCTGCGCTTCTGGCAGGACATGACCGTAGAGCAGGTTGCCGAGACGCTGAACGTGCCGCCGGGGACCGTGAAATCCCGATTGCACTATGCCCTTAAGGCACTCCGATCCGAGATGAGGGAGGACGCGCGATGAAGCCGGACATGACAGATTTCGAAAATGCCGAACTGGAGCAGAAGATCAGAAACGTCGTGATTGGTCATCGGCCGCCTGCGCCGGAAGGTCTCGTCGACTACATCGACACAGTGCCGGCGACGAACCGTCGAGCAGGCCGGCTCGGGCTCGCGCTCGGGCGCCCGCGTGTCCGGCGCAGCTTCGTTGCGCTTGCGTGTGCGGCAGCCGTCATCATCGCGGTGATCGGCAGCGCCGGGCTGGTCTCATACCGCCAGACGTCGGCCGCCGCTTCCGAGTGGCCCTCCTCGAGCGTGAGCGACGGCTGGGCGTGGCAGGCCACGGACGGGACGCTCTTCGTCGCGGCGATGGAAGTTCCCAACGGCTTCGTGGCTACCTGCGGCCGCAGGTCGGGTCAGGAGATCGTGGATCAAACCCTCTGCAGTTCCCCGGATGGACTCCGTTGGTCCAAGCCCGCCGATCCGGCAATCGTGTCGGTCGAAGGTGCCGATCCGTTCCTGCCTCAGGGGATTCTCGTTCGCAATGGCCTCTATCTCGCGACATCGACACGCGGATCGGGCGAGTTTCAGGGTCCCGTGCGGACCCTGTGGCGATCGACCGACGGCGTCCATTGGGTTGAGGTAGACACCTCCGTGTCGCTTGGTTCAACGGCCGATGTCAACCTCATGGGGCTCGTGCCGGACGGCTTCATGGCCGTCGTTAGCACGAATCAGGCCGGCACTTCGTCGGAGATGGGCGTGTTCATTTCAGTCGACGGAGTCGCCTGGGCGAAGGCCAGCGATCTACCGTTCGAAACAGGGAGCGCGGGCTCCGGTTACTACCTCGGGCCGACGATGACGGCAGGGCTGTATGCGGCAGGGATAAGCCCCAGCCGAGTTGTCGGCGATACCTGGAGGACCACTAACGGCAGGGATTGGTCTGTCGTGAACATGCTCGCCGGATACAGCCAGTTGGGCTCGGTCGTGACCCTGCCGGATGGGAGTTTGCGCGGCGTGGCTTCGTCATTCGACAGTTCGGCGGCGCTCGTCATGGTGGACTCCGCCGACGGTCTCTCGTGGCAGATCGACCCCACCGCTCCGACGGGCTCGGTGGATGTGTTTGTCGTCGTGGGGGACCGGATGGTGGCATATGTCAGTTCGACCCCGTTCACCGACCCACACCAAGTTCTGCAGTCGGACGACTGGGGCAAGTCGTGGCGGCCCTTGCTCGATCTCTCGGGCAAGCCCGTGGTCGATCAAGTCGAAACCCTGGGGGGCCGCCTCGAGATCCGTGGCGCAGACCTCGCCGTGCACTGGCTGCTGACCCCGGTACAGCGAAATGCGGCGAGTCCTGAGCCCAGCGCGTCGGCCCCTGTGGAGAGCCCATCCGCCGCGGACACCCCGACATCGCTCCCGAGCCCGACAGCCGAATCGTCACCGAGCGCCGTGCCGTCGGACCTGCCTGTTCCAACGGCTGAGGCGCCGTCGGAGAGCCCGAGCGACCTCGCCACTCCGACACCACCGGAGAGTGCCGCGACATCCTAGTCTTCAGCCGGCACGCCAGCCCACCCGGCCTTGGCCACGTTGCGACGGGAACGCCGACGCTTCGCGGCCAGCGCCGGGTGGCCGGCCGAATAGAATCCACTGGTGACCCCCGAACTCGAAGCCACTCTCAAGCGCTTGCCGGACCGGCCCGGCGTGTACCTGATGAAGGACGCGCGGGGCACGGTCCTGTACGTCGGCAAGGCGCAGAGCCTGCGCAGCAGGGTGCGGAGCTACTGGCAGAAGCAGGCGGCCGGCGGTGAAGTCCACCTGATCCGGAGCGTCATCGACAAGGTCGCGGACCTGGAATACACGATGACGGACTCGGTCAGCGAGGCGCTGCTGCTCGAGATCAATCTGGTCAAGCGCCACCGGCCGCGCTACAACGTGCGGCTCAAGGACGACAAGAGCTACCCGTTCATCAAGATCACGATGGCGGAAGATTTCCCGCGCATCGAACGGACGCGCCGCCTGCCGGCCGATGGCAGCCGCTATTTCGGGCCGTATGCGTCGGCGAGCAGCGTGGATGAGGCGATGAACCTGATCCGGCGGCTCTTCCCGTTCCGGACGTGCACGCTGGATATTCACGAGGGCCAGAAGGCGATCGATCGGCCTTGCCTGCTCTATCACATCAAGCGCTGCCAGGCGCCTTGCGTTGGCTACATCGACAAGTCGGACTATCGCGGCCAGATCGAGCAGATCGAGAAGTTCCTGGAAGGCCGCCAGGAGGTCGTCGCCAAAGAGTTGACGCGCCAGATGCAGGTAGCTTCCGAGGCGACCGAATACGAGCGCGCCGCGGCCTTGCGCGACAAGGTCAAGGCCATCGAGCGGACGATGGAAAGCCAGAAGATGGCCGCCAACAAGACCACCGAGGAGGACGTCCTGGGCCTGGCCCGGCACGACAACCAGGCGGCGGTGCAACTATTTGCGGTTCGTGGCGGAAAGATGGTCGGGCGGGACGTGTACCTGCTGGACGCCCCGCACGAGACCGATGACGCAACGGTGCTGGGCGGATTCATTCAGCAGTACTACGAGCGAGCCACAAGCCTCCCGCCCGAGGTGCTCGTGCCGTGCCTGCCGGACGACGCCGTGGAACTGGAGGAGTACCTGACCGGCCGGCGCCGCGCCCTGGTCCACATCCGTGTTCCCCAACGCGGCGAGAAGCGCGAGCTGCTGGAACTCGCCACGCGCAATGCCACGGAGACGATCCAGCGCGAACATGCTCGCTGGCTGGCGGATCAGGGCAAGACGCTGGCTGCTCTGGAGGAGCTGGCCGCGGCCCTGGACCTGCCGGCGACACCGCTCCGGATCGAGTGCTACGACATCAGCAACTTCCAGGGCGCGCAGTCGGTCGGCAGCATGGTCGTCTTCGAGGACGGCAAGCCTCGTACCGGCGAATACCGCCGCTTCCGGATCAAGGAAGTGAAGGGCGCCAACGACTACGCCAGCCACCAGGAGGTCTTGCGCCGCCGCTTCAAGCGTGCCAGGTCAGGTGAGGAGGGGAGCGAGGAGGAGCTGCGCTGGCAGCTTCCGGACCTCGTCGTCATCGACGGCGGCAAGGGCCAGCTCTCGGCGGCCAAGGAAGTGCTGGACGAACTGGGCTACGGCGATCTGGCGGTCGTAGGCCTCGCCAAAGAGCGCGAGGAGATCTTCCGCCCCGGCCACGACGAACCGGTTCTGCTGCCCACCACTTCGCCTGCCCTCTACCTGATGCAGCGCCTGCGCGACGAGGCCCACCGCTTCGCGATCACGTACCACCGCGCCCTCCGAGCGAAGGCGGCGATCCACTCTTCCTTCGACGACCTGCCCGGAGTTGGCCCCAAACGGAAGGCGGCGCTGTTGCGCGTCTTCGGTTCCGCCAAACGGGTGCGCGAGGCGCCGGTGGAGCAGATCGCGGCCGTTCCGGGTATCGGGGCGGCGCTGGCGGAGAAGATCAAGGCCGCTCTGGAGGGGTAGTCACGAAGGATCGCAGCGGGCGTGTCTTTGCCGCCGCGCGCCGTCCCGCGAAACCCGGTATCATCCCGCCTCGTGCGAAGACTTGTGCCTCTCCTAATTCTGGTTATCGGCGTTCTCGCCGTCTATATCGACATGCCCGGCTCGAAGTTTGTCAATCTGACCAACGCCGACGGTGGTTTCGGTCAGACGATGGAAACCAAGCTGGGGCTCGATCTTCGGGGCGGCTTCGAGATCAAATACGGGGTCACTACCCCCGCCGGCAAGACGCCTCCGGACGCGGCCAAGATGGAGGTCATCCGCTCCATCGTCGAGAAGCGCGTCAACTCCACCGGCGTCTCCGAACCGATCGTTGAGACAGTCGGTACGAACGAAATCCTGGTTCAGGTCCCGGGCGCCTCGGACCCGGCCGCCATCGAGAAGCTGGTAGGCGCGACCGGCCAGCTTTCGTTTGTGCTCATGCCGAAGGCGACTTACGGCTACTACGACACTACTTCGGGACAGGTCGCCGGGACAACTTCGCTCCCTGCCGAGGGCAGCACCATGGATGCTGCACTTCTTGACACTGCCCAATTCACCGGCGACATGCTGGACTCGGGCGGAATCAGCGCCTCCGTAGCCTCCGGCGGTGGCGGCGATTGGCAGGTCAACTTCGCCTTTGCCGGTAGCCATGCTACCGACTTCGAGACGTGGACCGGCGCCCATATCGGCGAGTACTTCGCGATCGTCCTTGATGGCAAAGTCCAGTCCATTCCGTACATCAAGTCCGCTATTACTGGTGGTACCGGAAGCATTTCCGGCACCTTCACAGTGGCAGAGGCGAAGAACCTCGCGACCATTCTTCAGTACGGAGCCCTCCCTTACCCGATCGCCCAGGAGTCTTCCTCGCAGATCGCGGCGACCCTGGGTAAGACCTTCCTGAACCAGACCATCTTCGCCGGTGCTATCGGCATCGGGCTGGTCCTGTTGTTCATGCTCACCTACTATCGGCTCCCCGGCCTTGTTGCCGCGTTGGCGCTCACCTACTACGCCGTCGCGGTTCTGGCCGTGTTCCGTATCGTCCCGGTCACGCTGACGCTCGCCGGAATTGCGGCCTTCGTGATATCCGTCGGTATGGCGGTAGACGCCAACATCCTCATCTTTGAGAGAACCAAGGAGGAGCTGAGAGCGGGCAAGACGCTTGCGACCGCGAGCGAAGCCGGCTTCAGCCGAGCCTGGAACTCCATCTTCGACTCGAACATGTCGTCGCTCATCACTGCCGGCATCCTCTACATGGGAGGGTCCTCCACCATCAAGGGCTTCGCCCTGGTATTGATAATCGGTGTTGCGACATCCATGTTCACGGCCGTAACCGTTTCACGGACGCTGATGCGCATCGTCGTGCGCCAGCAATTCGTCCACAAGGCCTGGCTCTTCGGCGTGACAGACGCGGAGTTCCAGGCGCGAGCCATGGGCGGCAGACTCGCCCGACGGGAGACCCGCGGACGTGTTTGATGTCATCGGCAAGCGCAACTGGTTCTTTCTCTTCTCGGGTCTGATTCTCGTCCCGGGCCTGATCTTCATCGCCCTCACTCCAATTACCAACGGCAAGCAGGGCCTGCAGTTCTCGGTGGACTACACCGGTTGCACGGAGTGGCAGATCCAGTTCGCGAAGAAGGACGTCCAAGTCGTGGACGTTCAGAAGATCCTTGTGGCGCAGGGAATCACCGACGCCACGGTCAGCGAGGACAGCGCGCACAATTTCACGATCCTGTCCAAGGACGCATTCCTTCTTCCGGCGCCGACGCCCACGCCGACGATCGATCCGAGTGCAAAGGCCAGTGCCGCGGCGGCAAGCGCAAGTGCGAGTAGCGCGATTGTCCAAGCCAGCGCCAGTGCGGCTCAAGCCAGCGCCAGCGCGGCTCAAGCAAGCGCCAGTGCAGCGGCGGCCCCAACGGGAACACCGATGACGCCGGAGGCAAGCGCCGCCGCCGCCAGCGCCGCCGCCGCCAAAGCCAGCGCCTCGGCCGCGACCGCGAGCCAGTCCGCTGCGGTGGCCAGTGCCAGCGCCTCCGCAGCTCAGGCCAGCCCATCTCCCAGTCCCACCGCGACGCCGAACAGCGTCGATCAGAACGGCAAGTCCTGCAGTAAGCACCTTCCGGAGAGCGGACCCCTGGCCGATGCGGCGACTGCCTTCGCAGCAGACACTCAGCACACCGGCCCCATCGCCTGCACCCTCCTCACCAACACGGTTGGTCCGATCGTCAGCCAGGAGCTGATCCAGCAGGCCATCCTGCTGATCCTGCTCGGCTCGCTCGGTATCCTGATCTGGGTCGGTATTCGCTTCGGAAGCGTCAAGTTCGGGGCGACGGCCCTCGCTGCCCTGCTCCACGACGTGATCGTGGTCGTCGGTATCTTCGCCATCCTGGGGACGCTGTTCGGGGTACAAATTGACGCGCTCTTTGTGACGGCGATGCTGACGGTCATCGGCTTCAGCGTTCACGACACGATCGTCGTGTACGACCGAATCCGAGAGAACAAGGCCCGCCATGCCGGTGAGCCGTTTGACGCGATCGTCAACCACTCCATCCTTCAGACTTTCGGCCGGTCGATCAACACCAGCCTCACCGTTGTGGTGACCCTGACGGCACTGCTTCTCTTCGCAGGCGCGTCGATCCACTACTTCGTCCTGGCGCTGCTGATCGGCATCATCTCGGGAACCTACTCGTCCATCTTCAACGCCAGCCCGCTCCTTGTGGTGTGGCAGCTATGGGATGACCGACGTCGGGCCGAGCGGCTGGCAGCGCTGCGAGGCAGCCGACGCGCCTGACGGGTTTCGCCCGCCTCCGGTAATTGGCAGATACGCCGCGTATAAGCGCGTCGTGTCATCCTGACCGCATGATCGTATCGAGCTACCAATGGCGACTCGCCAGACCCGTTGCCGTGGACTCTGCCTGCCACGCGCTGGCCACGGAACGCGGTATCTCAAGGCGACTGCTGGCTCTGCTGGCTATCCGCGGCGTTGGGACCGCAGATGCTCTGACACGGTTTCTGGCGCCGGCTGAGGATGGTCTGCACGATCCGTGGCTGCTCCCGGACGCCGAGGTGGCGCTCCGGCGGGTGGCTCGGGCACGGGAACGTGGCGAGAAGGTCCTCGTCTACGGCGACTTTGATGCCGACGGCCTGACCGGACTCTCGATCCTGGTGCTGGCGTTTCGTTTCCTGGGGATCGACGCGGAGCCGTACGTGCCGGAGCGGCTGGGTGACGGGCACGGAGTTTCCTTGCGCGCGATTGATCGCGCCGCCGCCGAGGGTCGCACCCTGATCGTGACGGCAGACTGCGGGGCGAGCAGTGGGCCGGAGATAGACCTGGCGAACTCCCGCGGCATAGACGTGCTGGTTACCGATCATCACCACGCCCCGGTCTTGCCTGAGGGCGCCGTCGCCGTGGTGAATCCTGCCAGAGAAGACAGCGTCTACCCGGAGCGGCGCTTGACGGGCGCCGGCGTGGCCTGGAAGTTCGCGCATCTACTGATAGGGGAGCTGGCCGGGACGGGCGCCCGCGGGGACTTGCCGCAGGCGGTCAAGGGGCTGGCGGACCTGGCGCTTATCGGGACCGTTGCAGACGTTGCGCCCATCCTCGGCGAGAATCGCTGCATCGCTCAGCTGGGGCTTGAGCAGTTGAGCGTCGGGGCACGTGTCGGCTTGGCTGCGCTCATGGAATTGGCGGGGCTGGCGCGCGATCGCCTTGATCTGGACGATATCGGATTCGCCATCGCGCCACGGCTGAACGCCGCAGGGCGAATGGGTGAGGCCGGGCGCGCAGCAAAGCTACTTCTCGCGACCGATCCGGTCGCGGCAGCGGGACTGGCGGCCGAGATTGAGACGGCCAACCTGGATCGGCGAGAGCTCACTAAGACAGCGATTCGGGAAGCGAAGACGGCCCTCGGGCTGGCCGCCGATGACGATGTGCAGACGGAAGCGTCGCCCGCCGAGAAGAGGGCCAACTTGCCCGCCGCGTTCCTGGTTCGGGGGGAATGGAGTGTCGGGATCATCGGCCTGATCGCCGGGCGATTGGCGGAGGACTACGCAAGACCGGTGGTAGTAGCCACGGCGCTGGATGAGACGGCCGGTACCCTCAGGGCCTCGTGCCGGAGCGGTGGGGCAATCGGCCTGGCGGAAGCACTGGTGAAGTGCAGCGATCTGTTGATCCGCCACGGTGGCCACGCGGCCGCCGCCGGCTTCGATATCGACGCCGAGCGCTGGCCTGAGTTCGTCCGGCGTTTCGAGGCCCTGGCGGTAGCCGAGCCGAGGCCGGCCGTGACTGCGGAGTTGACGGTCGATCTCGTCCTCTCCGCCGATTCCATCGACTACCCGCTGATACGGGAGATGGAGCTGCTGGCTCCGACGGGCGCCGGCAATCCCGCCCCGGCGTTTGCCTTCCGCGGGCTGACCGTCGCCAGGGTCCGCCCGGCGAGCGGTGGTCACACGCAACTCGTTTTGCGTCGCACGCGCGACGTCGTGGACGGCATTGCCTTTCGGCGCGCTGATCTGGCGACGATGCTGCACGAAGGGGACCGCATAGACGTGGTCGCCAGGCCGTCGAGTCGGAGCTTTGGCGGTTTCGAGTCGATCCAACTCGAGATCGTCGACGTCGCCGCTGAAGGCGCGCAGCCGGGCCTTCAGCGGCCCCAAGCGGCCCCGGCGCAGGACGATGCGTGAGGACGGTTCGGCTGCGGGCAAGACACGTTGCAGCGGGCCTGTCGCTGGCCGGACTCATCGCCGCCGGTCTGATTACGTACAGCCTGACCCGAGACATGCTGCCGGTCCCGATCGCCGCCCGATCAGAGCCGACCGCGGCCTCGGCCACGGCCACGGCGTTCGTTCCGGCGTCCCCAACGGGAAGTGCGAGCCTGCCGACAGACGACCAATCGCACCTGGCCGCCGGCTCTCTCGTTTATGCCAGGGACGGCATCCTGTTCGTTCAGACCGGCTCTATAGCGGTTCAGATCACGAGTCCAATTGAGGACTCGAAAGCCTCCGACCCAGCCTGGTCGCCTGACGGCAAGTGGCTCTACTACATAGACACCCGCCGGACGAATGGCTGGTGGTACAACCCCAACAGCAATGCCGACTCCTATTACCTCTTGACGTATCCGGT
>DASVJA010000005.1:0-18896 GCA_036386115.1 Candidatus Limnocylindrales bacterium
TCCAGATGAAGATGAACCCGGCCATCTGCGTAAGGACGGCCGCGAAGATCAGGACGACGAAGTCCGCTTCGTACGCGAGGATCGACTTCATCTGCTGGCCGAGCAGGCGGAAGTAGAGGTAGAACCCACGTCGTATCGGGCGCAGGCTCGGAGTGCGCAGGCTAGCCACCATTGATCGTCACCGCCTTCGAAGCTCGGCGCCAGGTTAGCCGGCCCAGCATCAGCAAGCCAATCGCCCAGGCAGCCTGAATGGCGATCAGGGCCACCGTTGTGGGGACGTCCAACTTGCCGAGGTATGTGAGCGCCGGCGTCGAGATCAGGCCCTGGAACGGCAGGACGGCGGCCACGGTCTGAAGCCAGCCCGGGAAAAAGACCAGCGGGATCAGCGCCCCGGAGAAGATGCTCTGGATTGCCAGACGGGCCCACGAGATGCCTGTCACTCCGGTCGTCCAGAAGGCGAGCATGGACACGCAATAGATGAGCGCGAACTTGGTGATCGTGGCCAGCACGGCGCTGACCAGGAAGAACCCTGCGTGCACGGCGTCCGGCGGCAGGGCAATACCGCCGAAGAAGGCCGCGACCACGATCGCAACGACCACGGCCGACGTGAGCTCGATCGGAACGGGCCCCAGGGCGTCGGCGAGCCGTTTCAGTTGGAAGTCCACCGGGCGGGTCAGGTCGACGGCGACGAGTCCTTCGCGGATGTCCCGTCCCATGACCCACTCGTCGTACCAGGTAAGGACGGAGTTCAGCAGGAAGGAGACAAGGATGTATGCCTTCATGTCTTGCCATGTGAAGTCCCCGGGCAGCGCTCCCTTCTGGTTGAGGAAGATCGTCTGCCACAGGTAGAACATCGCCACCACGTAGAAGATCGTGCCGACGAGGTTGAGGGCAAGGCTGGACTTGTAGACCAGCATGATCTGGAGCGAGGCCTTGGAGAACGAGAGGTATTTGTTGAAGGCGCCCATCTATGCGTCTGCTCCGACCGGCGCCTCGGATGGCGTCGAAGCCAGACTCAACTGACCCAGGTAGACCTTCCGGATCAGATCCTCCACCTCAGGCTCGTCGATGCGGAAGTCCATGACTTCGGCGTGAGGCATGACGGCCGCGGCGATCTCGCCGGCCTGGTGATGGAATCGGTTGAAGCGGACGGACAGGCGCAGGCCATCCCGGGATACGTCGCACGTGGGCAGGCCAGCACAAATCACATCCATCGATTCGGGCGGCCGGGCCAGCTGGAAGTGAATGACCCGTTCGCGGGCGTAGTTGTCCTTGAGCGCCTTCAGGTCGCCGTCGTGGATGATCTTGCCCTTGTCGATGATCACGATGCGCTTGCAGATGTCCTCGATGTCGCCCAGGTCGTGGGTGGTGAGGATGACGGTGGTACCGCGCTCGTCCACCAGGCGGCGGATGAACTTGCGAATGCTGTCCTTCACCGCGATGTCCAGACCGATCGTGGGCTCATCGAGGTAGACCATCTTTGGGTCATGGAGGAGGGCCATGCACAGATCCGCCCGCATCCGCTGGCCGAGTGAGACCTTGCCGGCGGGCGTGTTCATGAACTCAGCCAGGCCCAGCAATTCAGTGAACTCGGCCAGGTTCGCTTTGTAGCGCTCGACCGGGATCTCGTACATGTCTCGAGCCAGATGGAATGACTCGATGACGGGGATATCCCACCACAGAGTGGTCCGCTGGCCGAAGACGACGCCGATGTTTTTGGCGTTCTGCGGGCGCTTCTCATGCGGAACTAGGCCGTCCACGATGAGGCTGCCGGAGGTGGGCACGAGGATGCCGGTCAGCATCTTGATGGTGGTCGACTTGCCCGCTCCGTTGGGCCCGAGATATGCGACCGACTCACCGGCCTCGACACTGAAGTCGATGTTGTCGACGGCCAGCTTGTCCTTGTGCTCACGGGTGACGAAATGCTTGAGCGAGCCGACCAGCCCGGGCTCTTTGACAGCCTGACGGAACTTCTTGGTCAGCCCTCTCGCTTCGATTAGCGGCATGGGTGGGCTGCTTCTCCTGCGACGGAAGGTGGGGAGTGTACTGCTATCCAATTCGTTTTGCGGCGGTCCGGGGGTGACTTGGGCGCGGTTGTGGATGGCCTTAAGTTAGCGGGTTGGTGTGACAAGTTGTGTCATGTATGCGCGGATAGATGGGCCGTGAATTGGACCTCGCGGCGGGCCGGGGCGCGAGCCGGTGGCTTTCCTGCCAGATGCGAACCCGGGTGGCGCGGGGCAGGCTCGGGCGCTGGGAAAGTCTGCCATTTGCCCGTCTGGTCCGAATTTCGGCAGGAATGTGTGCCGATTGGGGCGCGAAAAGGGACCGTGAAGGGTCGGCGAGACCGAGCACTAGGACCGCCGTCACCCGGGCTGCCATTTGTCATGATCGGCTCGGTCGGGTGAGCCGGTGAGGCAACAACTGGGCAGATTCAAATGGGGGAAGCACGGGCGAGCGTTTCGGGCCGCTGAAGGTGGCGGGGCGCCCGGACTACATCAGGAAAGGCAGTTTCCTGAGCGTGGAAAGGGCCGCTCCGTTGGCTGTCCGGCCCTGGTGCGGATGGGATTCCTGATGCCGTGCTTTCTGAGTTGGAATCTGCCCATGAAGACCGCTCGGCAAGCCGTGCGGCAAACTCAAGAATGGCGCCGAGACGGCAGGGCGGGGGCTGGGATCTTGACTATTAGAACGTTTGTTCTATCATCAGCTATCCCATGGCAACCCCTCCACCGAGTGTCCAGGCCGCTTTGTCGTCCCTCCAGGAACGCCTGGGCGGGGCTGCTCCGCGCTGGGGTGCAACTCTTCCGTCGGGGCGAGTCGAGGTCGTGGGGGCGCTGGCGGTATCGCCGCAGCCGGGTCTCCCGGCAGACCTACCCACCGATCTGCCGACTTCGTCCGATCGCGCGATATCGAGCGGCTTTCTGGCCCTCGATGCGATTCTCGGCCTGGGAGGGCTGCCGCGCTCAGCCACTACTTCCCTGCACGGCGGCGGCACGAGCGGCAAGACTACTCTCGCCCTACAGGCCGTTGCCCAGGTCCAGGCCGCCGGTGGGATCGTGGCCTATCTGGACATGACCAGGAGCCTGGATCCGGTCGAGGCCGTGGCTCGAGGCGTCGAGTTGGACTGGCTGGTGGTTTTGACGCCGGACACTCTGGAGCAGGCGCTGGCGATGGCCGCGATGCTCCTGCAGGACAGAACGGTAGATATGCTGATTCTGGACATGCCGTATCGGCCGCTGGAAGGTGCGTCGATATCGGCTGCGAATCTGGCGGAGCGGCTTGGTCGGCTGGCGGCGTTGGCCCGACGAGCCGGTGTGCAGATGATCGTGCTTGAGCCGCCGAGCCTTCCGGCAGCCCTGGCCGGCGCTCTGAGCCAGGTGGCGGCCTTGAGGTTGGAGCTGAGCCGGCAGGCGTGGATTCGCCTTGGGCGAGACGTTGTGGGGCAAAGGACGGAGGTTCGCGTGACGCGGGACCGCTTTGCTCCACCTGGGCGGGCGGCGGAGTTGCGGATCCTGTATGCGGATGGCGGGCTGCGCGATGCCTGCCTGACACGGGATGAGCTATTGCGAGATGGATCGGCGGGGCCTGGCCTGGTGAGCATCGCCTGGAGGCTGGGGGCCAATTTGTCGGCCTCAGGCGCCGGGCGGACCGGTATGCGAGACGGGGCGGCGCCACCAGGCGGCTTACCACCGAGCCCGCTCAGACATGCGGCTCGGCCGACGCCACCTCTTCACTCCACCGCCAAATCGGTTTTCGACGATGAGACTCCTCCATCTCTACTGGCCCCACCTTCTCCTTCGAATGGCTCGCAGCAGGTCCTCCGAGCCATTCGAGGCGGCGCCTCTTATCCTGGGCGGCCGGCCCTGGACGGACGGGCCGGTGCTGGACGCGAGCCGGTGGGCATTGGAGCTGGGAGTCCGGCCCGGGATGCCGCTCGGGGCGGCCCATAGGCTTGCTCCGGAGGCGCTCTTCCTGGATCCGGACCCGGCGGCGGATGCTGCGGCGCTGAAGGCGGCGCTAGACCGACTGGACGGCTTCAGCCCCGGCGTTGCGGCGGAGATCGATCCGGCACTGCCGGGCTTTGGGCAGGTGGAGGTTCAGCTCGACGGCCTGGCGCGGCTGTGGGGTCCGGAGCCGGCGATGGTCCGCCGGATAGACGAGGCTCTGGCGTCGATCCTGCCCGGTCCGCCTCTGGCGGGGATAGCCGGGACGCGATTCGCGGCCGCGGTAGCGGCCGCTCTGGCGGGGAAGACGCGGAGTGGCGGGACGGTCGGCTCCAACCGCGGCCCCAGCTCTGAGCCAGCGGCGCTCGACATCGTCTCCCCCGGCACGGACGCGGCCTTTTTGGCGCCACTCCCCGCGGCAATGCTGAGCCGGGATCCGGAGGAGCGTGCCCGTCTCGCCCGTTTTGGTCTGCGCGTCATCGGCCAGGTCGCGGAGTTGCCGCGCTCTGCATTGGTGGCCCGGTTCGGGCCGGGAGGGGAGTGGCTGGCGGCCCGGGCTCGGGGCGAGGAAACGGATCCGTTCCGCCCGCGCCGCGCCCCGGAGCGGATGGCGATGGCACTGCCGATAGACCCGCCTGTGTCCGACGTGGAGGGTCTGCGCTTCGTCCTGCATCGGCTGACCTCGGCCTTCGGCGATCAGCTGGTGGCGCGCGGGTCGGCGGCTGCTCGGGCTCGGCTGGCAATGGAGCTGGACCTCTCGTTCTCAGTCGGGGGCATCCCGCCGCTGATGGAGATAGATCAGCTCCTGCCCGAACCAACTTCCGAGGGGTTGGCCATCGAGCGCCTGCTGATCGCCCGCCTGGAGATGGCTCCGCCTCAGGCGCCGGTATCGCGAGTGGAACTGGAGTTGGGTGACGTGGCACCGGCGGCCGGCACTCAGCTCTCGCTCTTCACTCCGCAAACCGGCCGAACGGGCCGGCTCGGCTGGCAGCTGGTCAGGCTCGGTCTCCGATTTGGAGAGGATCGGGTCGGCTGGATGGAGATCGAGGATTCGGAGGCCGTGCTGGCTGAGGCGCGCTGGAAGTGGCGACGAGTCGCCGGCTCGAGGTCGGCCGAAGATTGGGCGCCCACCGGAAGGTCGGCGCCATGACGCGGCTGCTGCGCGAGCATCCTCTGATCGATGTCGAACTTGATCACGGCGGGGAACTGGTTGCGTTCCGCTGGAACGGCCGGCGCGAGCGGGTTGAGGTTTGCAATCGGTGGCGAATCGATGAGAGCTGGTGGAGTCGCCCGATTGCCCGCGATTACTTCAAGGTCGTCGGCGGAGACTGGCTGGCGCTCCTCTACCTGGACAGGGTTGACGGCAGCTGGCACCTGGAACGCCTGTATGACTAACGTCCTGCCGAGGTGGGCTTTTGGGCACGTCGGATTCGGCCTACGATTAGCGCGGTCGGCTCCCAGGGGATGGTCGGCGCCGAGACTTTCAGGAGAGAAGATGCAGGAGTTCTGGTTCTGCGCCAGCTGCAAATCGATGAACCGTGGCACGACCGCCAAGTGCTATCGCTGCAACGCCCAGAGAGAGCAGACGACGCTCGCGACGGTCGCCGAACGGTCGGCCGGCGTGGTCCTCACCCCCGGGCTGGATGAAGACCATCGCGAGATCGCCTGGGCGCTGATGTCGACCCACCGGTACGTCTCAGCATGGCTGTTCGGCTATATCTCAGCGGCCTTGCTGATCCTCTATCCCGTGCTGCTCACGTTGGCTCTTGTGGATCTCGTGGCCATGGTGATCAGCTACGACATGCTCAATGTGAACGCTTACCCGATCAGTTTCGACCTGGCCCAGATTCAGACGCTTGGGCTCCTCTGGCTCGTCGCCATCCTTGTGAGCGTCCTGACGACGATCGTTCACAGCACCTTCCTGGCCTTGACCTCTATGAACACGGGCGCCCTTGGTTCCGGCACGCCCCGCTTCGGCGCGGTCCGTGCCTGGTTCTGGTGGCATGAGAGCAGTTTTTGGGCCTTGTGGGGGCTTCAAGTGTTCTTGCTTCCGATCTACGTTTTCGCAGGAATCGTTCTCCTGTTCGATGTCCTGAACATGTTCGGGCTATTGCTTGGGATCGCTGTGGCCATCTTCTTGATCATGATCCTGAGGGAAGCACTGAACGCCCTGGGCGGCCCGATTGCCAGCATGGCAAAGCCGAAGAGACTCCCTCAAGATCTGCTGGAGCGACTCGGGGTTCCGGGCGACTCGGATACTCGCTGGGCCGGACTCTGGGGAATGGCTTGGACTACTGCGCGCGGCGTCGAGTTCACGGTCCTTCTGGCGCTGCCCTTGTTGTCCATCGCCGTTCTTCTGCTGTTCGTGGTTCTGCTGATGACGGGAGCTCATCTGTCCGTCCCGCCTCCGGATCAGTTCCACTTGTACGGCTATTTGATCTTTGGTCTGATTGTTGCGATCCGCGGGGCCGCAGGCATATTCGGCTTCTTCGCCATGGCGAATATCACCGTTCAGCTGGCGCGTCGCCAGCGAGTTCGTGAGAAGTGGGTGATGAGTGGGGCGGATCGAGCCAGAGCCAGGATGTTCGGGGCCCCTGCTGCGCCGGTGCATGCCCCTGGCCCGCTACCCGGCGTCGCCTACCAGCCGCCGGGCGTCGCCCCCGATGCGGGTTTCGCTCAGCCGGTTCGGATCGCGCCCTCGCCTGTTGGCGCCCGGCCGGTATCCCGGACGCCGATCCTGGCGGAACTGCCGCCCGACGACATGACTCCGGACTGGTCCAGGCCGGTCTTCTCCACGAAGGCTGCAGCCGAACCGACGCCGGCATGGACGCCACCGCCTGTGCCAACGGAAACAGATCCGCCGGCATGGCCGCGGCCGGCTCAGCAGTTTGCGCCGCTCGCGTCCAACGAGTTGCCTTCGGCATGGCGTCGTGCCGTCCAGCACGGAGTTCCGCCTTCGTCGGGGCAGCCGGCCTTTGGAGTGCCGCCGACGGCCGGACCGGCACCGCTTGCGCCGTTCAACCAGCCGGCCTGGGCCAATCCTCCGGCCCCGCTTGCTCCGATAGGTCCCGGTGCCGAATCGGCGGACCAGTCGGTCATTCAGCCGTCCTCCAATAACCTGCCTCGGTATCGACCACCTGAACCGAGGATGCCTCAGGGGCCGAGCGGCGACCCGAACGACGAGACCGAGCCGGGCGGGGGAAGCTAGGCGCCGTAACGGTATGGGGGGCTGAGGAATGCGCGAGTTCTGGGTTTGCACGCGCTGCGGCTCTCTGAATCGGATGTGGCCGATCGTTGCTTACAAATGCCGCCTGGACAAAGACCACGCGTCTCTGGCGACGGTAGGCCCGGGAGCGCCCGCTGGAGTGCTGACGCCCGGCCTGGATGACGAGCACAGGCAAGATGCCTGGGCTCTGATGGCGAGCAGGAAATATGTGTCGGCGTGGAGGCTCGGCCGGGTTGCGGCCGGTCTCATTCTTGCCACGCTCGGGGCTGCGCTTTCACGCTGATCCTGGCGGCGGCGATGTTCGCGGGGCAACACTCGATGGACCCGAGCCCGCTCAACCCGAGTCAGGCCACTCTCCTTGTCGTCGCGGGATGGGTTCTCGGCCGGCGGTCGACCCAGGAGGGCTAGCATCGGCAAACGACGACCGTGGCCTTATATCTATAGAACGGGTGTTCTATACTTGGAGTTTGCCGCTGCGACAGGACGACACTCCGAGTGGCCGCTTACGCCGAGCTCCACTGCCATACGAACTTCTCGTTCCTTGATGGCGCCTCCGCCCCAGACGAGCTGGTTGCGCGCGCCGTGGAGCTGGGCATGTCCGGGCTGGCGGTCACGGACCACGGTGGCCTGTATGGCGTGGTCCGCTTTGAGACCGCGGCCCGAGAAGTGGGCCTCCGGCCCATCATCGGTGTAGAAATCGAGCTGGCCGACTCGGCGGTGCCGGATCCCACTGGTCTGGTGATACCGGGCCGGCGCGAGGTGCGGAGGGGCGCGCGGCGAGCGATGGCGCCGGGCCGCGGAGTGGTACCGGTGTTTGGGGCGGCGCGGGGCGGCGGAGCGGGAAAGGGGGGAGTGGCGCCACTCCCCGGTGACGCGCGGCGCGGAGAGGGTCTGCCGGCCCGGCCGCGTCCTGAGCGAGCTCGCCTGCCGGGTGGCCGCAATCCGGTGAAGGAAGATCTGCGTGGAATCGGGGAGGGGCAGCGTGGCCCGCACCTGGTTCTGCTTGCCCGGAGCGCGGCCGGATATAGGAGCCTCTGCCGCCTCGTCAGCCGCGCCAACATGGCCGGAACCAAGGCGATGCCGCGCTTCGGCCACGATCTTCTGGCGGCCAACATGGAAGGGCTGGTGGCCCTGTCCGGCTGCCGGGAGGGTGAGATCGCGCGGCGGCTGCGGGCGGGCGATCGGGAAGGGGCGCGGGCCGTGGCGGAGCATTACGCTCGGCTCTTTGCCGCTCGCCGCGCTCGCGTCGACTCCCCGGCCACGGCCGCGTTCTTCCTGGAGATGCAGCACCACCTTCTCCCCGACGACGATTGGCTGGTGGCGGAGACGGCGCGCCTGGCCGCGGAACTCGGGTTGCCGGTGGTGGTCACCAACGACGTGCATTACGCCGATCCCGAGGGTCGGGAGATGCAGGATGTCCTGACCGCTATTCGCCACGGCCGCTCGCTGGCGGAGTTGCGGGATCTGCGGCGGCCGGACGGGGAGTCTTACCTGAAGTCGGAGGGCGATTTGATGGCGCTGCGGCCTGAGGACGCCCGTACGGCGGCTGCTTGGGTGGAGGGAATCGGGAATGCCGGCGAGATTGCCGCCGGGTGTTCAGTAAACCTTGGTTTCGAGCGCTATCGCTTCCCCGGCTTTCCGATCCCGAAGGGCCACACTCCCTTCTCCTATCTGGAAGACCTCTGCCACACCGGCGCTCGCCGCCGCTATCACCCCATTTCGTCGCCTGTCCTGAGCCAGCTGGCTCACGAATTGAAGGTCATCGAGAAGACCGGGCTGGCCGAGTTCTTCCTGATCTGCTGGGACATCATGCGGTTCGCCCGCGAGCAGAAGATCCCGGCTCAGGGCCGGGGCAGTGCCGCCAATTCGATCGTGGCCTACGTCCTGGGAATAACGAGAGTCGATCCGATTCGGCACAACCTTCTCTTCGAGCGCTTCATCAACGAGGGCCGGACGAGCTATCCGGACATCGACATCGACTTCTCCTCCGAGCGGCGGGAGGAGGTGATCCAGTACGTCTACCGGCGCTATGGGCCGGAACACACCGGCATGGTTTGCAACCTGGTTACGTATCGGGCCCGGTCGGCGGTGCGCGAAGTTGGGTATGCGCTGGGTTTTCCGCGGCCGCTGGTCGATCGGGTCGCGAAGGCGCTCGAAACCTACGACTCGGTCATGGTCCGGCGCGACCTCGAGGCGGAGGGAGGCTTCGGGCAGTTCTTCGCCGAGACGGTCGAGCGGGAAGCGACTGCGGTACGGAGGTCGGCTACGCTGCCCGGAGTCGCCGATCCGGCGGCCGGCCGCGGTCTCACCGATCGAACCGGGCAACTGAACCGGCCGAGCCACGGTCCTGCCCGCGACACCGACTCCGCAGTCACCGCCGGATCAGGCCCGCGCAAATCTCCATATATCAGCCCCGTTAGTGGTATGGGAAAGGGTCGGAGCGTATTGAGCGCCGGAGAGCCCGTCGGTGGTTCAAATGGCGCTCTGGGACGCGATTCGAGCGGACCGGCATCCGATTCCAACGGTCTGGAGACATCCGCACGGGCGATTCGACAGCAAGCTCGGCCGCAGCAGGCACAGGTAAGGCTTTCGGCGGACATCGGCGTTCCATACCACTCGCTCCAGCGATATATGGAAATGGGCACGGGCAGGGAAATTTGCACGGGTATGGGCACGGGTACGGACACGGGCTCGAATACGGGTACGGACACGGGCGCGGACACGGGCGCGGGCGCGTGCTCGGGCGCACCTGTGGGTTCGGCCGCCGCAGCGGTGTCGGCCGCCGATCTTGGCGGCGGTTCGGCCACGGAGCAGCAACGGCGGTTGGCTCGCCGCGGGCCGGCAAGGTCGGATGACAAGGGCGGCCCCGGAGACTCGCCGGCGAGCATCGCCAGGCTGGCGGCCGACCGGAAAACGATCGAGACAGTGGCCGGAACAGCGGCGGAGCGGCCTGGGCCCGCAACCGCCCCCGCCCGCTTCCGGCCCTCGGCGGAGTGGGAGCGCTGGCTGGACTTCTGCGCCCGCATCGATGGCTTCCCGCGTCACCTCAGCATCCACTCCGGTGGCATGCTCGTCACCGCCGCGCCGCTGATCGACATCGCGCCGCTGGAGCGGGCCACGATGTCGGACCGGGTCGTCGTCCAGTTCGACAAGCGTGACGTCGAGACGATCAAGCTGATCAAGTTGGACTTGCTCGGGCTCGGGATGCTCGCCGCCATCGACGAAACGCTCCAGCTCATCGAGCACGACTGCGGCGCCTGCGTGGACCTGGACCGCCTGCCGGAGGACATCCCGGAGGTGTTCCAGATGCTTCAGGCCGCGGACACGGTCGGTGTCTTCCAGGTTGAGAGCCGGGCCCAGATGCAGACGCTGCCCAAGTCCAAGCCGGCCAACCTGGACGATCTCGTAGTGGAGGTGGCGATCATCCGCCCCGGCCCGATCCAGGGCAACGCCGTGCACCCATACCTCAGACGTCGCCAGGGCCTTGAGCCGGTCACTTATCTGCATCCCAGCCTGGAGCCGGTTTTGAAGGAGACTCTGGGCGTGATCCTGTACCAGGAGCAGGTCATGAACATCGCCATAGTCGTGGCGGGTTTCACCGCCGCCGAGTCGGATGGCTTCCGACGGGCGATGGGGACGTGGCGATCTACAAAGGAGATGGAGAAGCTCCACAAGCGTTTCGTCGACGGTTGCCGCACCACGAACGGCCTGCCGGAAGAAGACGCCGAAGAGCTATTCCGGCGTCTGGCCGCATTCGCGAGCTTCGGTTTCGCCAAGAGCCATGCCGCGGCCTTCGCGCGGACGGCCTACGAGTCGTCGTTCCTCAAGCTCTTCTACCAGGCTCAGTTCACGGTCGGGCTGATCAACGCCCAGCCCATGGGCTTCTACCCGGTGGAGGTGCTCATCAACGACGCCAAGCGCCACGGCGTCGTGGTCCTGCCGGTGGACATCAACGCTTCCACGTACAAGACGGCGACGGAGTGGGTGGGGCCGGGTCGCCAGCGCGCGGTCCAGTCCGGCGGCTGCATCGTGCCCACTGCGGAGTCGCGGAGCCGCTTGACACCAGATTCGGCGAGCGGCTACGGCATACGCCTCGGCCTGGCGCTTGTGAAAGGGGTCGGCGAGCAACATGCTGAGCGCCTGGACGCCGAGCTGGCACGCGGCCCATACGGGACGCTGGCGGACGTCGTGGCGCGGACGGATCTGCCCGAGGAAGTCGTCGAGCGATTGATTCGAGCCGGCGCGCTTGATTCCCTCGGCCGGCCGAGGCGCGAATTGTTGTGGCAGCTTCGTGAGGTGATGGGCGCGACGCGGGGCTCGAAGGTGGGCGCCCGAACCGGCGTCCGAACCGGCGCCCGAACCCGCGGCTGGACGGGCCGAGCTGCCGGCCGGCCGGCCGACCTCCGCCTCCCGCCCACGGCCGCGCCGGAACTCCCGGCTCTGACCGAACAGGAGCGGCTTGGCGATTCCTATGCGGTGCTTCAGCTCGACGCCCGGCGCCAGGTCATCTCTCTCTTCCGCCCCGCGCTGGACCGGCTGGGTGCAGTGACCAACGCCTCGCTGGCGGATCGTGGCTCCGGCCCGGTCCGGCTGGGTGGCTTGGTGGTCACCCGCCAGCACCCGATGACGGCGAAGGGAACAGTATTCCTGGCTCTGGAAGACGAGACGGGCATGGTCAACGTCACTCTCTGGCCCGACGCTTGGGCGCGGCTTCGTGGCGTCGTACGGCGTCACGCGCTGCTTTTCATCGACGGCATGCTGCAGCGCGAAGGCAACGTCGTGAACGTGGTGGCGCGCGAGATCAGGCCACTCCCCGAGGTGACGGAGAGGGTCGGCGGTCCGACCGCCAAGCCGGAAGGCGTGCGATCGCTCGGCTACAGCGGTATGCGCCGGAGCTGAGCGGCCGCACGCCGGGGGCCGCGGCGTGCGCAATCGGTGGGCGGCGAGCTGCCGCTCACCACGCTACTTGCGAGTGGTCGCCGGCCGGCGGCGCTGCGCATTTCGCTGGCTACCGGACTTGGGCGATCGCGGCTTGCCCGGCCCGGAGGTCAAGGCCAGGAACCGCTTGTACCAACCGGAGAGGGCGCCAATACCGGCACCGATCGTGAGCGACTGCAGAATCATGAAGAAGGCGCTCGTGATCAGGTCTGAGGACGAGGTACCGGTGTTGCTGGTTGTCGAGGACGATGGGCTGGCGCTCGGCGATGTGGAGGCGACGGCCGAAGCGGAGGCGGCCGAAGTGCTCGCTGCCGTCGTGGCGGTTACGGAACTCTGGGCAGACGGCGAAGTCGAGGCGGACGCCACGGCGGTCGGCGAGGCCGAGGCATTCGCGCCGCTGACGTCGCCCACGGCGACGGAACTGATCCCGAGGACTGCGAACAACGTCAGAGTTGCAAACAGCGACGCTGTCGCGCCCGCCAGCCAGGTGGCTCGCGGAGCAAAGAAGCCGGCCAGCATCGGCGGGATGAGCGGCGGAATGAAGATGAACTGGAAGAGGGCCATGGTGACCGCGTCCGATGCCCAGTCGCTCGTTCGGAGGCGGAAGGCGAGGTACGTGCCCGAGGCCAGGCAGATGAGGAGAGCCGGCCAGATCGCGTTGGTGTTGAAGATCAGATGGCGGAGGCTCTTGATGTCATCGATGTAGTGGGCCTGGCGGTACGCGCCCTTGGCGGCGGCCACGATGCCCAACCGAGCGCCCGGCTGAGGCGGCGGCGAGTCCAGGTGGCTTCGCCGGGCAGGCTTCTGGCCCGAATCGGCCGAACTATCCGAACCCTCGTCGTCGGCGACTCCGCCATCTTCTTGTGCCTGAAGATAGGCGCGGTACTTGCGGCGCGCCTCAGCTCGATCAGTCCTCTTGGCGCGGGCCACATCGTCTCCTAGGGTCGGATGAAGGGAAGTTGGCGTCTTGGCGCGGGCGATCTAGCGTGCGACCTCCGCGGTCGGAATGGTAGTCGATGCCGGACAAGGCCACAGGTTGCGACCGGGGCCGATAAGCCGCGAATAAGCCTCAGATAAGCGTCGCCGAGTATAAAGGCGCCGATCACTCCCGCCGGAGAGGCCACCTGAGGTGCCGAATGCCTGCTCCGCGCGGGGTCTTCGCCCTGCTTTCATGTCTCCTCATAACGGTTGCCGCCGGCTCTGCAGGGACTCCTGCGTGGTCTGGCATACCCAACGTGGCCTGGCCTGCCTCCAGCGGCCTGTTGCTCGCGGAAGTTATGACCGGCGGTGGGTCGGCTTCGGACGAGTTCGTTGAGATCGCAAACGCCGGCTCGGTCGCAGCCGATCTGGCCGGCACGGAGCTGGTCTACGTTACGGCTTCGGGCGCGACGATTACCCGCAAGGCGGGGTTCACCGCACCGTTGCTCCTTGTGCCGGGCCAGCATCTGCTCGTCGCGAACTCGGCCGGGATGTACGGGCCGCTTGCCGATGTGACGTACACGGGTGGACTGGCGGCGGACGGGGGAGCGGTCGCGCTTCGCGGTGCGGATGGAACGGTCATCGATTCGTTGGGTTGGGGCACTGCCTCCAACTCATACGTGGAGGGAACCATCGCGCCGGCGGCGCCGCCCAACTCGAGTCTGGAGCGTTTGCCGGGCGGGCTGAACGGCAACACGCAAGACACAAATGACAATGAAGCGGACTGGTTTGTGCAGCCAGCCCCGACCCCCCAGTCGCTTGCCTCGGCGCCGGTGCCGGGGTCCTCCTCGAGCCCCGGTTCGACGGCGTCCGCAGCTGACAGACAGACGACGGGGCAGACCGAGTCCGCAATACCGACGGCCTCGACCTCGATTACGTCTGGCCAGACGGCCCAGAACTCAACGCCACAGACTACCGGGGCGGCGACGGCGACGCCTCAAGTGGTGGCAACGCCGACCTTCACGGCAACGCCCTTCACACCGGCGCCGACAGGGGAAAGTGTCGAAGTCCTGCCGATCGACTCTGCCCGAGCGCTTTCGATCGGCGCCGAAGTCCACGTCGCGGGCGTTGCCACATCGGAGGTTGGGCTTGCCGGCGACGGGATCTTTGCGCTGCAAGACTCATCCGGAGGGATCTTCGTTCGACCTCCGGTCGGAACCGAGGGGATCAAACCGGGGGATCTCGTCGAGGTCCAGGGCACGCTGGCCGCACCGTATGGTCAGCTGGAGATTCGCAATCTGGGCCGGATTGAGGTTGGCGCGGTCGAGAAGGAGCCTGTCGCCTCGCCCGCCTCACTCGCGGATGTCGGCGAGGCCACGGAAGGATCACTAATCATGATTACGGGCTCGGTTGACTCGGTCCAGACCGACGGCGGCCGGTTGACCATCGCGTTGTCGGATGGCATCACATCAGTCCGAGTTCTGGCCGACCCTCCCGCCGGCATATTGCGCACCGACGTCGCTCGAGGTGATGTCGTCGATGTCATCGGCGTCGTCGGCCAGCATGCCAGCGCGACCGGTCGTCTGGACGGCTACAGACTCTGGCCCAGAGACCGCACGGATCTTGTGGTGGAGCGCCCGGACCAGACAGATCCTCCGGTTTCCCTGCCGGACCCAACGGAAACGTCGGTCTACTACGATCTGGCCTCGGCCCTGGGGATGCGCGGCGCGGAGGTGGATGTCGAGGCCGTAGTGACTGCCCAGGCGGGCCTGGCCAACATCGCCGGCCCCACCATCGTCGTAGATGACGGCTCCGCCGCGCTGGCCGTCGTTCTGCCGACGGGCGCCGTGGCGCCTGGAATCGGCATGCGCGTCCGCGTTACGGGCAAGGTCGGCAGATGGCAGGGCGGGCCGACGATTCTGGCAACACGAGTCGAGTCCGAAGGCGAAATGGCCGACGTTGCGCCTCGTTCCACCGCCGGTCCACTGGACAGCTCGCTGGAATGGCAGCTGGTTCGGGTCTGCGGTCGAGTCACCGCTTATACCCCGGCCGGTAGCAGGTGGGTTCTTGAGATCGCCACCGCCGGACACCAGATACTGGTTCTGGGCGAACCTGCCACGGGCATTTCAATGTCGAAGTCCGCGGTTGGTCGGCTCGCCGTCGTGATTGGTATCGTCCGTCGCTCGTCCTCGGATTCTTCCACTTTCCAGCTGTTGCCCCGGGTCGCGACGGACTTGCGGCTCGGCTCCGCTGCCTCGACCGCGGCGGCGACCACCGCCGGTTCGGCGCGGTCCTCCGCATCCGGAAGAGTCGAGGGCGCGCAGGCAATCGAGATTGGGTCGGTATCCGCCTATCTCGGCAAGAGCGTCATCGTCACGGGCCTTGTCTTGGAAACAGCGGAGGGCACGGCTACCGTCGACGATGGAACCGGTAGCGTCCGGGTGGGCGGACCTGACGCCGCGGACGCCATCTCCGCCATGACTCCCGGTGATGCAGTGGAGGTGGCGGGCGTCGTAGGTCGTGATGCCCAGGGTCTGCTCATAGACGCGGATCCAGAGTCGATTGTGGATTTGCCCGCGGATGGATCCGCTCCAGGTGCCGGTGACTCAGGCACGACACTGCGGCTCACCGACGTCACGGCTGGCCCGGCAACCCCGGTCGCGCCGGAAGCTCTTAGGCGTGAGCAACCTGGTGCTCAGGTTCAACTGAGTGGCCAGGCCATGCTACTGCTGCTGATTGCGATTCCGCTGCTTGCCCTCGCGGCGGCCGTCGTCGCAATCGGGTACTGGCTCCTGCGGCGGTCCCGGAGTCGTTGCCGAGAGGGGCACTAAGCGACATCGGCGATGTTCTCGCCGCGTGGGCCTCTGCCCGTCACGCTTGACGCTCAACTTTGGGGCCGTCTATGCTCGCTGCAGCTGCCGGACGTCATTCACCGGCCACGAGCAACCAAACCGCATGTCAAAGCCCACGGCCGAGTATCCTGTCGAGGCTTGCGGGGAGGAGCGCCGGGTGTATGCCGAGGTCGGCCGGGGTCGGTCAAACGCCGAATTCGGTCGTCAAACGGCCTAAGTTCATAGCCATCAGGCACGTTGCCTGACTAGGCCCGGAAACCTACTGTCCGGGGCGTAGCCCCGTTTCGCATTTGGAGGCATGAACAATGGCCGAGGGATACTGCGTCAAGGACAAGAAGAAGGTCGAGATCAAGAACGCCGAGAAGATCACGATGAAGAACGGCAAGCCGGCGACCCAGGGCATCTGCCCGGATTGCGGTGGCAAGGTTTTCCGCATCGGCGGTTGAACGATCTATAGCAGATAGCCAATGCGACCCCCGCCTCGGCGGGGGTCGCGGCATCTCCGGGCCTAATTCGGCCGGCTCGCCGCGTCGGCTCCTGACCCGCTACTCGGCTTGGGCTTGGGCTTGCAAGCGTCATCATGGGCAATCCGGCACGGTCCGATAACGCCCCAGACGAAGGGCGGTCCGCAACTCGCGGTCAGAGCAGCCGGGCCGAATGGGCCGACCGGCCCGCGGGGCTGCAAATCCCCTTTGCTAGAATGGGGACGATCTCCGGCAAACCAGCAATTGCGAGGCTTCCCCCTGTCAGCAAGACCAGTCCTGGCCCTGGATGTGGGCGGGACGCACATTCGGGCCGCAGTCGTCCTTGACGACGGCTCCCGAGTTGCCCTGAGCAAAGGACGCACGCCTGTGGCCGAGGGCCCGGCGGCGATCCTCGACGCGTGCGAAGCGGCACTGCGCGATGTACAGGGCCAGGTCTCGGAGGATCTCCGGAACGAGATCGAGGGCATTGGGATCTCTAGCCCGGGCCCCGTGGATCCGTGGCGTGGTGTTGTGGTGGAGACGCCAAACATGGGGCCGGATTTCAGGGAAGTGCCGATGGCCGAGGAGTTGGGCTCACGTTTGGGTCTACCGGCGTTCCTGGAGCGAGACACCAACGTGGCCGCGCTCGGCGAGATGGCCTTTGGAGCGGCGCGTGAATGCCGTGACTTCCTCTATATCACCGTCTCCACCGGAGTCGGCGGAGCAATCGTCTCCGAGGGTCGAATCTTCCACGGGCCGGATGGAACCGCCGGCGAGCTGGGCCACACGCCCGTCTCTATGGAAGGTATCTGCGGCTGTGGCGGCGTCGGTCACCTCGAGGCCTTCCTCGGTGGCAACGCCATGGCCCGCACCGCTCGTGCTGCGGCAGAGGCAGGGACGAGCGCGTTTCTTGCGGCCCGCGCTGCGCAGAATGGTCTGGATTCCGTTGACGCTCGTGACATCGCCGAAGGTGAGGACGCCGGCGACGAAACCTGCCATTCAATTCTGGAGCGAGGTCGGCGAGCCTTCGCAGTTGCCTGCGTCGGTTTCGTGGACTCGCTGAATCCAAGCCGGATCGTGGTTGGCGGTGCGATCTCGGACTCTCAGGGAGAGCGATTGCTCGGTCCTGCTCGGGCCGAGGTCGCTGCCACCGCCTTTCGTGCTCCCCGCAGCCGGGTGCAGATCGTTCACGCCGAACTCGGCGGGGACGTGAGCCTGGCGGGCGGACATCCACTCGTGATCGCGCGTCTGGCCGACCCGGCCTGGCGCGGCGGTCGGGCCAAACCCCTCTCCGCGAACGGTTGACCCGAGCGCGGCACAGATTTCTGGAAAGGAACAGACATGGCAGTTCGTGTCGGTATCAATGGTTTCGGTCGTATCGGCCGCCAGTCGCTGAAGGCAATCCTCGAGCGCGCGCCCGAGATCGAAGTCGTTGCGGTCAACGACCTCGTCGACGTCCCGATGAACGCGCTCCTCTTCGCGCATGACTCCACCTACGGCAACTTCGACGGCACCGTGACGCACACGGACGATTCCCTCGTCATCAACGGCAAGAAGATCAAGGTCCTCCAGATCAAGGATCCGTCCACCCTGCCGTGGAAGGACCTTGGCGTCGATATCGTCATCGAGTCCACCGGCATCTTCACCGACGCCGAGAAGGCTCGCGCCCACATCACCGCCGGTGCCAAGAAGGTCCTGATCAGCGCCCCGGCAAAGGGCGAGGACATCACGATCGTCCTCGGCGTCAACGAAGGCCTCTACGACTCCGCCAAGCACAACATCATCAGCAACGCCAGTTGCACCACCAACTGCCTGGCTCCCTTTGCCAAGGTCCTGAATGACAACTTCGGGATCCAGCAGGGCGTCATGAACACGATCCACAGCTACACCAACGACCAGAAGATCCTGGACGTGGCCCACAAGGATCCTCGCCGCGCCCGCTCGGCCGGCCTGAACATGATCCCGACGACGACCGGTGCCGCCAAGGCTCTGGCCCTCGTCATCCCCGAGCTCAAGGGCAAGGTCGACGGCTTCAGCCTTCGCGTCCCGACCCCCACGGTCTCCATCGTTGACTTCGCCGTCAACCTCCGCGACGAGACCACCGCTCAGGCCATCAACGACGCCTTCCGCGCCGCCGCCGCCGGCCCGCTCAAGGGCATCCTCGGCGTCTCCGAGGATCCGCTCGTCTCCATGGACTTCAAGGGCGACACTCGCTCCTCGATCGTCGACACCGCTTTGACCATGGTCATCGGCGGAACCGGCAAGTTCGCCAAGGTCCTCAGCTGGTACGACAACGAATGGGGCTACAGCTCCCGCGTTGCGGACCTGACCAAGTACATCGCCGAGCGCCTCTAACCAGCACCCAGCAATCGGAAAAGGGGCCGGTGGCGCTTGCCATCGGCCCCTCCCGATCTTCCGCCAAGCCCGAGGTTCATATGAACAAGCTCACGATCCGGGACCTGGACGCTGCCGGAAAGCGCGTCTTCGTCCGCTGCGATTTCAACGTTCCTCTCGAGGACGGCAAGATCACGGACGACAGCCGGATCGTGGCCGCCCT
>DASVJA010000006.1:0-6601 GCA_036386115.1 Candidatus Limnocylindrales bacterium
GCATCAAGGACCTCGACGTGGCGTCCGAGATGGTCAACTTCACCAAGACCCAGATCCTGCAGCAGGCCGGCACGAGCATTCTGGCTCAGGCCAACTCCGCCCCGCAGAGCATCCTGACTCTGCTCCGATAAGCTAGCTCACCCCGGCTGCGCCGAGGACCAGCCCACGCTGGCCCCCGGCGCAGTTGTGGTTTAACGCACGGGCCTCGTCCTCGAGGCCGAAACGACGGCCGGTGGGCTTCACCGGCCGTTTCTGGTTGCCTTCTCGAGATCGATGCGTCGAGAAAACTTGTGCGACACATTCAGCTAGTTACCTGGTATTGTATTGGCCGAACTCCACCCGCATGGGTGGGACGGTCCGGACTCGATTCGGGGCCGTCCCAGGGTTGCGAGCCGCAGCAATGCGCCTGGCCCGGTCCCGGTCGCGGCGAGACAGAAGGAAGCCACATGGAATCTCCGGCAACGTACCTGGACATCGGGTTCATTTCGATCTCGCTGCCAAACCTGCTGGTGGTGCTGGCGATGATCGGGGCCTTCGTGGCGGCGTTGCTGCTGCCGTTCCCGAGGCACAGAACTCTGCCGCCCGGCGACGGAGCCGTGGCCGCACCCCCGGCTGAGTCCGCTTCCGAGGTCAACAACTGGACCACCAAGGTACGCCGGATGCTGACCGGAACCTGGCCGTGGCATCAACTTCTGCCCGATCGCCAGCCGCGCTTCGTCGCGTCGTGGATGTACATCTTTGGAGTCGGCGCCATAGCCGCGCTCATTTGGATCATCGGCAGCGGCACGATACTCGTCTTCTTCGGTCCGACCTGGTGGCACGTGAGCACTGTCGGTAGGCTCGTCAACAGCATCCATTTCTGGAGCGTCCAGGTCTTCTTCTTCTGCACGGTCGTTCATCTTTGGGGCCAGTACTTCATGGCCGGCTGGCGACACGGCCGCGCCAGGACCTGGATCGTCGGCGTCGTCATCTTCGCGATGTCGATCGTGGCCGGGTTTACCGGCTATGTGTCGCAGCAGAACTTCGACGCCCAATGGATCGCCCTCAATGCCAAAGACGCGGTCAACTCGATCGGCCTCGGCTCACTCGTCAACGTCCTCGACTACGGTCAGATGTTCGGCATTCACGTGATGTTGATGCCGATCGTGGTCTTGACGCTCGTTGGACTCCACGTCCTGCTGGTCCGCCGCAAGGGGGTCGTCCGACCCATAAGTGACGAGTCCGAAGTGGCCGCCATCGCCGGCGCTGAGGGAGGCAAGTAATGAAGGCCAAGAATCTGGATCAGGATCGCTACTACCGGGGCGTGCCCATGGTGGCCTACGACCTGATCAAGGAAATCGTTCTGGTAACGCTCGGTGTCGGGCTGGTCGTGCTGGCGCTCTCATTCGGTCTGTCGTCCCCCGACTCGCCGTCGGTGACGATCAAGGGCTGGGCCAACGCCGATCCGGCCGACTTCACCACCACCGCGACCGCCGAGCTGGCCGGCACGAGCGACACGGCCCAATACGGGCCGCCATATACGGATCAGTCGGGGTCGGTCCAGGCACTCGGCCCGCTCGTCCCGCAGCAATGGGCCGGCGACGCGATGCACATCGACACGGCTCAGGAATTCGTCCTCGGGCCGCTGGCCACGGCGACGGCCGGCGATCAGGCTCTGCAGGTCGCGCTCGCTTCGTTCGCCGGGGCAACGGCGGATCAGCAGCAGGCCTGGCTCACGGCCTATTCGGACGCGCTTGCCAAAGCGACATTCGACAACAACACGATCACGGTCGCAGCCGGCGACTACGGCCCGGTTCCAGTACTGATGCAGAAGGAGTTGACCCTGGCCCAGGGCGGCTCGCTCGATGGCATCCTGATGGCTGGTTCCGGCACGTTCTTCCAGACCAATTATTCGGCGCCCCTCCTCTTCCTGGGCGATGGCGGCTACCTCGAGTCGCTGGCCGAACCACTGCACCTGACCGGCGACAGGTGGGGTGTGATGAACGAGACCGGCAACTACCCCGGGCAGACATGGCTGTGGCTCTATTCCGCGCCCTATCAGCTTCCGCCGTTCAACACGGCCGACAACGCCGACATCCTGGTCGTGTCGACCGTCGGCTTGCTGACCCTGCTTCTGGCTCTCGTGCCCTTCATCCCGATCCTGCGCGACATCCCGCGCTGGATCCCGGTACACCGGCTCATATGGCGCCACTCGGCTTCATCTGATGGCGGAGACGCCTGACGCAGGTCGGGGCCCGAACCGGAGCTCCGCGCTCAGCTGCCGTGGAACTCCGGCCGGCGCTTCTCGAGGAAGGCCCGGATGCCTTCCTGGTAGTCGTCGCTGTCGTAAACCTCGCGCCGTAGCGACTGGATCCGTTCGTATGCCTCAGGCGTGAGAGGGTGCGCGTTGGCCAGAACGCGCAACTCTTCCTTCATGATCCGGTGCACGAGAGGCGAGGCCGAGGCGATATCCGCGGCCAGAGCAGCCGTCCGATCCTCGAGTTCGTGGGCCGGAATGACGGCGTTCACGACACCGCAAGACTCGAGCCGGACGGCGGACACGGGCCGGCCCGCGAATAGCATCTCCTTGATGAAGTGCATGTCGGCGACCTTGAGAAGGTTGAGCGTGCCCGACAGGTTGTACGGAACACCGAGGCGCGCCGGCGTCAGGGCGAACGTGGTTTCGGTCGCGGCGAAGACGAGGTCGCACGACAGGACGAGCTCGCACGCGCCGCCCCATACCGAGCCTTCGACCATTGCGATGACCGGCGCCGGGTATGTCTCGACATTGCGGACGAGGGTGCGGAGCGGGTCGTTGTAGGTGAGCGGGTCGCGGCCGTTGGTGGGCAGTTCGCGAACGTCGTGGCCGGCGGAAAAGACCCGGGAGCCACGCGCGGCCCGAATGACGACCACGCGAATCTCGGGCGGCTGGTTCTCCGCGAGCACCTCGGACAGCTCGTCCATGAGCCGTGTGCTCAGTGCGTTCACGGGCGGGCTGGCCAGGGCTACCCAGGCAATCCGGTCTTTGATTTGAAGATCGATCAAGGACATCTAGAGGATGCTCCTATGCGACTCGGTCGTGAGGTCTGAGCGACCGGGGACGTCCCTGGCTCGAGTCCCTGCCACGGGGCATCCTATCCCTTCGCTCCCTTGATGATCGAAAGGCCTATGTCCGGGGTCATCCCTGCCGGGCTAGGCTTTCTCACAAGGCGAGTTTTCGCTCCGATACCATCTTCAAGATGGTTTGCGAACGCAGGTCTTTCCCTTCGCCGCTCCGGGCGCCGACTCGGCTCGTTGTTCACGTGGTCCAAATTGGACTGCGGGGGTATCGGTCGTTGCCCGGCTCCGGCCTCAGGGGGGCGTTGCAGTTATGAACCGCAAACTTCCGGCGGTCCTCTCGCTGCTGGCCACGGTGGCCGTCGGAGCCGTTCTCCTGCTCGGCGGCTTTCAGGTCGCGGCCGCAATGGCTGCGGCAGCGGCGATGGCGGCGGTGGTAGGTTGGGTCCTGGGCCGGCAAGCCGAGCGGCGCGCCCTCGAGGCGCCCCTGTCGCGGATCGCCGAATCCCTGGAGATGCTCGGCGCCAGCGACATCTTCTCCGTCATCGACACACTGGCCAGCCTGGTCCAGGGAGAGCGGCCTCGCCGCCTGGAGATCCACGCCGCCACCGTGTCGCTGCCGGTCGATCGCAGGGCCAGGCGGGTGGCCTCCGCGCTCAACACGACAATTTCGAGACTCACGATGGGCGCGCAGCAGGTGTTCGCCGCCTCCGCCGAAGTATGCCGGCGCCATTTCTACGTCGGCCCGGACGACTACCTCCTCGGTTGCGCCGCTGCGGAGGCGATGGGGGCCCGGCTGCCGGACGGAGGCGAGGTGCTGGTTCTTACCGTTCCGTTCCGGCATGTCGGACTCGAGCTGAGACGCCGTGGCTTCGAAAACACAATGCGGGAGCGATTCCCGGCCGCGCGGGTCGCGGGCGTGCTCGAGACGCGGCGCGACACCGTAGCGACCAGGGAGACCGTCCGGGCATTCATCAAGCTCCACCCGCGGTTGGCCGGCGCCTATTGCACCGAGTCGACCGGCGTGCCCGGCGCCATCGAAGCGATCACGCGGGCCGGCCTGGCGGGCCGGACGGTGGTCATCTGCCACGACACGGTCGACGCCGTCGTTGCCGGGATCAGGGCGGGGTCGATATCCGCAACCGTGACCCAGCATCCGTATGGCCAGGGCCACGACACCGCGATCCATCTCTTCAACGCGGTCGTTCACGGCTGGAGGCCCGCCGAGCCGCGCATCGTCTCGTCGTCCTCCATTGTCACGCGCGAAAACATCGGCCGGTTCTGGATGTCGGGCGAAGGCCTGATCGAAGCGGAGGTCAAAGCCGCGCTGCGACCCATCCCCCAGGGCCGGGCGCCACGTCCCATCCGTATCGCCGTCCTCGGTCTGAGCGACAGCCCATTCTGGGAGACCATCCACGCCGGGGTGCTGGCCGCCGGAGCGGAACTCGAGCCGCTCAACGCCACCGTCGAGTGGATCGTTCCGGAGAGCGACGGCGGATTGGACGTGGCCGTCAGAGGCCCGGCGGTGGACGCTCTGGTCGAGGCGGGCTACGACGCTATCGCGACCGTCAACTACGACTCGGATCTCATTCCGTATTTGAACCGAGCGGTCGACCGGGGCGTGATCGTGTCGACCCTCAATGCCGAGTCGTCGAGCCTGCAGGATCTGGTGGCGACGCTCTCCAAGCAGCGCAAGGAGCTGGAGAAGGAGGCCGGCGATCTCGAGATTGCGGCCACTCACGACTCGCTGACCGGAGCACTGAACCGGCTCGTCATGGATGTCGATCTGCAGAAGGAATGGGACGGCTTCGTCGTCGGGCGGCGTCCGGTCTCCGTGATCATGATCGATATCGACCATTTCAAGGCCTACAACGACCTGTACGGCCACGCTGCCGGCGACGAGGCGCTGCGGCTGGTCGCCCGCCGGATCCAGAGGGAGATCAGGCCCACGGACCGCCTGTACCGCTACGGCGGAGAGGAGTTCCTGGTGCTCCTGCGCGATACGGGGATCGACGCCGGTGAGGCCGTCGCGACGCGAATCGCGTGCGGCATAACGACCCTGGGGCTGGCTCACGACGGCAACCGGCCCTGGGGAGTCGTGACTGTCAGCGCGGGCGTTGCCGCGGCCGATCCTGGGCACGGCTCGGCAAACGATTGCGTTTCCGACGCCGACGCCGCCATGTACCGGTCCAAGCGGTCGGGCCGCAACACCGTCGCCACCTACCAGGGCGAAGCCAAGCCGTCAGGTGGCGCGACTCACGAGCCGCCGGCCGACCCCCGCGAAGCCGCCTGGCGAGTTGAAGCCGCGGGCCTGGTTGATCCGTCGGCGGGGGCCATCCCGCTCGAGTCCGATGCGGAGCTGTGGCCGCCCGAGTCACGGGTGGGTGGTTGATCGGCGAACCGGCCCAACAGCGTGACCGGCCCCGGAGGACGTGACAGGGTCCGGCTGTCATCATTGTCGGTGCGCGGTGGCCGGCACTTCCTCAACCAGCCCCGGCCCGGCATACAAGGAGGCCTCTTGGGCTTCGGACGGCATATCGTATCGACCCCTTTGACCCATCCCGTGCTTGGTCCGGCAGTGGCGATATACGTGGACCTTGGGAAAGCCAGGCTGAACGCGTTCGTCGACATGTGGTTCCTGGCTCCGGCGGCTCTGGGTCTGTGGCTCGGTTCCCACGACATGCAGAGTGGTCCCACGGACGTCTTCGGCGTCGTCGTCCCCGGCCTCGTGCTTGGGCTGGCCCAGATCGTGGCCGCGCTCATCGTGGCCGGCTGGGGCATCCGCGGCACGATCATGAACGTGCAGCTCTACCGCCGAAAGGTGATGCTGGTCGTCGGCCGCGATGGTTTTGAGGCCTCGCTGGGCCACGGACCGGTCGGCTGGGACGAGGTTGCCTCCGTGTTCGATCCGTCGGCGCGGGGTGGCGCGGCGCTGAACGTTCGCGTTCAGCTGGCCGACCCTTCCGACTACTCGGCCAAACATTCGCTGTCGGCGCTCGATCGCATCGAGTTGTTCCTGGCCAAGAACACCCTGACGGTCGGGCCGCCCAACCTCATCGCCACCGAGTTGGTGGAGGACCTGATGCTCAAGCGGTTCCAGGAGTTCCAAGACCCCGCCTCCGCCTCTACCTCCTCCGGGGCGTCGGGACGCGTTCGGACGAGGCCTCTTCGAAGGCCGATCAAGAAGTAGCCGGCGGAGACGGGCTCTAGTCCACGACCTCGATGCCGACGGCTTCTGCCAGCACCCCGGCCGAAGCCAGCACATCCGGCCACGGCATCCGCACGCCGCGCAGGCGCTCCGGGTTGCCCGCGCCCGATATGTCCGTGCCGCGCATCTCGCAACCGGTGAGCGTTGCGTCCGTCCACAGCGCCTTGACCAGGACGCAGTCGATGAACGCCACCGAAACGAGCTTCGCCCCTCCGAAGTCGATCTCGTCGAGGCGGCAGCGCTCGAATCGAACACGGGTCAACTTCGCCGAGCGCAAGGACGCGAGGTCGATCCGGCAGTCCGTGAGCGACACGTCCTCGAAGACCGCCGTCGCCAGGGTCGCGCCCGTCATTCGGA
>DASVJA010000007.1:0-10089 GCA_036386115.1 Candidatus Limnocylindrales bacterium
GGTCTGGACGAACGTAAGCAGATGACGATCCGGATCGGCGGCTATCTACATGACATCGGCAAGATTGGCATCGCCGACGCCGTCTTGCTCAAGCCGGGCAAGCTGACCGACTCGGAGATGGCCGAGATGCGCCGGCACAGCGAAATCGGCGCCGCGATCCTCGAAGTCCACGATGCCATGCGGGAGATTTCACAGATCGTCAGGCACCACCACGAGCGCTGGGATGGTCGCGGCTATCCCGACGCGATGGTCGGCAGCGCAATCCCGCTGGGCGGGCGGATCATCGCCGTCGCGGATGCATTCAGCGCGATGACGAGCGACCGCATCTACAGGGCCGCCCTGCCAATGGATCGGGCTTGGGACGAGCTGAAGGCTCACTCGGGCACGCAATTCGATCCGGAGATCATTGCCGTGTTCGAGCAAGTGGTCGATGAAGAGGGCAATCTCCGCAAGCTCGATCCGGAGCTGGAACGTGGACTCAGCCACGTCGCCTTGAGTAAGCCGTCCGGCACCGACGAGCTTCACGCCAAACTGGCAATGGTCCCCGCGCTTCAGCCTATCGCTCCAACCGTGAAGGGTGTCACCGAAGAGTGTCCCATCGCCGCGGACGGCGCCGAGTGCGCGGTCGCCGCGTCCGGCGAAGGGTGTGAATTGGTCGCCCCGGCCGAGAGCGGTTCAGGCGCTGCGGGGGCACGCCAGGTCGCTTGAGGCCCGTTGACGCTTGAGGTTTCGAGACCCGTCTGTCGGCTAGCGCGCCCCGAAGCCCTTACTTCGGCTCACGATATAGAGCCCGAGCAGGACGATCAGGAGTGGGCCGATAAGCCGGTCCGCTGGGAAGCTCAGGCTCGTCGCCAGGACCTCGCCGCCGCCCCAAAGCACCAGAAGCAGCCCGATCCCGAGCGCCCAGCCCAGGCGTCTCCCGGCCGTGGAGCGAATCAGAGCGATGAGGGTCACGGCGATGCCAAGGAAGAGCGTTCCCCAGCCCGGTCCGTCGATGCGGCCCATTCCGCTGAGCATGTTGGAGAGCGCAATTGCGGTTACGAAGGCGCCGGCATACAGCGAGAGGTTGCTGTGATCGCGAATTCCGATCACAACCAAAACGACTCCGACGGCCAGGAAGAATGCCGACGCCCCAATCCGGGCATCCGGGTATAGCTGGCCCGCTCCGAGCAGCACACCAAGGCAGATCAGAAAGATGCCGGCAATGGCAACTCGTGACCGCCGGGCCGGCAGCCCGCTATCGATATCCCAGCCGTTGACTCGGATGACCTTGGGTGGATCCTGATTGCTCATTGACGGAGATTAGCAGCCGGCGAGTCGGGCCGGGGCGCCCCCGCAGGATCCGCCTACTCGAGGGTTGCCTCGACGCTGAGTTCGACGTTGCCGGCGATGGCTCGCGAGATCGGACAGCCGCTCTTGGCCCCGGCCGCAATCTCGGCGAAACGGGCCTGGTCCAGGCCGGGCACGCGGCCGCGGACGATCAGCTTGCTGGACACGACGGTCCACTTGCCGTCGACCCTGTCGAAGGCGATTTCAGAGGTGACCTCGAGGCTCTCCGGTTTGGAGCCGGCCTTGGTCAGGTCGCTAGAAAACGCCATCGAGAAGCAACTCGCGTGGGCTGAGGCCAGAAGCTCCTCCGGACTGGTACGACCGTCCGCGGACTCGGTCCGAGAGGCCCAGGTCACGGGCAGGTTGGTGAAGGCGCCGCTGGTGGCGGCGGTCAGTGTTCCGGCGCCGGAAGCGAGGTCACCCTTCCAGCTCACCGCGGCGCGACGAATTTGGGCCATTTCTCAGGTTCCTCCAGGGAGCTGCACTTGCCTAGCGAATACGTAACGAAACGATCTTCGCACGCGTCCGCGGCGGCTTCGGGTGGAAGTTGCGGGCCGCCCGGGTGGCGGGACAGGGGTCGATCAGGCGCCGGCGGCTTTTCGTGCGTCGACGTTGCCGGCTTCGCGCCTGATCGGCACGGCCATAGCCACTTCCTTGAACAGCGCCCGGTCGCCGGTCGGCCGAATCAGCGCCCGGGCCCCGCCGAAGGCGAGATAGGCATTGAGTGCGCCGGCGAACGCCGGCAAGAAACCGGGTGCTGCCAGGGGATCGAAGCCGTCCTCCCAGGACAGGCCGAGAATGCGCACGACTTTGGCCTTGCGATCGATTCGCGGCTCAATGCGCCCAACCAGCCGATCGCCAAAGAGTATCGGCAGGACGTAGTAGCCCCAGCGGCGCTTCGCCGCGGGCGTGTAGACCTCCCAGCGGTAGGTGAAGTCATACAGCGGCTCCAGAGCGCTGCGGTCCCACATCAGTGGATCCAGTGGTGCCAGGAAGCTGCAGCCCGCGGTGTACGACGCGTGATCCGCGGCGCCTTCGACACTCACCGCTCGTTCCGCCTCAGCCAGCATCGGCAACTCATCGCCGACGACGAAGCGGCTGCCCTTCAGGCCCTCCACGCCGACCTCCACGAGCTCTCCCCGTTCCACGAGCTCACGGCGCAAGTCCGTCCGCGTCGCCGCCGGTCCGGTCCCGTACCAGAGCTCGCCGCTCCCTCCGGTGCCGAGCAGTCCATGGCCTCGATACCGCGACAGCAGCTTGTGGCGGAGCTGCTCGCGTTCCGGGATGCGCGTCTCCAGTAGATCCGCCGGAAAGAGCCGCTCGGTGAGGTCGTAGTAGCGGCGGTTGCGGTCGCGCTTTGCCAGGTTCAAGCGCCCGGAGACGTTGAGCGCATCGAGGACCGCCTTCGCCGCGTTCGTCGGCCCCCACCACCAATCGATCGCCGCCCCGCGCTCGAAGTCGCCCGAGCATTTGGGACCTTCGGCGGTGATTGCGGCAAGCATCTTCTCGGCCAGGGCGGCGTGTTCCCTGACGAGGTTCCCCGACCTGCCGTCCATTCCGTTCTGCCACGAGATGCGGTAGTAGGGCAGCTCTCGGGTTGGGAGCAGATTGAGGGCCTTGTTGTATGTCTCAAAGAGAAGGCGCCGGCCGTAGAGAAGCTCGTCCGTCAGGCCACGGTTGTAGCCGGAGATTCGGGCCTGCAGGACCAGGTCGTGGTTTCGCCCGGCCACCTCCAGCGGATCGAACTGCAGAGAGCCGAGCCGGTCCACGACGGCAAGCACGCTTTCCGGCGAGCCCGGCAGGGAGCGCGGCGGCGCCAGGAGGTGGCGAATGGCGAGGAATCGGCGCGCGATGGCAATGCTGATCTGTTGGGGCATTGGTGGATTGTGGCGGCTCGTCGTGTCAGCGTCTGTCAGGTATCGGGCGATTGGCTGCGTCCCGACCGAAGTAGCACTACCGAACGCGGTTGGACGATCAGACTTGCGCCGGTGGCCAGCCAGGTGGCGGTCTTGCCCTTGCGCCCGTGCCTGGCGCCGGCGCTTAAAGCGAAGCCGGCCGGCGCGACCTCCCCGGTGAACGTATCCACTTCGCGGTGCCAGGAGTGCGGACTCCCGATTTCGGGAATAGTGAAGGTCAATTGCTCCCACCAGCCGTTGAAGATGAGCAGCAAGTCGTCGTCCAGAATTGGCTTGCCGCGGTCGTCACGGTCCGGATTGCGCGACCCGTCCAGAAGCGCCATGACGCTGCGGGTCCAGCCCGCGTTCCAATCCGAGTCGGTCATGAAGGATCCTGTAGGTGTGAACCAGCGGATATCGTCACGCCTGATACCGCTGGCGAAGCGTCGCCGTCTCAGGACGGGGTGGCGCCTTCGGGTTGCAACCAGTCCGGCCGTAAAGGCCAGCAGGTCCTTGTCGACGGATTGCCAGTCATACCATGAGATCTCGTCGTCCTGGCAGTAGGCGTTGTTGTTGCCGCGTTGGGTCCGGCCGATCTCGTCTCCACCGAGCATCATCGGAACGCCGAGGCTGAGAAGCAACGTTCCGAGCAGCGCCCGAGACTGCCTCGCCCTCAGCTCGAGGATCGTTGCGTCGGTCGTCGGCCCTTCGGCCCCGCAATTCCAGGAGCGATTGTCGTCGGTGCCATCGTTGTTCGACTCGCCGTTGGCGTCGTTGTGCTTCTTCTCATACGAGACCAGGTCGCGCAAGGTGAAGCCGTCGTGGCTGGTGATGAAGTTGATGCTGGCATTGGGACGGCGGCGCGATGGCCCATAGATGTCGGCGGACCCGGTCAGGCGGGTTGCCAGCTCCGGGAGCGTCCCGGCCAGGCCGCGCCAGAAGTCACGTACGGCATCCCGGTAGCGGCCGTTCCATTCGCTCCAGAGCGGTGGGAACTGACCCACGTCGTAGCTGTCCGCCTGGCCGACATCCCAGGGTTCGGCAATCAGCTTCACTCGAGAAACGATAGGGTCCTGCGACACGAGGTCGAAGAAGGCGGCCACCCGATCGAACCCGCCGTGCTCGCGGGCAAGCGCGACGGCAAGGTCAAACCGGAACCCATCGACATGCATCTCCGTGACCCAGTAGCGAAGCGAGTCGAGCATCAGCCGCAGACACGTTGGGTCGTCCGGGTTCAGGGAATTGCCCGTCCCCGTGGTGTCGTAATAGAAGGCCCGGTCGCTCGCGACAAGCCGGTAGTAGGCCGCGTTGTCCAGCCCGCGGAAGGAGAGAGTCGGCCCCAGGTGATTGCCTTCGGCCGTGTGGTTGAAGACGACGTCCAGGATCACTTCCAGCCCCGCGGCGTGAAGCGCCTTGACCATGGCCTTGAACTCGCCGACCTGGCCACCGATACGCCCGGCCCGGACCTCGGCCGAATAACCCGCATGCGGAGCAAAGAACCCGAGCGTGCTGTAGCCCCAGTAGTTGTCGAGGCCCTTGGATAGCAGGAAGCCGTCGTCCAGGTGCTGATGAACCGGCAGCAGCTCGACTGAGGTGATACCCAGACTCGTCAGGTGATCCAGGCTCGCCTTCGACGCCAGGCCGGCATAGGTGCCTCGCAGTTCCGGCGGAACGTCCGGATGGAGCTGGGTGAAGCCTTTGACATGAGTCTCGTAGATGATCGCGTCCGAGTAGTGGATCGCGGGCGGGGCGTCATCGCCCCAATCGAAGACGTCATCCGCCACGAGTCCCCGCGGCACGCACGGCGCCGAATCCAGCGTACTCATGCTGTCCGGCATGCCGGGCGCGTAACCCAACACTTCCTCGCCCCACTCGATATCGCCGGCAATGGCCCTGGCATAAGGATCCAGGAGGAGCTTGTTCGGATTGCAGCGAAGCCCGGAGGCTGGGTCATACGGCCCTGAAACACGATAACCATAGCGCTGGCCCGGCTTCACTCCGGGCGCGAATCCGTGCCAGATTCCCGCGTCCTCCTCTACCAGCGGGAGCTGGACTTCAGTGTCGGCTTCGTCAAAGAGGCAGAGGGTCACGCCGTCTGCGATCCCCGAAGCCACGGCGAAGTTCGTGCCATCGGGACCGGGGGTCGCCCCCAGCGGATACGGTTTGCCAGGCCAGAGTTCCATTGTCGGTCCCCAGCTTTGTGCGAAACAGTTGCTACCGCGTCAGCGTGGCACACCCTTGCGTCGCGGTCCAGGCTTCACTAGGACGTCGGTGGACCCATCGGGATCTGGTCCCACGGCCGTGGGGCCTGCAGCTGTCTCGACGATGGCAGCCTCCGACCGACCGTCATCAAGCGCCGCATCGACGGCCGCCAGGAGGGATTCGGCCGAGAACGGCTTGGCCAGGAATGGCAGCGAGTCCGTTCGGCCACTTTCTACTATCTCCTCGGCGTAGCCGGACACAAGCAAGACCTTGAGCCCGGGTCGAGTACTGCGCAGCTTTGCGGCCAGCTCGGGGCCGCGCATTCCCGGCATGACCACGTCCGTGAGAAGCAAGTCCGGCGGCTCCGTCATTGACTCGTAGGCCAGGATCGCTTCGTCCGGCCCGGCGGCCGCCATGACCTCGAAGCCGGCACGGGCCAGGACTCTTTGGGCGATGTCGCGGAGACCCGGCTCGTCTTCTACAAGCAGGATCCGTCCCGACCGGCGGCCGGCCGGCCCGAGAGTGTCGACTCGTTTGTTTGCGTCGCCAAGGGGACCGGCCTCGCGCATTACGGTCGGGAAGTAGAGTCGGAAGCTCGTTCCATGGCCCGGCTCGGACTCTACGAGGATGGAGCCACCGGACTGCTTGATGATCCCGTAGGTCGTTGCGAGGCCGAGGCCCGTGCCGCGGCCGCGGCTCTTGGTGGTGAAGAACGGCTCGAAGATGTGATCGCGGGTCTCCGAGTCCATGCCGGTGCCGGTGTCGGTCACGGAGATGGTCACGTAGTCGCCCGGGTTCAATTCGCGCGGTCTCGAGTGGCTTGCCGCTCCGTAGTGCTGGTGGCCGGTGTGGACCACGAGCTTCCCGCCCTGCGGCATCGCGTCGCGCGAGTTCAGGGTCAGGTTGAGGATCACCTGTTCCAGCTGGGTCCGGTCCGCGCGCAGATAGCCAGCGTCAGGATCGAGGTGCATCCTCAGTTCGATCTGCTCGCCGATGAGCCGCCTGAGCATGGATTCCACGCCGGCCGCGACATCGTTGACCGCCAGAACCTGGGGCTGGAGCATCTGGCGGCGGCTGAAGGCCAGAAGTTGCTGAGTCAGACCGGCGGCGCGCTCTCCGGCGTCGCGGATGCCGGTCACGTACTCCGTCAGGTCCGTCCCGGCCGGTTCGTCGAGCGACAGGTCTGCGAAGCCGATGATCGCGGTCAGGATGTTGTTGAAGTCGTGGGCGATTCCTCCGGCCAAGCGCCCGACCGACTCCAGCTTGCGCGCCTCGAAGAGTTCGGCCTGGAGGCGGTCGAGTTCGCTGGTGTCCTCCATTAGCGAGATAGCGCCCAGGATCCGGCCGGATTCGTCGGCGATCGGGGCGAAATGGGCTCTCACGTTGATGGGCCGGCCGTCCTTGGTGTGGCTCGGCAGTTCCTGCTCGACGATCGAGGCGCCGGCCAGGACGCGGGGCATCAACGGCTTGCCTTCGGTTGCCTGGTCGGTTGGGACGACCGGAGATCGCTGGCCCATGACCTCAGCTGCCGTGTAGCCGAAGAGCGACTCTGCGGCCTTGCTCCAAAACAGCACCCGGCGGTGCCGGTCGACGACGATGATCGGCACCGGCGACGAGTCGAGGATTGCCTTGAGCGTTTCGGACGTCTGTCGGAACCGTTCCTCCAGCACGAGCTGACGCTCGGCGGCGATGGTCTGCTCCTGAACCATATCCACCATCGATGTGATTGCCAGGACGGCGATGAGAGTGCCGCCCAGGGCCAGCGCCGCAAAGTCGATCCCGGAACCGGTGAAGCCCTGTACGGCCAGAATCGTCGGCGCAGTCAGGCAGGCGGCGATCAGAGTGGTGACCCTCGCGGGAGTCATCCGGTGGCTGCGGTCCATGCTCAGGCGGGCGGGCTTGGCCATCGAGGGGTGGAGGGCCGCCGCGCCCCACAGACCGTACTGAGCGAAGAGAGCCAGCGAGGCCAGCGGCAGAGTCGCCGCAATCGCGCCGGGTGAGGAAAGGACGTCGCCCGCGAGCATCAAGACGACACTCACAACGAATAGCCTGATGGCGGTGGTGCGAGTCTCCGAGCCCAAAAGTAAACAGGACACGACGCCGACCAGGGCGATGTCGCAGAGCAGGAAGACGACCTCAACGGATCGATCCAGCTGGGTTAGGTTCTGTGCCGCGAGGATTGGGTCGGCGACCAGCACCCAGACGACGAGTGCCACTGCCGCAGTCAGGATCCCGCCGTCGAGGATAACGGTCCAGCCCGCGCCCAGCGGCCGCCGCACAACGAGGAGCGTGAAGCCGAGGGTGACTGTCGGGTAGGCGGCTAGATATAGGAATTCAGGGACGGACGGGAAGGCCGCGGCGGAGAGGGGAGTGCCGGTGAAAGCGGCGACAAGATCGGCCGAAGCGAAGCACAACTGGCCGGCGGCGAGGAGCCACCAGGGATGTCGCGGGCGTGGATTGAACAGAACCACGCCGATGCAGACTGCGGCGACGCCCGTGAGGCCCAATGCGGCGGCAACGCCCGTGCGCAGGCTGGCCCCCGCCCAGGATTCGACGGCGAAGGCTCCGACGGTCGCCAAGAGATAGCCGACCCACAGCCCATTGGCCAGTGTTGGGGGTAGGCGGCGAATCCAGGTCACGCGTCAGGATCGCGTTCTGCGCCGCTCCTTCGAAGGCCCCAGAGGTCCTAGGCCGTCTGCATGGTGGCCCGGCTCGGCCTCAATACCAGCCGTGCGACTGCCAGAAAGACCAGGCGCCGCAGGCAGATCCGTACTGCTTGTTCACATACCAGATGCCCCATTTGACCTGGGTCAGCGGGCTGGTTCTCCAATTGGATCCGAAGGATGCCATCTTGCTGCCCGGATACGCCTGAGGGATTCCATAGGGGCCCGATGGAGTCCCAGCGTAAGGGTTCCACTTGGACTCCTTCATGATGACCGCGTTGAAACAGTTGTACTGCGCCGCTCCAAGGCGAGACTTCGCGTACGCCTTGGCGTTGGTGACCGTGTCTCGGTAGGGAGCGGGAGTCGGCGTCGGAGTCGGTTTGGGAGTAGGTGGCAGAAGTATCGTCGGCAGTGGACCGGGAGGCGGTGTGGGGAGGGAGTAGGTGGGTACGCCCTCGTCAAACTTCAGCGTTGGCTGTTGTGTGGGGGACGCTGCGGCGATCGCAGGCTCGATCGT
This sequence comes from Candidatus Limnocylindrales bacterium, assembly GCA_036386115.1. GTDB lineage: Bacteria > Chloroflexota > Limnocylindria > Limnocylindrales > CSP1-4 > Fen-1039. The sequence goes on from DASVJA010000007.1 coordinate 8,607, forward strand.
CGCTTGAGTCGTCGGCGATGGCTGCGGATCTGCGAGAACCTGGGGGGCTACTACGATGACGGCGTCGGCCAGGATCACGAGGGCCGTCGCTACCGCCAGGAGAACCGCCGGGGAATTTCGCTTCAAGGAGTTCCTCTGATTCGGGCCTGCATTGAGCGGAATTGCGCTCGTCGGTCGGGCCAGGGTGTTCCTCAAGTTCGCCTCTTCAGCCGCCCGGCTGAAGGTGAGGCGATCTCGCGGCGCGCTCCCGAGGGGGGAGGCTCAGGGTCATCGCGGCGGACCCGTTCGCGTCCGGGACTAAGGGCTGGCACGGCACAAAGTGCGGTGGTGGCGGCCAGACGCCGGAGGGTCGCAGGATACCACGGTCGGTCTTGCGGGAGCATTGGGGCCGAAACAGCCGGGCCCGACCCGGCGCTCGACGCCGGCAACCGACGCGCTCGCGCAACGGCGTTTGACTCCTCAGCGTCTAATCCCGATAATAGGAGTCGGAATTACAAATACACCCACGGCGGCGGTCCGGCGTCCCCCTCCGCACGGACCGTTCCGCCGTTTTTAGGAGCACGATGGCTACCAGCCCAGAGGTCGTCTCCGGCGAGTACAAGTTCGGTTTTCACGACGAGGTTGACTACCTCGAGGAAACCAAGGCCGGCCTGACGCGAGCCACAGTCGAAGAGATCAGCCGGATCAAAGACGAGCCGGCCTGGATGCTCGACTTCCGTCTTCGCGCGTATGAGCACTTCCTCACGCGGCCGATGCCAACGTGGGGCGGCGAGCTTGGCAACATCGATATGTCCAAGATCGTGTACTACCGCAAGCCCTCCAGCGGCGAGGAAAAGTCCTGGGACGACGTTCCGGACAAGATCAAGAAGACCTTCGAGCGGCTCGGCATTCCGGAAGCGGAGCGCAAGTTCCTGGCCGGCGTCGGCGCCCAATACGACTCGGAGGTGGTCTATCACTCCGTGCGTGAGGAGCTCTCAAAGATCGGCGTCGTTTTCATGGGCACGGATCAGGGTCTCAAGGAGTACCCGGAACTCTTCAAGAAGTACTTCGCGACGGTCGTTCCGCCCGAGGACAACAAGTTCGCGGCGTTGAATTCCGCGGTCTGGTCCGGCGGATCGTTTGTCTACGTTCCCAAGGGCGTTGAAGTCCCGCTCCCGTTGCAGGCCTATTTCCGCATTAACGCGGAGAACACCGGCCAGTTCGAGCGGACGCTGATCATCGTCGATGAAGGCGCCAAGGTTCACTACATCGAGGGCTGCACCGCGCCGATCTATACGACGGACGCGCTCCATGCCGCCGTCGTGGAAGTCATCGCGCTGCCCGGATCCAAGGTTCGCTACACCACGATCCAGAACTGGTCCAACGACGTCTACAACCTCGTGACCAAGCGGGCCTTCGCCCACGCAAATTCCACCGTGGAGTGGATCGACGCGAACACGGGCTCCAAGCTGACGATGAAGTACCCCGCGATCTGGCTGAAGGG
>DASVJA010000008.1:0-16487 GCA_036386115.1 Candidatus Limnocylindrales bacterium
GAAGCCGCCCGCGAGTACGTTATAACCCGGCCGGACACACCCACGCCCTGGATCAACTACATCGGCGCCGGAGGGTACGGCGGCATTGTCTCAAACACCGGCGGCGGCTTCTCCTTCGACCGCGACCCGCGCAACCGGCGCGTCACGCGTTACCGATATAACTCCGTTCCGGTCGACCAGCCGGGCCGCTACATCTACCTGCGCGACCAGGAGACCGGCGAATACTGGAGCCCGACGGCGTCGCCCGTAAGGCGCGACCTCGACGCCTATGAGTGCCGTCACGGCACTGCCTATACAAGGATCGCGAGCCTCTACCGCGGCATCGAGGCCGAAGTCCTGTACTTCGTGCCGCCGGATTCGGGCGGCGAGCCGGCGAGCTGCGAGCTATGGCGGCTCCGGTTACGGAACACCGGGTCGAGCACCCGCCGGCTACGCAGCTTCAGCTATGCCGAGTTCAGCTTCTCCGACGCCTTCAACGACATGACGAACCTGGACTGGGCCCAGCACATCGTCTTCTCTTCGTGCCCCGACGGGATAATCCGGGTTGGGACGAAGTTCAAGCCGCTGACGTTCTACTTCGGTTCTAGCGAGCGGCCGGCAGGCTACACGTGCGATCGGGAGGAGTTCCTCGGCCGCGGCCGAGACCTCGCGAGCCCAGTTGTGGTTGAGACGGGCCAGCCCACTAACACGCCCTCGCCTCGAGGCAACAGCATCGGATCGCTGAGCCACGACTTCGTCCTGCAGCCCGGAGAGGAGCGCGAGCTCGTGTACGTCATGGGCGCAACTGAGGACCCCGGTGAGATCGGCCGCATCGTCAAGCGCTACTCCGATCCGGGCGTGGTGGCGACGGCCCTGCAAGCGGTCCGCGACGACTGGTCCGAGTACTTATCCCATTTCACCGTCGAGACCCCCGACGCCGACACGAACGCGATGCTCAACTTTTGGAACCAGGTTCAATGCCGGACGACGCTCTACTGGTCCCGATTCGTCTCCGGCTACGAGACTGGCTTGGGGCGTGGCATGGGGACTCGCGACAGCGGTCAGGACACTCTCGGGACGATGCATGCGGTGCCGGACCACGCCCGCCGCATGCTGACCCAGATCTGGACGATGCAGTTCGCCGACGGGCACGCCTGGCACCAGTTCTTCCCACTGACCGGCGAGGGTGGGCCCGGTCTGGCGGCTGAGTACCCGGAATGGCCGCAGTGGTTCAGCGACGACCATCTATGGCTCGTGCTCTCCGTGTGCGCCTACTTGCGTGAAACCGGCGACTTCGCTTACCTCGACCAGAAAGTCCCCTTTGCCGACAAGGGCGAAGGATCTATTTGGGAGCACATGCTCCAGGCGATCGAGTTCACGCTGGCCAACCTGGGCCCGCACGGACTGCCCCGCTCGGGCTTTTCGGACTGGGCCGATCCACTTAACGTCGACCACGGCTCGGGCAAGGCCGAGAGCGTCTGGACGGCCATGCAGTTCTGCCGGGTGATGCTGGACATGGCTCAGCTGTGCGTGGCGACCGGGCGGCCGGCGGAGACCGGCCGGTTCACGCAACTACATGACTCGATGGCAACGGCGATCAACAGTTCCTGTTGGGACGGCGCCTGGTACATGCGCTGCTTTGACGACGACGGCCTGCCGATCGGCGTCTCGGGGGCTGAGCACCAGGCCATCGACCTCATTGCCCAGAGCTGGTCCGTGATGGGTGAGGTGGCTCCGGCCGAGAGGGCCGCGGCGGCGATGGACTCCGCCCACGACAAGCTCAATTCCAAGTTCGGGCTGGCGTTGATCTGGCCACCGTACGACGGTGGTGATGACCGCGTCCGCGGAATCTCGACGTTCGTGCCCGGAGCCAAAGAGAACGGCGGCATCTTCTGCCACTCCAACGCCTGGTCGATAGTGGCAGCGGCTATGCTCGGCCGGGGCGACCAGGCCTATGCCTATTACCGCCAGATCCTGCCGCTGGCCCGGACCGACTCGGACGTGTTCATGACCGAGCCGTACGTCTATCCACAGAACATCTGCGGCCCGGCCCACCCGTCATTCGGTCTGGCCCGCAATGCCTGGCTGACCGGGACCGCGGCCTGGACGTACGTGGCTGCCACTCAATGGATACTGGGCATCCGGCCCACGTTCGAGGGTCTGCGCATCGCTCCGGCCGTGCCCGCCTCGTGGCCTGGCTTCAAGGCCCATCGCGAGTTCCGGGGCACGGCCTACGAGATCGAGGTCCGGCGCGACGGTCCGGGCAACGCCGTCGTGCTGGTAGTTGACGGCGTGGCGATCGACGGCGACGTGGTGCCGCTGCCACGGCCCGGCACGGCCACGGTCCGGGTTCAGTTGACGCTTCGATAGGTCGGCGCGCCGGGGCTGTCAGCTCTGGCAGTGCCGACAGTAGCTCGTCGTGAAGCCGCCGGCCTCGACCTGTGTGATTCTGTGGCCGCACCGTGGACAGGGCTGGCCACCCTTGTTGTGGACGGCCAGGAAGTCCCGTACCTCCGTCTCGAACGCGGGCGGGACGCGGACCCGGAGAGTCGTGATCGCCGCCGAGAGGGTCGCACGGGTGGCGGTGTACAGTTCGTCAACTTCCTCCGGTGCAAGGGTTGCGCGTCGCCGCGACGGCAGCAGCTTGGCTGCGTGGAGGATCTCGTCTGAGTAGGCGTTGCCGATACCGGCCACGAATTCCTGGTTCCGCAGCAGATTCTTGAGCTCACCCGAGTGACAGCGGATGCGAGCCTGCCAGACCTCCAGGGTTAGGGCCGGATCGTCGGCGTCTGGGCCTATCTCATCCGGACCAATGCCGGGGACGGGTCGCTCAACGCCGCGGGGGAGCAGGTACACCTTGCCCATCTGAGTGGCGTCGCGGTAGCGCATCTCCGGGGTGGCCTCATCGCGTGGGACCCAGGACGCGCCCGCGGTCCAGGAGGCCGTGCCCGCCTGAGGCCCTACGCGCGATCCATATTTAACAATGAACAGCGTCTTCTGGAGCCTCTTGACTGCTGGGGTTGCCGCGAGCTGGAGTCGGCCGGTCAGCATGGCGTTGATTACCACGCGATCCCGCTCGAATTCAAGCCACAGGAACTTGCCGCGTCGATAGAAGCGCTCGAGCCGCTGGCCGACCAGGGCATCCATTTCGGCCGGCGTACCACGAACCGTCAGGGGGCCGGGCGCCTCGACGCCGAGCACCGGGCGGCCGACCATTGCGGCCTCAAATGCGTCGGCGAGAATAGACAGGTCCGGTAGTTCTGGCATGCCACGATTGTACGGACCGCCGCCGACCCTGGACTCCGGCCCCTCGGGATAATTCCGGCCCGCGCGGCGGCGATGACAGGAATGATTGTTGCGCCACTGCACCTGTGCTAGATTCACCCGGCCCTAGGGCATCAATAGGTACAAGAGTCGACCCATAGCCTCATCGAAGGAGTGGACCGAGCGCACGAAGCCCCCGGACTGCGATTCGACTGACGGCTTGAGCACGGCTCCAGCCGTTTTTGCTTTACATGGGCGACCAATGACCATAGGAGACAAATCTTGACCGAAGAGCAGCCGGGCGGGACCACGCCGGAGACCGAGGCAATTGCCGAGGTCGCTGACCAGGCGTCCGAGGAAGCCGTCGTCGTGGCTATCGCCGACGAGCCCGCCGAAATCATCGTGCCCACAGAAATCGAGACCAGCGAGCCGCCCGCCCCGGCCGTCCTCGAGGTCGAAGTGGTGACTGAAGACGAGGTCGCCGATGCGCCGGCCGCCGAGGAGCCTGAAGAGGCCCCGGTGATGCCGGTCATCCAGCGCCCCGAGCCCTCAACGATGGAGGAGCTGCTCGCCGAGCAGGACGCCGACATCAAGAGCTTCAAGCACGGTGACGTGGTTGAAGGCACCGTCGTGCGGATCGATCGCGACGAAATCCTCGTCGACATCGGTGCCAAGAGCGAAGGTGTCGTCTCGAACCGCGAGCTCTACGGCAGGCACGCCGAATCCGCTCCTGCACTTGCAGTCGGTGACGTCGTCCTCGTCTACGTGCTCCAGCCCGAGTCCCAGGAAGGGCACGTCGTCCTGTCCTTGCGCCGGGCCGGCCTCGAGCGCAAGTGGCGCTCGATGCAGGAGCAGTTCGAGACGGGCGTCATCATCGACGCGCCGGTCATCGACCATAACAAGGGTGGCCTCATCGTCGATTGCGGTATCCGCGGTTTCGTTCCGATCAGCCAGATCGTGGACTTCCCGCGCCGACCGCAGAACGACCAGCCGCGCGACGCGGCCCAGGAGATTGCCGAGAAGCTGCAGCCGTACGTCGGCCGCAAGCTCCGCCTCAAGATCCTCGAGGTCAACCGCAAGGCCAACCGCCTGATCCTGTCCGAGAAGGTCGCGCTGTACGAGGAGCGCCGCGAGAAGCGGGACGAGCTCTTCAGCAGCCTTCAGGTCGGCCAGAAGGTCAACGGCACCGTCCGCTCGATCGCACCGTTCGGCGTCTTCATCGACCTCGGCGGGATCGACGGCCTCGTTCACAAGAGCGAGCTCTCGTGGAACAAGGTCAACAACCCGGAGTCCGGCTACAAGGTCGGCGACCAGGTTGAGGCCGAAGTCATCGACATCAACCACGAGCGCGGCCGCATCAGCCTCTCGATCCGCAAGCTGCAGCCGGACCCGTGGCACTCCACGGTGGCCGACTTCAAGGTTGGGGATGTCATCGACGGCACCGTCACCAAGTTGGTGAACTTCGGCGCCTTCGTCCGCGTTCGCGACGGCCTCGAGGGTCTGATCCACATCAGCGAGCTGTCCCACCAGCGCGTGGCCCATCCGGGTGACGTGGTTCACGAGGGCCAGACGCTCAAGCTCAAGATAATCAGCCTGGACTCCGAGCGACATCGACTCGGCCTCAGCCTCAAGCAGGCCGAGGAGCCGCCGGCCAAGCCGGTCGTCGTCGATGCTCCGTCCCAGGCGCCGTCGTCCCCGTCTTATACCTCTGCACCTCGCCCCGAGCGACGCCCGCGCCCCGAGCGCGGTTACTCGATGACGGACGCGGTTCAGGAGCCCGAAGGCGGCATCGACAACACGCTGGCATCGGCCTTTGCCCAGATCCGCGCCCAGGTTGCCGAGTCCGAGGCCAAGGCTTCGGGCGAGGAGCCGGCAGCGGAAGTCGCGGCAGAGCCGGTCAAGGCCCCCAAGGCCCCGAAAGCGCCCAAGGCCCCCAAGGCCGAGGTTGCCGCCGAGGTTGAGGTCGCTCCCGTAGCCGACGCAGAGGCTCCGGCCGACGCAGAGGCTCCGGCCAAGGCGCCGACTAAGGCCGCGAAGGCCAAGGCCGCCAAGGCAGAAGCGGACGCCGCCGCTGCAGAGGCTCCGGCCGACGCCGCCGCGGAGACCGACGCAGAGGCTCCGGCCGACGCCGCCGCGGAGAGCCCGGCGGAATAGCCTGGCCCGCCTCGGCCGCAACGTGTGACCGAACCACGCGAATAGGTAGTGAAGAGAGACCCGCCGGCTCTGCCGGCGGGTCTCTTGCTTTTCAGATCTGGGGCCTGACGTCCTCGGCCCGCCGGCTGGCTACCCGAGAGGCCCACATCTTGGGCCGATAGAACCTCCCCGGAAGGGGCGAGTTACATGGCTGGCGGGGCGTGCTAGCATGGCCTGAGGCCGCCAGGAGGCGGCCAGCTAGAGCAGGCTCTCACCTCGATGGATCGTTTCGACAAGTTCACGGATCGTGCGCGCAAGGTTCTGACTCTCGCTCAGGACGAAGCGCAGCGGTTCAACCACAACTACATCGGTACCGAGCATCTCCTCCTCGGCCTCGTTCGCGAGGGCGAAGGAGTGGCTGCACGTGTGCTCGAGAACATGAACGTCGAGCTTCCCAAGGTGCGGACTGCCGTGGAGTTCATCATCGGGCGGGGCGACCGGCCGGTGGTTGGTGAGGTCGGTTTGACGCCGCGAGCAAAGCGCGTCATCGAGCTTGCAATCGACGAAGCCCGGAGACTGGGCCACAACTACATCGGAACAGAGCATCTGCTTCTCGGCCTCGTGCGCGAGGGCGAGGGTATCGCCGCCGGCGTGCTGGAGTCGCTCGGCGTCAGCCTGGATAAGGTTCGTCACGAAGTCATCCGCGTCTTGAGCCAGTCCTCCTCGGCCGGTCCGGCCCAGGAGACCAAGCGGGCCAGCAAGACCCCCACGGTCGACCAGCTCGGTATCAACCTGACGGAGGCCGCGCGCCTCGGCAAGCTGGACCCGGTGATCGGCCGCGAGAAGGAGATCGAGCGGGTCATCCAGATCCTGAGCCGCCGCACCAAGAACAACCCGGCCCTTATCGGCGAGCCCGGCGTCGGCAAGACTGCCATCGCCGAGGGCCTGGCCCACCGCATCGTCAGCGGCGATGTCCCGGAGACGCTCCTGAACAAGCGTGTTCTTACGCTGGACATCGGCTCCCTCGTGGCCGGCACCAAGTACCGCGGCGAATTCGAGGAGCGGCTCAAGAAGATCATCGAGGAGCTTCGGAGTACCAACGACGCGATCCTCTTCATCGATGAGCTGCACACCTTGGTTGGAGCGGGTGCGGCCGAGGGCGCGATCGACGCAGCCAACATCCTCAAGCCGCCGCTCGCGCGCGGCGAGTTGCAGTGCATCGGCGCCACGACGCTGGACGAATACCGCAAGTACATCGAGAAGGACGCGGCTCTTGAACGCCGGTTCCAGCCCGTGATGGTGGAAGAGCCCACCATCGAGCAGAGCGTCCTGATCCTCATGGGAATCCGCGAGCGCTACGAGCAGCACCACAAGGTCACGATCACGGACGAGGCCGTCAAGGCGGCCGTGGACCTCTCCACCAGATACATCACGGATCGCCACCTGCCGGACAAGGCGATCGACCTGATCGACGAGGCGGCCAGCCGCGTTCGACTGCGCTACGCCTCCGCCCCGCCGGCTTTGCGCGACGCCCAGAAAGAAGTCGACCGGATCACGCGCGAGAAGGACGCCGCGATCAACTCGCAGGAGTACGAGGAAGCCGCGACTCTTCGCGAATCCGAGGCCGAAGCTCGCCAGAAGGCGGACGATCTGCGCGCCGAATGGCAGGCCTCCATATCCAACGAACAGCCAAAGGTGGACGAGGAAGAGATCGCCCATGTCGTGGCTATGTGGACCGGCATCCCAGTTACCCGAATCGCCGAAGAAGAGTCCGAGCGTCTGCTCCATATGGAAGACGACCTGCACAAGCGGGTCATCGGCCAGCAGGAAGCGATCGAGATCGTCTCCAAGGCTGTCCGGCGTGCTCGCGCAGGGCTGAAGGATCCTAAGCGGCCGATCGGTTCGTTCGTGTTCCTGGGGCCCACCGGCGTCGGCAAGACGGAGTTGGCAAAGGCTCTCGCGGAGTTCATGTTCGGCTCCGAGGACGCGCTCATCAAGATCGACATGAGCGAGTTCATGGAACGGCACAACGTCAGCCGCCTTGTCGGCGCGCCTCCCGGGTACGTCGGCTTCGACGAGGGTGGCCAGCTGACCGAGGCCGTCAGGCGCAAGAGCTACGCCGTGGTGCTGCTCGACGAGATCGAGAAGGCCCACCCGGAAGTCTTCAACATGCTGCTCCAAATCCTGGAGGACGGGCACCTTTCCGATGCCAAGGGCAGGCGGGTGGACTTCCGCAACTGCATCATCATCATGACCTCCAACTTGGGTGCCAGGCAGCTCCAGACTAACTCCTCGCTCGGGTTCCGTCAGCAGGGCGACACGGACGAGACGCGGGCTACGGCATCTCACGATCTGATGAAGGAAAAGGTGGACAAGGAGCTGAAGGCCACGTTCCGGCCGGAGTTCCTCAACCGCATCGACGCCACGGTCGTCTTCCGGTCTCTGACCGTGGAAGAGATCACGCTCATCGTGGATCTGATGCTGGCTCGTGTCCGCGACCGCCTCAAGGCCCAGGGCATGATTCTGGAAGTCACTCAGGCGGCCAAGGACCATGTGATCAAGATCGGCTACGACGTGGCCTACGGCGCGCGGCCGCTCCGCCGCGTGATCCAGAACATGATCGAGGACGTTCTGGCCGAGCAACTCTTGCTCGGGAAGCTCACTCGCGGAACCACGATCCTCGTCGACAAGGGCTCCGAGGCGGGTCTGGATATCCACCCGGTCGAAGAGAAGCAACCCGTCGAAGCTGCGCGCTAGCAGACACTGAGGGGTGGCCCGCCAGCAAAGCCGCTATATCTGCCAGACGTGCGGTGCTGCCCATCTCAAGTGGGAAGGCCAGTGCCGGACATGCGGTGGCTGGAACACACTTGTCGAAACGGTCGTGCGCGAGCCGGAGAAAGGGCGCCGCATTGTGGCGCCCGGGGCTGGCGGCGCGGCAGGCGCGCCTCAGTCTCTGAACGGTCTGCGCGAGGCGGAGCCGATCCGTGTCCCGACGTTCATTGGTGAGATTGATCGTGTCTTGGGCGGTGGGCTGGTGCCCGGGTCGGCCGTGCTGCTCGGCGGCGAGCCCGGGATCGGCAAGTCCACTCTTCTGTTGCAGGCGGCCGCAGGCCTGGCGATGGGCCTGGTAGGCGTGACGGAGGGCGTGACAAGCGGCGCCCCGACAGGCGGCGAGATTCTCTACGCAACCGGTGAGGAATCGGCCGGCCAGGTCCGACTGCGCGCAAGCCGCCTGGGGCTGTTGGAGGGCGAGGCCGCGGATCGGATCTCCGTGGTCGCCGAGAGCGAGGTCGGCCGGATAATCGAGCTGACTCGCGAGATGCGCCCCGTCGCACTCATCGTGGATTCGATTCAAACCGTTCATATCGACGAGCTGGATGGGCCGGCCGGAAGCGTCGGCCAGGTCCGAGAGTGCGCCCAGCGCCTGATGGAGATGGCCAAGGGCGACAACATCGCGGTGATACTCGTGGGACACGTCACCAAGGATGGAACCCTCGCCGGGCCAAAGACGCTAGAGCACCTCGTGGACGCGGTCCTTAATCTGGAGGGCGATCGCACGGCGACCCTCAGGCTGCTTCGCGCCACCAAGAACAGATTTGGTTCCACCGAGGAAGTCGGCGTATTCGAGATGGCGGAGCGCGGACTGGCCGAGGTTTCGGACCCGGGGCGGGCATTCCTGGCATCCAGCGGCGAGCACGCTCCCGGCAGCGTTGCCGGAGCAACTCTCGAGGGAACCCGGCCCATTCTCGTGGAGGTTCAGGCGCTGGTGGCCCCGGGCGGATACGGCAGCCCACGGCGCACCTCGTCCGGTATCGACTCGAACAGGCTGGCATTGCTCGTGGCCGTCCTGGGCCGCCGGGCCGGCGTTGGGCTGGGCAGCCACGATGTCTACGCCAACCTGGCCGGAGGCCTCGAATTGGACGATCCCGGCCTTGACCTGCCGCTCTGCTTGGCCCTGGCCTCGTCGCTGCGCGACAAGCCGGTGGCGCCGGACCTCGTGGCGATAGGTGAAGTGGGTCTGCTCGGCGAGCTTCGGCCGGTGCCGGGCCTGGAGCGACGGCTCCGTGAAGCGGCCCGTCTCGGCTTTCGGACTGCGATCGTCCCCGAGTCGCGGCGCGCCGACACACCGTCCGTTGCAGGCATGAATGTCGTCGCGGTGCCGAATATCAGGCAGGCCATCCTCCACGCCGTGGGCACCGGCACGTCTGCTGGCTCGGCGGCGGTCGAGATCCCGGCTTCCGGTGCGGCTCAGACGACCTCCGGCCTGGATGCGCCGAGCCCTTCGGAGGCCCTCTCCCGACTGGGCCGCTCGGAACCGTAGGTCCTATTGCCGGGTCAAACATGCGCTCGGGATCTGGCGAGCCTTCCGGTGCGATGCTAGGCTGAGCCGGACGAGGCGCCTTCATCCTCTATTTATCCACAGCGCATCGTCGCAAGGCGTGAAATCTTGATCCGCATCATTCGGCTGATGGGCGCCGCGTTCGGTGCCTTGATCGGTCTCGGATTCGTTCTGGCGGCGCAGCCGTCCTTCGATAGGACCGCGTCGCCGGTCCTGCTGATACTCATTTGGGTCGCGGCCTGGATATCGGTCGGGCTTCTGCTGCTGCCTTACCTGACCGTGGTTCCGGCCGGCAAGCTGATTCGGGCTGTTCAGGCAATGTCGACGGCGGAGTTTGTCGCGGCTGTCGCGGGGCTCCTGATCGGTCTGCTTATCGCGCTGCTGCTGGGGCTGCCGCTCTCTGCACTGCCCGAGCCGTTCGGCCGCTATCTGCCTCTGGGCGTCTCGGTCGCCTGCGGTCTGGGCATGGTCGGCCTCACGGTTGCCAAGCGTGAGGACCTGGTTGCGGCCGCGACTGCCGCCGGTCTCGTCCGGCCGAAAGAGGAGAAGGTCAAGCCGGGCCAGGGCGGCGAAACGCAGGTCATCGTGGACACCAGCGCCATCATCGACGGCCGCATCGCAGACATCGTCGATTCCGGCTTCCTCTATCACCGCCTTGTGATCCCGCACTTCGTCCTCGATGAATTGCAGCGGATCGCGGACAGCTCGGATGCCCAAAGGCGCGGCCGAGGCCGGCGCGGCCTGGAGATACTGGCCAGACTCCAGAAGGACGGACCGACACCGGTCGATATCGTGGACGACGATCCGACTGAGGCCGGCGAGGTGGACGCCAAGCTGGTCGCCCTGGCAAGGGCGCGGGGGGCGGCGATCTTGACCAATGACTTCAATCTGAATCGCGTGGCGGATCTCCAGTCGGTCCGTGTCCTCAACATCAACTCACTGGCGAATGCGCTGAAGCCGGCGCTGCTTCCGGGAGACACGTTGCGGATCAAGGTTCTGACCGAAGGCAAAGAGGCCGGCCAGGGAGTCGGTTACCTGGATGACGGCACGATGATCGTCGTTGAGGGTGGCGCGCGCCTGGTCGGTCACGAACTGGACGTTGCGGTGACTCGCGTTCTCCAGACGGTGATGGGGCGGATGGTGTTCGCGCAGGCCCACCAAGAGTGAGCGACGGGCTGAAAGGGTCGATCGAGGCCGTCGTGGTCGCCGCCGGGTCGAGCCGGCGTATGGGCGGCCTGGACAAGCTCACGGCCGAACTCAACGGCCGGTCCGTCTTGCGTTGGTCCGTCGAGGCCCTGGCAGCGGCCGGAGTCGAGCGGATCGTCATCGCCACCTCGCTGGCTCGCATCGTTGAGATTGCCTCCGAGCCGTGGCTGCCCGACGCGGTGGTGGCCGTTGTGGCCGGCGGCGAGCGACGTCAGGACTCGGTCGCCGCAGGGGTGGTTGCCCTGGCCGAGGCCGCGGCCGCCGAAACGGATGACGACGGCGAGACCGAAACCGGTCCCAAGGTTAATGTTGGGCCCGCCGACGTTCCGGCCACGACTCGGCCCGACTCGGTGATCCTCGTCCACGATGCCGCGAGGCCGCTGGCCAGTCCGGCGCTCATCAGGGCCGTGGCCGAAGCAACCTGGACTCACGGGGCTGCAATTCCGGTCTTGCCGGTGGCCGAAACCCTGAAGCGCCTCGAGGGCGAGGTGATCGCCGTTACAGTTGACCGCACGGAAGTCGTGGCAGCACAGACACCGCAGGGCGTACTCCGAAGTCTGCTCGAGAAGGCCTACGCGCAATACCCGCCGGACGGGGACGAAATCTGGACGGATGAGGCTTCTCTGCTTGAGGCCTGTAGAATCCCGGTCCATACGATCAGCGGTGAAGCGAGCAATCTCAAAGTGACCGTCCCCATAGACCTCCAGCGTGCTCGAGCGATGCTCGACGGCGGGCTCGTGCCCGGCCGCCCTGCCGTGCCCACCGCCGGCCGGATCGGGCAGGGGATGGACTCCCATCCGTTCGGGGCCGGAGAGCCGCTCGTCCTGGGCGGAGTTCAGATTGCGGGGGCGCCTCGTCTCGCCGGCCATTCCGACGGAGACGCCGCCCTGCATGCGGTTGCCGACGCCCTGCTTGGCGCTGCCGGCCTGGGTGATCTCGGCCGCCACTTTCCGGCCGACGCGCGGACGCCCGTGGGCGTCGACAGCAGGGTCCTTCTCTCGAATGTGGCAGAAAAGGTGCGCGCGGCGGGGTGGGCAGTAGGAAACGTGGATTTGACCATCGTGGCTGCGCGCCCCAAGCTCGCGGCCCTGCTACCGTCGATGGGTGAGGCCATTGCGGCCGCCATCGGTGTGCCGGCATCGGTCGTGAATGTGAAAGCTTCCACGGGTAACCTGGAAGGTCCGGAGGGCGCTGGGAGATCCATCTCCGCAAGCGCAATTGCCTGGCTGGTGCCGTTTGTCGGCGCCGCCGGGACAGACGTGGGAGAGGCATGAGCCTTCAGCTATTCGACACTATGGCCGGCGCCAGCCGTGATTTCGTGACCCTCGAGCCGGGCCACGCCCGGATCTACAGCTGCGGGCCCACGGTGTACGGCCCGGCGCATGTCGGCAACTTCCGCTCCTTCCTGTTCGCAGATCTCCTGGTTCGGTACCTCCGTTATAGGGGCATGCGGGTCACGTGGGTGATGAACCTCACGGACGTCGACGACAAGATCATCAAGGCGGCGCATGCCGACGGGGTCTCCATCGGCGAGATTGCGGATCGCTACGCCGGGCTCTTTATGGCGGACGTTGCGACGATGGGCATAACGACCCCGGACGTGATGCCGCGGGCCACGCAGCACATCCCTCAGATGGTGGCTCTGATCTCGACACTGCTGGACAACGGTCACGCCTACAAAACTGATGACGGCTCGATCTTTTTCCGGATCGCGAGCTGGCCGGCCTACGGCAAGCTCGCCCGCCTGGACCCCGAAGGCATGCGGGTAGGCGAGCGCGTCGAGGCCGACGAGTACGGCAAGGACGACGTTCGCGACTTCGCGCTCTGGAAGGGCCCAAAGGCGGACGAGCCGAGCTGGGAGACGGCCATCGGCCCGGGGCGCCCGGGCTGGCACATCGAGTGCTCGGCCATGAGCATGCAGTATCTGGGCGAGTCTTTCGACGTCCACACCGGCGGCGTGGATCTGATCTTCCCTCATCATCAGGACGAGATCGCTCAGAGCGAGGCCGCGACCGGCAAGACCTTCGTGGCCTACTGGCTTCACTGCGCCCACCTCCAAATGGGCGGTCAGAAGATGGCCAAGTCCACCGGCAACATCTCCCGCGTCGGGGAGACTCTGGCGAGCGGCGTCTCGGCGCGAGCGCTCAGGCTGGCCTTGCTATCGGCCCATTATCGAATGGCGCTTTCGTTCGGCGAAGACTCGCTGGCATCGGCCAGTTCGGCCGTAGATCGGCTGGATGCGCTGTTTGCGGCTCTCTCGGCCTATCGCTCGGATGGCCTAGATGACGCGACTTTGCAATCGCTGTTCGATGGAACTCGGGCTACATTTGAAACCGCACTGGACTACGACCTGAACATCTCGCCGGCCCTTGCTGCGCTATTCGAGCTGGTTCGGGAACTGAACCGGCGCATCGACGCCCGGGTGCTGTCAACTGCCGACGCCGGGCGCGCAATCGCCTTCATTCGCGATCTCGATCGAGTCCTGGCGATTGCGCCGGCGACCGAAGACACACTCGAACCGGAACTGCAGCAGCTCCTTGACGACCGAGCTGCGGCCCGGGCCGGAAAGGACTGGGCGGGATCAGACCGCCTCCGAAACGAACTTGCCGAACGCGGCATCCAGGTAGAAGACACGCGCGACGGCCAACGCTGGCGCCGCGCCGAGTAAGCCGCGCCGCGACCTCGCGCGGCCGAAACATCTGACGCCCCAGCGGCGCCAGAACCAGTCGAAACGGAAATCACCTTGCCTGACAATCGACACAAGCCAGGGGACCACAGCTTCGGGCACAGGCCCGGAGGCCAGCGCCCCAGACCGGACGGAGACCGCTTTCAGGGTCCGCGCCAGGATGGGCCGCGCTTCGACGGCCCCAGGTCCGATCGTCCAAGCTTCGACGGCCCGCGATCGGACGGACCGGCGCCATATCGCGGCCCCGGAGGCCAGCGCTCATTCGGGCCTCGTCAAGGTGGTCGACCGAGCGGCCCCGGCGGACCGGGTCGGCCGAGCGGTTCCGGTTACGGCGCACCTCGACCCGGTGGCTTCAGGCCCGGCGCACCTCGACCCGGTGGCTTCCGGCCCGACGGCCCGCGTCAGGACGGCCCCCGACCGGGTGGCTTCCGACAGGAACCTCCACGCTTCAATGCGCCGCGCCCGGACTTCTCCGGCGGAGCCGGTGAGGGCCAGGGTGGCGCTCCTCAGCCTCCGCGCCGGGAGTGGCAGCCAGAAAGCCCCTGGACCCCGCGTCCGCCCCGTCCTCGGAGCGGTCCCGGTGGCCCCGGTGGCTTCCGACCCGGCACCGGCGGACCTCGCCCCGGTGGCTTCGCCGGTCCGCGGCCCGGCTACGGCCCACGCCCCGGCTTCGCGCCGCGGCGTCCATTCGGCGAGGGACCGGGAGTAGGGGAGGGACGCCCGTCCGAGCAGGACAGCCCTCTTCCTCGCGAGACCGATGGTGACTTCAGGCCCGCCCCGCGCCCCTTTGCGCGGCCGGGTAGTTTCTCCGGCGGGCCTCGTCGAAGCGGGCCTTCGGCCGGCCGGCCGGGCTTTGGCAATGGCCCTCGTCCGGGGCCGCGCCGAACCGGTTTCGGCTTTGGTGGCGACCGTCCGACGAGCCCTCCGAGTCCGGCGCCCTGGCAGGAGCAGGAGGATCGCAGCGAGGTCGCGTCCGAGGAGCAGATTCCTCAGAATCGCGAAGCCGCAAACGAGGCCGAGGGATTCGGGGCCCCGGAGTCGGCCGAGACTGCCCCGTCGCAGCCTGCTGCCCAGCCCTTCGACCGCCCTCAGCGGTCGCCGCGTCCATCCTTCCGGCCGGACTTCCGGGCCCGCTCCGGTGGCTTCAACGACAGACGCCCGTTTGGAGCGGGAGCTCCGGGCGGCGCGCCATGGAGCAGGCAGCCTGCCTCTCCGCCCCCGACCGGTCTTCTGGGCGAGGACGAGGAGCTGGTGGCCGGGCGCCATCCGGTGGAAGAAGCCTTCATCGCCCGTCGCAAGGCGATCCGCCTGCTCGTGGTTCCGCAACGCCGTCAGGCCCTGGAGAAGTTGGTCCTGCACGCGACAAACCTGCGCATCCCGATTGTGGAGGTCGAGGGCGGCACCCTTACTTCTCTCGCCGGCTTCGACGGACACCAGGGAATCGCCCTCGTGACGGACAAGCGCCAGTTTGCCGGCCTGGATGACATCCTCGCCCGCGCGATCGAGCGCAAGGAGGCCCCCTTCGTCCTGGTCCTGGACTCGCTGGAGGATCCGCAGAACTTCGGTTCCCTCTTGCGCACGGCCGAGGCATCGGGAGTGCACGGCGTCATCTATCCGGTGCGTCGCCAGGCGCCCCTCTCGGCCGCCGCCGTGAAGTCATCCGCCGGCGCAGTGGAGCATCTGCTCCTCGTCCCGGTCGAGGATCTCGCGGAGGCCCTGACGGATCTCCACGTCCGTGGCTTGCGAATAGTCGGCACGGATGCCGAGGCGCCCCTCACGGCGCGCCAGGCGGACCTGCGCGGACCGGTCGTCGTGGTCGTCGGAAGCGAAGGGCAGGGTCTAGGGCCGGCCGTTCGGCGCCGCTGTGACAACGTCGTCCGCATCCCGATGCGCGGTCGCATATCGTCTTTGAACGCCGCAGTCGCCGGTTCGATCCTTCTCTACGAAGCTTCAAGCCAACGCGGCGGTGATCGACCTCAGTTCCAGAATCCGTTCTCGGAGCCGGCCGGTATCGATTACGAGCCGGTCGACGAGGCGATCGAGGCTGTGTCGGCGGTTCAGCCCGAATCGGTGGTGGCCGAGGAAATCGTCGCCGAGCCGGAGGTCGTCGCCGAGCCTGAAATCGTGGCCGATGCCGGGCCAAAGGCTCGCCGTCGAACCGCCAAGACCGAGGTTTCGGTTCAGGAGTCTCCCGAGCCCGAGGAGGACGCGCTTCTGCCCGGATCGTCTCTAGCTGACTCTAGTGACGTTGCAACGGCCGAGTGACGGCTCGTTTGCGCTCCAAAGAAAGGGCCTTCGGGGCCGCGCTTGACCGCCGAGGGGGCCAGCCAATATCATTCGCGGGCGCCCAGGGGTCTTAGCGTGAGCATGCCTTTGCGCCCGCCGACGTAGCTCAATTGGTAGAGCAGCGGTTTTGTAAACCGCAGGTTCCGGGTTCGAGACCCGTCGTCGGCTCCAACTGAATAGGGTCAGCTGCAGGTGCGGACCCCCGCGCCGGGCTGGCGGACTCATGGGTAGGTCGGGCAGGTGGTGAGCCTAGCTGACTGTAAATCAGCCGTCTTCGACTGTGGAGGTTCGATTCCTCTCCTGCCCACCAATAGAACAGCGTGTTCAGGCTTCGGGCCCTCATAGCTCAGTTGGCAGAGCGCGTCCTTGGTAAGGACGAGGTCATCGGTTCAAGTCCGATTGAGGGCTCCACACACGTAGCGGCATTGGCCGCGCCAGATGGAGTAGAACGCTCGCGATGGCGAAGAAGAAGTTCGAGCGGACTAAGCCGCACGTCAACATCGGTACGATCGGCCATATCGACCACGGCAAGACGACGCTCACGGCGGCGATCACCAAGTACCTCGCCCTAAAGGGTGGGGCGGAGTTCCGCGC
>DASVJA010000009.1:0-4257 GCA_036386115.1 Candidatus Limnocylindrales bacterium
GCTTGCGGTGCTGCTGCCGCTGCATGCCGCCGTGGTCGCCGCGACTATCAGACCGATCGCGGCCAGTGCGAGAGTTCTCCTTGTAGTGTTTATCGCCATTTCGTTGACTCCCTTTCCGTTATGGGGAAAGCGCACCAAGCCAAAGAAGATTCAAGCGCTTCAAGACTTGGAGGCCTATTCACAAGTCGCCGCCAGCAACTCCACCGAGTGGTTGACTGGTTGACCCTCGGGCCGGCCCGACGTCGCCGACGCTAAGCGCTTGGGTGTGTGCCTCGCAAGCAGGCAGTAGAGTCTGTCGTGCTTCGCGGACCGGGGTCTCGCGACGACCGAGTTGGCGCTGCGGGCAGCTAATCTAAAGTAGGGAGTGGAGGTCATGGCGCCGTGGCGGAGAGGACCTCATCAACAGAGCCCGCCGAGACGCGAGTGAACTCCGACCGGCCCGTGGATCCCAAGGCGGCCGAGTACGAGCCGAGAAGAATCCACTGAGGCGCCCAGGCAAAGCCCCAGGTCTGGGCCTTGAACCGCCCGACCCCTGCGCTACTTCCGCGCTTCCTTATGGGCGGCCGCTTCGCGCTCCAGGACGGCTAGGCGGGTGTAGTAGTCCGGGAACTCCTTCAGGTGGGCGAGCGCGATCTTTCCGGTGATGTTCCAGTCGTCCCCGCTGACATTCGTCTTGGGGCTTCGGGGCCCGTGCTCAAGCTCTACGTCTAGCCCCATCCGGAACTGGTCGAGGTCGCACTTTAGCGCCGTGAAGTCGATCCCGAGCTCAGTCGCGACCGCGAGCGCCTCTTCGCGCGTGAACAATTTCTTGACGGGGGTTACAGCAGCTACCACAACTACCTCTCTCAGCCGAAGCTTCGTGCTTACACATGCCAGTCATGAACTCTCATGCCCTTCTCCGAAGCCTAGGCTGGGTCCTCAGCCGACCGCGAGGATGAAAACACTACGCCCCGTGGGGGTCAGAAACCCAGATTCGCTCATGCGGCGCGTCCGTAGTATTCGTGGATCAGGCCGCCGAGCAGGTCCCCTTAGCCGGCCGTTCGCTGCGGACCGTTGCCTCCGACGATAACGGGAATGCCTGGGCGCCAGGCTCCACGCCCTAACGGATCGCGGCGGCTCGATGGACGCCGCCGGATCAGGATGCGGGCACGATCACACTGAGGGCGGCAGGCAGGATTGACACGTCGACCGGCGTCCGGCCGACAACGTTGCCGTCGATCTCCACCAGGCGCGGCTGAGCGGTGGCGATCCTGACCTTCCGTGCTTGGGCCCGGAAGGCATGGCCGCGCGAAGAATCGCCGAGATCGGTCTGGCGAAGCGCCTCCCAGGCCGCCGGCAGAGCCGGAATCGGCCCCGACGCTCGCACCACGATGACCTCGAGCAGGCCGTCGTCGGGCAGCACCGGCCGGCGCGGCGACACGCCGGCCATCATCCGGCCGAAGTTCGCGACGATGACCTGCGCGGCCTGGGTCTGTGTCGTGACCCCATCGAGGGTGATGTCGTGGCTGATGTTCCCGATGCGACCGCTCACCGCGATGGCGCTGGCGAAGTAGGCGAGCTTGCCCCAGCGTCGCTTCGAGCGCGTTCCCGTCGAGTCCATGACGTCGGCGTCAAAGCCGATCCCGCAAGCCACCGTGAAGTTGTAGGACTTCCCTCCAACGGTCGCCCGCCCCACATCGATGCGGCGACGCATCCCGGAGATGACTGTCTGGGCGGCCCAATCCAGACGGCGGGGTATCCCTAGGTTGCCCGCAAGCAGGTTGCCGGTCCCGGTCGGAATGATGCCCAGGGCGACCGGCGTCCTGGTGAGCGCGGTGGCGACCTGGTTGGCGGTGCCGTCGCCGCCGACCGCCACCACTACGTCGCAGCCGCGTTTGACCGCCCGGCGGGCGTAGCGGCGCAGGTCTGACTTGCGATCGACGACGACACCGTCGACCTTCCAGCCCGCCCGCTCCAGCGTGGCGCGGACCTCTCGCACGACGCCGCCGACGTGGCTGCCCTTGCGCCGCCGACCGACGACGAACGCGCTCGTCACGGTCCTGACTCCTGACCGCGCCAGCGGCTCAGCCAGAGCCCGCCGTCCAATGCAGCGGCGACGATGATCAACCACGCCGCGCCGGCGAGGAGCCCGCCGACAACGTCCGTGAAGTAGTGGTAGCCGAGGTAGATCCGGCTGGTCCCGATCAAAAGCGCCAGAACGATGGCCAGGACGGTCGCGATCAGACCCGCACGACGGCCCCATAGAACCCAGACGATCAGAGCAACCGCGACGTAAAAGACGATCGAGTTCATTGCGTGCCCGCTGGGAAAGCTGTATTCCGGCTGGACCTGGGCCCAGGCGAGCTGCGGCCTCGGCCTCTGGAAGATGAGCTTGAGGGTCTGGTTGAGCACGAGACTGCCGGCCATCGAGACGGTCAGGAAGAGCGCCTCGCGCCGGTGCCGCCGCCAGATGAGCAGCGCGAGCGCGGCGACGAACAGCGGGACGACAACGATCGTCGAGCCGAGATTCGTGAACGTTCCCATGACAGCGTCGAGGATCGGGCTAGATAGGCTATGGAGCAGCGGGTTCGCAAGTGCGTCGAGCGCATTTGCCTCCTGGTCGTGGACGTCCTCGGCGATCGCCCCAAGGGCCAGGAGACACGCGAGGAGCGCAACGAAACCGCCCCCTATCAGCATGAGCCGCCGACGCGGCGGACTCAAGAAGCGCCCCGACGCGCGCGATTGCAACGAACTCGGCTCGAACGTGGGCGGCGTCACAGGAGCGCTGGGATGGCCGGAGGACGGTTCGTTTCGCACGATTCGTGGACCTCGGGGAGTGCGAGCGTGCGGGTAGCATACGGCCACCGGACCGCAGGGTTAGGTCGAGCGGCATCTATCCCAAGATCGACGTCACGATGAGGCCGATCGCGGCGAGGCCCATGACGATCTGGCGACTCGACGACGTTAAACAGTGAAGCTGGCGACCCTGGAAGCCGATGGATCGATCAGCATCGTCGCCACGAAAGCCGCGGAAACATCCGGAGTCGGGCGCCGACGGCGCCGCTATCACCGGCCGCTCTGACCAGACGCTGACTCCGGCAGACTGGCGCTGACCGGCGGAGACCGTGAGGGCATGGTGCCGACAGCTCGATCCGCCGCGCGCGCCATGCGTTGGTGGCTTTGTGCGATCCCACCCAAGCGCTCAGCGTCGGCGGCGTCGCGCCGGCCCGAAGGTCAGCCAGTCAAC
This sequence comes from Candidatus Limnocylindrales bacterium, assembly GCA_036386115.1. Classification (GTDB taxonomy): domain Bacteria; phylum Chloroflexota; class Limnocylindria; order Limnocylindrales; family CSP1-4; genus Fen-1039. The sequence continues at coordinate 3,227 of DASVJA010000009.1, forward strand.
CATCGCACCGACGCCCCACGCCATCAACCGCAGGATCCAATAGACGATGGCCAGTGGCCAGGCCACGATCAGGAGCAGAATCGTGATGAGGCAGCCGTGGTCGCCGCCTTGGCGGACGACGACGATCTTCGGCCGCTCGCTACTCATTGTTCGCGCCGAGTGGGACTCGCGTCAGATCCAACCCAGCTGCGTCCTCTTGGGCCTGGCGCTCGTAGCGGCCGGGCAGGCCGTCTATCGCTCCGTTCTCGTCTGCCGGGCTGCCGGGCACGCCATCGATGGGCGGCAATGGTCCAACGTCGGCTCCAATTGGGTCGGGCGTCAAAGTCTTGTTGTGCCGTACGCCCCCGACGGGCCCGACGACGACGTCGCCGGCGTCCGCGGCGCGTTGCGAGTTGGTAGGACGGTCATGGTTCACGGGATTCTCCTTCGCGTGTGCGGGCGCTCAATGCGCAGTCTAGGTGTTGGTAGTCGGCGCGCGGCCGTCATCTTCCATGTTCGCCGCGCAGTTGCGCCTGCCAAGCAATCAACTGGCGATACGGGGCTGGCGCCCCCACTGGCGGATCTTCGGCGAGCGTCCCTTGCCGTGAGACGCTCGATCCGGCGCGATGTCGCTCGCGTCGCCGACCCCGCCACACCGTAACGCGGCCGTGGCCCTGAACCTGCCAGGCTCCGTCCCTACCGACGACGGCGGTGTTCTCGTCGATCCCACGACAAGCGCTCCGTCCGGGGCGGCGAGGACCAGTGGAGCGATCAGGGTTTCCGGAATGGCGTCGTAGTGGGGCACGACCACAATGCCGGGGACCATGCCCAGCCCGTCCTCCCAGCCGATCGGAGGGTGCAGGAAGCCGCGACCGCCAACACGGATCTGGTGGCCACCCAACACCATCGCTCCGGCCGAGCAGCCCGCGATGACGGCGCCGCGGGCGTGTGCCTCTCGCAGCGCGGCGCCGGCGGCGCTGTCGAGGAGCAGGGACAGTAGATGTCCGGGCTTGCCGCCCGACATGTAGATGAGGTCCGCTCCCGAGATCTCG
>DASVJA010000010.1:0-10347 GCA_036386115.1 Candidatus Limnocylindrales bacterium
GCGGGGCTCGTCGGGCCGAGGATGAAGAGCACTTCCACGAACGCAATACCCGCCCAGGCGAGGACGGACGCGGAAATGAAGTGGAAGTCACCGAGACGAATTGGGTCGATGCCCAGGCGCGCACCGGCCGCGTCCCCGGCCCAGGCGCCCAACGCAGCTGCCAGAAACACCACGAAAAGCTGAGCGCCACCGCGTCCGCGCAGGAAGACCAGCAGCGCCGTATGGAAGCCGCCGACCATCAGCGCGAGAATTGGAGCAGGTCCGATTACCACGCGCCGAGTATAGGGAAGCCTGTCATTCCTCGGACGTGGACGCTGCCGAAATCCGACCGCCGCCGACGACTTCGTCGCCACGATAGAAGACGGCAGCTTGACCCGGGGCCGCGGCCCAAACGGCCTCATCGGTCTCGACGGACCAGCGGCCGGAAGCAAGAGGACGAACGGTGGCCGGCACAGGCTTGCCGCGATGTCGGATCTGGACCTCGGCCCGGAATTCGTCGAGAGCCGGCCGCTCGCCGGCCACGAACGTCATCTCGCCGACCTCGAACCGGCGTGTCTCCAGGTCCGCGCGTCGGCCCAGCTTGACTATGTTCGCGGCCGAGTCGATCTTCCAGACGTAGCGCGGCTCGCCGAGGGCTACACCCGTGCCGGAACGCTGACCGACCGTGTAGGAAGCCGCACCGAAGTGCTCGCCGACCTGCCGGCCGTCGACGTCCAGCAGCGGTCCCGGCTCTGCGGTCCAGCCGGCGCGCTCGCGCAGCACGTCGCGATAGTTGCCGCGTGGCACAAAGCAGATCTCCTGGCTGTCGCGCTTGTCGGCGGTTCCCATGCCCATGGCGCGGGCAATCTCGCGGACCTGCGGCTTGTTCATGCCGCCCAACGGGAAGCGGGTGTGGGCCAGTTCTTCCTGACCCAGGCCGTAGAGGAAGTAGCTCTGGTCCTTGCCCGGGTCGAGGCCGCGCAGGAGCCGGTAAGCGCCGCCGGCCGGGCCACCGCCCGCCCCAACGGCAGGCGCCGCAACCCGCGCATAGTGACCCGTCGCCACCGCGTCGCAGTCGTACTGGAGCCGCGCCCGGCCGAGCAGCGCGCCGAACTTCACCTGGGTATTGCAATCGACGCATGGACTCGGCGTGCGGCCCTCCATGTAGGCGCGCAGGAACGGCTGAAGGACGCCTTCGTCGAATTCGCGCTCGAGATTGAGGATGTAGAACGGGATGTCCAACTGGGCCGCAACGCGCCTGGCATCGTCGGCGGCATCCAGGGAGCAGCAGCTCCGCGAGAAATCGGAATGGCTGTCGGACACGTCGCTGAGGCGCATCCAGACGCCGATGGCCTCATGCCCCTCGGCCTTGACCAGCGCGGCCGCAACCGACGAGTCCACACCACCGGACATCGCCACCAGGACGCGAGAGCGCGGTCCGCCTACCGTCACCCCGCCGGTGTCTCCGCTTCCGAAGACTCTGCCGCACCGACGTGTGCGAGGGCGCCGACGACCGGCACCGACGCCCGACCGAGCGCTCGGGATTCGGCCAGCTTCTCGGCCGCGTCGCGCTGTTCGGCCAGGGTTCGGACAATCAGATTGCCCGCCTCGGTGATTTCGGCGGTGGTCGTGTTACGACCCAGAGAAATCCGCAGTGCACCTTTGGCATCGCCTTCCGCGTAGCCCATCGCACTCAGAACGTGGCTGACTTCGTTGGATCCGCTGACACACGCTGAACCTGTGGAGCAGGCCAGCCCGGCGAGATCCAGAGCCATCGTTACCGCGTTGCCGTCCAGGCCAGGGGCGACGAAGGATGCGAGACCCGGCAGCCGCTCGTCCGGATGGCCGGTCCCGAGGACTCCATCCACGCCCAGAACGACCTTGTTGAGAGCATCCCGAAGCAAGTGAATCCGGGCCGCAGTGTCAGGCTGCTCCGCCACGGCCAGCTCCAAGGCACGCGCCAGGCCCGCCGCTCCGGCAACGTTCTCGGTCCCGGCCCGGCGGTATCGCTCCTGCGCCCCGCCCTGCTGCTGGGCCAGGATGTTGGTCCCACTCCGCACGAACAGCATGCCGACGCCCTTCGGCCCCTCAAACTTGTGGCCCGCGATCGTCAGCAGGTCCACGTCCAGTGCCTGCAGGTCTATCGGCAGATACGGCGCCGCCTGCACGGCGTCCGTGTGAAGAAGCACGCCCTTGTGCCGCCGCACGCGAGCCGCGATTTCGGCCAGCGGTTGGATCGTGCCGACCTCATTGTTGGCGAGCATCACGCTGACGAGGATGGTCTTGCTCGTTATGGCGGCTTCGATGTCGTCGGGGTCCACGAAGCCGAATCGGTCAACCGGAACTTCCACGATCTCGAACCCGAACTTCTCGAGGTAGCGGACCGTGTGCCCAACGGAGTGATGCTCCACCGTGGTGGTGATGATCCGATGGCCGCGCGCCTTGCCGGCCCAGGCAGCACCCTTTATGGCCAGATTGTTGGCCTCGGTCCCGCCGGACGTGAAGACAATCTCGCGCGGTGTGGCTCCGACCGATTTGGCGACGCTCTCATGAGCCTCGTCCAGCCCCGCACGCGCGTGCCGGCCGAAGCCGTGCAGCGACGAGGCGTTGCCGAACTGCTCGGTCAGGAACGGCAGCATCGCCTCGAGGGCTTCGCGCCGCATGGGCGTGGTGGCGGCGTGGTCGAGGTAGATCGGCATCGGTCCGATTGTACGACGGCGGCGGATGATGGCCGCCCTGCGGACCGCTCGGTCTCAGCGCCGACGAAGCGAGATGGCCCAATCCCCGCCTACGAGTTGCGTGCCGCGAGACTTGAGGATGCTTATCAAGACCAGAGCACAGACAAAGGCCGACAAGCCCGTCACGCCCAACGGACCTGCGCTTTGCAGGGATGACCAGGTGACGAATCCGGTGAATGCCACGGCGCCCCACGCTGTGATGGAGTCGTCGCGCAAGGCCAACGTCAGAACCCCAAGACAAAGACTAGCGAACGCGTACAACCCACACACGATCTGAGCGAAGAAGAGCCAGTTCTCCTCGAAGACGGACGAATCCGCCCCACGGAGCGTCAAGGTGCAAAACGCCAGGATGGCCGATAGACCGAGCAACCCAAGACCAGCTGATACCCGCCATCGCCTCCGATTCGGGCGGACAGGTAGTGCATCCAATTCATACAGGTCCGGCATCGCATCCATGGCGCCAACTATGGAACCCGCCGCCGGGGCCAGCTATCGGAATTCGGACAGCGATCTCCGGCCACCGTCAGCCAAGGCTTGTCGTGGGCATTCGGAAGGATGGCGGTGCAAATCGCACTGAGGCGCCTAATGCGTTAGTGCGTCTCAGCCTACCGAATTAGGCTGCTACCTCGCGCCCGGCGAGCGATCCCGAGAGCGGCTATTCGCCCCGCTGGACGAACTCCTTGCCCGCGGCCCGACGCCTGTCGTGCTGCGAGAGGATTCGCTTGCGCAGGCGGATTGACTTGGGCGTCACTTCCACGAGTTCATCGACGCCGATGAACTCGATGGCCGTCTCCAGAGTGATGGGCCTCGGCGGAGTCAGCCGGATGGCCTCGTCGTGGGAGTGAGTTCTCATGTTCGTCAGCTTCTTCTCGCGACAGGCGTTGACGTCCATGTCTTCCGTGCGCGAGTTCTCGCCGACGATCATGCCTTCGTACACGTCCGCACCCGAGCCGATCAGAAGCTCGGAGCGCTCCTGGAGGCTGTATAGGGCGTAGCCGTTCGAGGTGCCCTGGCGGTCCGATACGAGCACGCCGGTGGTTCGATGCGTGACCTCGCCGGCCCAGGGCCCGTAGCCCTCGCCGATCTGGTGCATCAGCGCGGTGCCGCGCGTGTCCGTCAGGAGCTGGCCGCGGAAGCCGATCAGGCCTCGGACCGGAATGACGTACTCCATTCGGACTCGGCCGTCGGCGTCCGTGCTCATCTGCTCCAGGCGACCCTTGCGGTCGGCGAGAGCGCCCTGAACGGGGCCGATGAATTCAGGCGGGATGTCCACCGTGATTCGCTCGTACGGCTCCTGAGTCTGGCCGTCGATCGTACGCAAGATGACCTCGGGGCGGCTGACCTGCAGCTCGAATCCCTCGCGGCGCATCTGCTCGATGAGGATGGCCAGCTGCAACTCGCCCCGGCCGAGGACCTCATAAGTGTCCGCCGAGTCAGTCTGCTGGAACTGGATCGACACGTTGCCGAGGACTTCCTTCTCCAGGCGGTTGCGGATATGGCGAGTTGTGACGTACTTGCCCTCGCGACCGGAGAGCGGCGACGTGTTCGCGCCGAAGGTCATGCTCAGGGTGGGGTCGTCCAGGTCCAGGCGCTGCATCGGACGCGGGTCGGCGGGATCCGTGATCGTGTCGCCGATGGTGACGTCCGGGATGCCGGCCAGGGCAATGATGTCGCCGGGCCCGGCCTCTTCAATGTCCACGCGCTCGATTCCGTGCGCGGTGGTGAGGCTCGTGACCGTTCCGGAGAGGGTGATGGTCCGACCGGGCGTGATGGTTCCGTCCGCGGCTTCTTCCTCTTCACGGACGATGACGATCTTCTGTCCGAACTTGATCTTGCCGTTCCAGACGCGCCCGATCGCCATCCGGCCGACGTACTCGTTGGCCGAAAGGTTCGTCACGAGAAGCTGGAGCGGATGATCCGGAATGAAACGCGGCGCCGGCGTGTGTTCGATCAGCAGGCCGAAAAGCGGCCGCAGGTCCGTACCGGGGACGGCCAGGTCCATCGTTGCGGTGCCGGTCTTGGCGTTGGTGTAGATGACCGGAAAGTCGATCTGCTTCTCGTCCGCACCGAGATCCATGAAGAGCTCGTAAACGGCGTCCAGGACTTCCGCGCAACGCGCGTCCGAGCGGTCGATCTTGTTGATTGCCACGACGACCGGCAGGTGGTGCGACATCGCCTTCTGGAGCACGTAGCGGGTCTGCGGGAGCGGCCCCTCGGCCGCATCGACCAGCAGGAGAACAGAGTCCACCATGTTCAGGCTGCGCTCAACCTCACCGCCGAAGTCCGCGTGGCCGGGAGTATCGACGATGTTGAGGCGGATCCCGTCGTAGTCCACGGCGGTCTGCTTGGCGAGAATCGTGATGCCCTTCTCGCGCTCGAGGTCGTTGGAGTCCATGACCCGCTCGACGACGATCTGGTTGGATCGGAACGCGCCCGCTTGCTTGAGCATCGCGTCGACGAGCGTGGTCTTGCCATGGTCTACGTGGGCGACGATTGCGACATTTCGCACGTCTGAGCGTACTGAGGTCGCGTCGTCGCCAGAGCGGACTTGGCCTTCATGTTCGAATTCAAAGGGCGTGGTGGAGCGGGTGGGGTCAGTCATGGGTGAAGAGATTGTCGCACACAAGAGGACCGAGCCCAATTGATACGCTCGAATAGGTCGTTGGCCCGGCTCGGCGGTCGGCGATACACTCGGCCCAGGAGGTCCCAATGACCGTTGCTGCCATCATCCTCGTGCCCGACAACGCCGCCGCACTCGGCAATGCCGACGGAGAGCCGGCCGTCCGACGCGTCGCTCACGCGGCCTGGTCCGGTGGCGCGCTGCCGATTGTCATTGTCGCCGACGAAACCGCACCCCTCGCAGAAGCGCTCTCCGGTCTGCCCGTCACGCTCCACGAAGCCGGCTCGGTCGCGCCCGGCGTCGCCTGGCTGGCAAGCGGCCTCGCAGCCGCCACAAAGGCCGTGACCGAGACGACGGCCGGGCTGTTATGGCCGTTCCGCTACACCTGGGTAGATCCCGAGACCGTGACATCACTGGTGGAGGCGCACGGAGCCACGCCCACGTCGATCATCCGGCCCTCTTACGCGGGCGCGCCCGGACTGCCGATCCTGATTCCGGCGGCTCTAGCGGAACGGCTGGCCGCGCTGGCACCCAGGCACGGCGTTGAGGCCGTGGATGCGCTCATCGCTCAGGGCGTGCCAGTACGGATCCTGGAACTCGGCGATCCCGGCATCGTCTACGACATGGCGACGCCACGCGCCGACCTGCCCGAATACCAGGGACCGCCGCAACCTGAGGGCGCGGCCGTGTACGAGTGGAACGAAGAACTTGCCACTCATGCGGAGAGGTCCGGCGAGCCGGCTCGCTAGAGGTCGAGGCTACAGGTCGAGGCTAGTGGGCTGCAGTCGCCGTCGGCGAGGGCGCCCAGTGCGGACCCGGCACATCGATCACCTGTGACAGACCGACCTGGGTGAAGGTGTACGAAACCTCCACGTCGAGCAGCTTAGTGTTTACGCCCGTCGTCCGTGTGCCTGAGAACTTGGCCGAAACCGGGGTTCCGTCGAGCGCCGTCCAGAGATCCAGAACTTCTACATCCGGCCCGGTGAGATAACCGGACATATCCATCATCGCGGTTCGACTCAGATCCGGGGTCCAGAAACGAGTCGTCTGAAGGTGGAGGACGTCGCGGTCGTTGAGCTTTTCCTGCTTGATGAACTGGATTTCTCGATCCTTGGTCACGCCCAGGAGCGGAAGGACCATCAGATAAGGCGGCATACCACCGAGCTTCTCCCACTTGGCTGAAGGTGGAAAGCGGCGGTACAGCTGGCCATCGATCAGCCTCAGTTCCTGAGTAAGCGACCCCTGCTGAAGCATGCCCCACTGGTTGCCGTTCGAAACCTCGCCGTCGAATTTGATGGTCATGGCGGTCGGTCCGGTGCCTGCAACTGCGGCCGAAGCCTCGATATGACTGACGATCTTAACCTGGACGCTCAGCATCGGATCGTTGAGGATGGCCAGGGTGTTCTTGATCGAAGTTGGCAGCGGGGCAGTGGTCGGTGCCGCAGTCACCGAGACAATCACCGCTTGCGGCCTGGGCGTTGCGGACTGGCCGCCGACCGCGCCCACCACGTAGAGCAACCCGACCACGAGCGCAGTGACAATCAGGGCCGCTCCCCCGCCAACCAGAAGCTGGGTATTGGGGCGACGGGCACTCGCGGAAACCGGCGGCAGCAAGGACGGATCCAGCGGCGGCAGGTCGTCGACGGCGTATTTATCCGTATACAGACCCTGGATGACTTCCGGCCGAGGAGCGGGCGGCGTATACGGCGCGCCGCACTTGGTGCAGGGTCCCGCTTCCGCGTCGAAAACCTCGTGACACCTGAAGCAGCGAACCATGTGTTCCGGCATCTATTGCCTCCGCCGTGCGTTGGCTGACTATTCCGCGGGCTCGCTCTTGGCGGCGTCGCCGGCCGTCGCGATTCCCACGAATCGGAGGCCGAGTTCAGAGTACTGCTCTGCGTCCGGCTCGGAAGGCGATCCCAGCATCAAGTCCGTGCCGGATTGGGTCTTCGGGAAGGCCATGACCTCGCGGATGTTGGTCTGGTGGCTGAAGAGCGCGGCCCAGCGATCGATACCCATAGCGATGCCACCGTGGGGCGGGGCGCCGTAATCGAACGCTTCCAGCAGCCCGCCGAACCGCTCGTACATCTGCTCGTGCGAGTAGCCCTGTAGAGCGAAACTGCGCTCGAGAAGCTCGCGCTTGTGGATGCGGACCGAACCGCCGCCCAGCTCCCAGCCATTGAGCGCGATGTCGTACTGCATAGCCCGCGCCTTGCCGGCAGGATCCGCGTGAGACGGCTTGTACGGGTCGCCCGACGCGGTGACGAGCAACTTCTCGTCTTCCGGAACGACGCCGCTGAATGGGTTGTGGGTGGCGTGCCAGCGGCCCAGATCCGCTTCCCATTGATACATGGGGAAGTGGTAGACCCAGCAGTAGGCGAGGATGTTCTCGTCCGCGAGACCGAGTCGGAGGCCCAGTTCCTGGCGCAGCCGGCCGAGAACGTCGGCAACGATTTCGTGGTCCGGGTCCGCAACGATCAGGATCAAATCGCCGGGCTTGCCGGACATCGACTTAACTATGGCCGCCACACGCTCGTCGCCAAGGAACTTGGCGATCGGTGAATGGCCGGTCCCGTCCGCCTGGACGGATACATGGGCGAGGCCCTTGGCGCCAAAACGGCGCGCGAACGCGACCAGTTCATCGATCTGGGAGCGGCTCGACTCGCCCATCGTGGGTGCGGCAATCGCCTTGACGCGGCCCCCCGCGGCAAGCGCCTCATCGAAGACGCGGAAGCCGGTGCTCCCCTCGCCCATAACCGGCACGAGGTCTACCAGTTCCATGCCAAAGCGCAGGTCCGGCTTGTCGGATCCGTATCGCTCGATGGCTTCGTGGTAGTCGATGCGCGGGAACGGCAGCTGCTGGATCGGCCGGTCCGGCACGACCGCCTTGCTAACCTCGATGATCATCGCCTCGACGAAGTCCATAACGCGCTGCTCGTCGACGAAGCTCATCTCCAGGTCCAGCTGGGTGAACTCCGGCTGGCGATCGCCGCGCAGGTCCTCGTCGCGGAAGCAGCGGGCGATCTGGAAGTAGCGGTCCACGCCCGCAACCATCAGCATCTGCTTGAGCTGCTGCGGGCTCTGGGGCAGGGCATAGACGCTGCCCGGCTGAAGCCGGCTGGGCACGATGAAGTCTCGGGCACCTTCCGGCGTCGACTTCAGCAGGATCGGCGTCTCGACTTCCATGAAGCCGGCCCTGTTGTGCGCCTCGCGGACGGCCTTCACCAGGTTCGACCGAAGGAGCAGGCGCTCGAGCATGGGCCGGCGGCGGATATCCAGATATCGATGACGCAGGCGCAGGCTTTCGTCCACCGGCGCGTCCGGCTCGTTGATGTAGAACGGCGGCGTCTGAGCTTCACCCAGAATCTCAACCGAAACGGCCTGAACCTCGACTTCACCGGTATCCAGCCTGGCGTTCTCGGTCCCGGCGAGCCGCCGCGCGACCTTCCCGCGAACCTGGATCACGAACTCGTTCCGAACCTTGTCGGCGACCGCCGTGGCGGCGCCAGCCTCGGCTTCGTTGATCACGATCTGAGTGAGGCCGTAGCGGTCGCGCAGGTCGATGAAGATAAGTCCACCGTAGTCGCGCCGGCGATGAACCCACCCGGCGATCTTGACCTCGCGGCCCGCGTCTGCACTGCGCAGCTCGCCGCAAGTTGCGTCGCGATAAGGCGTCGCGAGACTGAAAGCCGCTGCCGGCGAGGTCGGAGATTTGGTGGGGTCGCTCATGTGGCAATCGTAACGGACGAGCGGAGAGTGCGGAATTGAGAAACCACCCGCCAACGAGTTGCGGCCACGGCAGTTGGGGAGCCCGAAGACTACCCCGCGCGAGGAGCCTCGTGCTCGAAGGCGCCAGGCGCACAGGAGAGATAGCCGTTGCCCCCATCTCTCTTGACGACATACATTGCCTCGTCGGCCGCCGCGATCAAGCCATCGGCGTCCCGGCCGTTCTCCGGGTAGTAGCTGATGCCGATGCTGACCGTCGACTTGACCTTCTGACTCCCCAACGAATGCGGCCGATTGAGGGCACGTTGGACCTTTCGTGCAACCGTCTCCGCCTGGGCTACCTGGCGAGTCGTGTCCATAATGATGACGAACTCGTCGCCCCCGATGCGCGCGACCGTGTCGCTCGATCGCACCGTCTTGACCAGTCTTTGGGCAACCGACCGGAGCAACTGATCCCCATACTCGTGTCCGTGCGAGTCGTTGACATCCTTGAAATGGTCTATGTCCATGAACATGACGGCAAATGGCGTGCTGTTTCGTATCGCGCGGGCAACGGCCCGATTCAGCCGGTCGATCATCAGATAGCGATTCGGCAAGTCGGTAAGCGTGTCGTGCGTCGCGAGGCGCTGGAGAGCCACCTCCACCTGCCTGATCTCGTTGATTTCGCACGTGATACCCATCAGGCCGATGATGGCTCCGGCCTCGTCGCGGAGGGGCAGTTTACTGGTGAGCGTCCAGTTTGTGTGGCCATTAGCCAGGCGCCGGCTCTCGACGACGCCAATCATCGGCCGTCCCGTCGCCATGATCCTTTCGTCGTCCAGCCTTGTACCCCGACCGAAATCCTCTCCGAAGAGGTCGGCGTCCGTCTTTCCGGCGACACCCGCAGGGTCCGCAAAGCCAAGGTCCTGGGCCATCTTGAGACTGACACGAGTGAAGCGGCACTCACGATCCTTGAAGTAGACGCTATCCGCCGTGTTCTCCATGAGTGCACGAAACAGGAACGCATCATCCAGGGACTCCAAGCGTGGCCTGCCATCGCCCTCATCAGTACGGGATAGCCCACCGTGGGACTCGACCGATGGCTCTGTTCGAACTCCGACAGGGAACGCGACCGAACCGTGCCCTTCTCGACCGCCGCCTCTCATCGGCCGGAGATCCGTCGGCATCCTTCTGAGTCTGAATGACCACCAACGGTCGGTCCGGAATCCTCAGATAGGCGTTGAACGTCGCTATTGCAGGCCGCCCTCCAGGCACACGGAAGGACATCGCAAGTCTCGTTGGCAA
>DASVJA010000011.1:0-27623 GCA_036386115.1 Candidatus Limnocylindrales bacterium
CGCCGGCGATGGCGTGCTGAGCGTACTTGAGAGGTTCAGGGCTCTGGGCGCGACGCCCCTGGTCGTCGATGCCGCGACTTCCGGAATGCAGATGAAGGACGCGGTCCGCCAGGCGAACATGGTTGTGTCAGCCGCCAAGAAGCTCAAGCCGGGCCAGACGGCCTACGTCACCTTCGAACTCGGCACCAACGACTTGTGCGCGTCGCCGCAGCCACTCACAAGCGCGGCGACCTTCCAGACCCAGCTCCAGGACGCAATCGCGATTCTCCGAGCGGGCCTGCCCGCCGGGAGCCGGATCCTGATGTTGGCGGTGCCGAACATGCCCCACTTCCACGAGATCACGCAAGCCGACCCGACGGCCAAGGCGGTGCTTGCGAAGACCCCGATCCAGCGGGGCTGCCCGCCGTACCTGGGCAACAGCAACTTCATGCCCTTCGCGGTGGCCAACGGCTTCCTGAACCAGTACAACACGGCCCTCTATTCGGCCTGCAGCGCCATCGAGAATTCGGACGGCGGAACCGACCGGCTCCACTGCACCTACAACACGGGTCTGCTGTCCGAGTCCGACTTCGTCATCAGCGACTTGAGCACCTACGACTACTTCCATCCATCGCTGGCCGGCCAGGCCAGGATGGCGGCGAACGCATGGGCGGCCGATATCTGGGGCAAGGCGGCGCTGGGTAACCGAGTATTTCCGCCCGACGCCTAGAGTCAGCCCGCTTGTGGCTCACTACCCGGGGTTGCGCCGCTCCTGATCTCCGCCGCCGCCCGACCGAATGCTTCGGCCTCTGCCGTGGCGCCGAGTGCGGCCGCCTCCCTGGCTGCCTGCTCGAGGAGCGGCAAGGCCCGCTCGGTATCGCCAGCGGCCACTCGATGGCGAGCCAGCTCGGCAATGTCCGGGTGCGGGCCTGAGGCCTCGAGGAGATCAGCCAACGAGCCATGAAGGGATCGCCGCCTGTCGGCCAGAAGGCGTCCATAGGCGGCGTCCAGGAAGAGCTGATGCCGGAACCGCCACTGACCCGACGGCGTTCCGGGTTCCTCTGCGCCGGTCACGATGCCGGTCTCCGCGAGCTGGCCAAGATCCATGCGATCGACACCGTCTCCGCACAGGGTCAACAGCGCCGGCTCCGAGAAGGTCATCCCGAATACGGAAGCAACCTCAAGGGCACTCCGCTGGGCCGGCGGCAGTGCGTCGATACGGGCCCCCATCAGCGCCCGCAAGCTGAGCGGCACACCTCGCCGGGCAGCGCCCCGGTCGATTCGAACGCGCCTGCCCACTCGCTCCAGACCGCCCGTCTCACGCAGAGTTCGCATGACCTCACCCACGAAGAGGGCGTTTCCGGCGGTCCGCTGATAGAGCCACCGGGCCGATTCGGCGTCCAGCACAGATCCGGCGACGGCTGTGCCGAGTTCCTCTGTGGCCGCTTCGTCCAACCCGCCCAGATCGATGACCTCCACGTGCGGCTGGTCAAGCCAGTCCGGCACCGCGGGCGGCCTGGAGCCGGCCAAAACAACCATTGGCAATGAGCCGGCCATCCGAATCATGATGTCCATGAGAAAACGGCTCGACGGGTCGATCCAGTGGAAGTCGTCGATGACAATGCAGCGCGGCTTGACCGCGATCATCCGCGTAACCCACATCTGAGTGGTGAACTGCAGCGCCAACTGCAGATCGGCCGGGTCCAAGCCTTCGAGCAGACCCTCCTGCCATCCCTCCTCGGGAAGGAGGTTCATCTCCGACTCACGCGCCAGAACCGCGACCGCCCCATCCATCAGCCGGGCGGCGTCCGGGTTCAAATCCGGTGCGACATCATCGCCAAAGAGGAGCTGCCTGGCCACGACCCCAGCGGTGAGGCCCCATTCGTCGGCCAGCCAGTCGACCATCTGACGAGTCGCCCGGTACGGCGAGTCCATGCCGTGCGGGGTATTGTCCAGCCACATCCAACCGAAGCCCGCGGCCCGGGCATCCTCTTCCATCTCGCAGAGCAGGCGGGACTTGCCGATCCCCGGTTCGCCCCGGACCAGAACCGCCCCACCCTTACCGGTCTGGGCGGCACGCAGAAGAATCTCCACCATCCGCGCCTTCTCGGCTTCGCGGCCGACCAACGGCGCGAACTCGCGGCGAGGGTGGCTCAGGAGCAGACGCTCGGCTCGCAGTCGATAGACCGGGACAGCCCGACGCTGGCCGCGCAGGAGCTTCTCACCCAGCCGGTCGACCCCGATCCGCGGTTCCGCGGCTGCGGTTGTGGCGTGGTCGAGCAGGATCTCGTCCGGCTCGGCCAGACCCTGAAGGCGAGCGGCCGTCGTCATCGGATCGCCGGTCAGAGCCACGGAGCGTGTACCTGCCACTTCGCGCAGGGCGGCCACCACTTCCCCGGTGGCGATGCCGATTCGCAGGCGCATGGGCTGATCGTCGCCCGAGGCGATCCGACTTATCGCGGCCTGCATCTCCAGCCCGCACAGGCAAGCCCGGAGCGGATCGTCGTCGTGCGCGACCGGCGCGCCGAAGACCGCTAGCACGGCATCGCCGACGAACTTCTCCAGAGTGCCGCCGAAGTGGATGACGGCCTTCGCGAGCGCAGTCAGGGCGCCGTCGACACGTGCCCTGACTTCCTCGGGATCAAGCTCGTCCACGAGGCGCGTATAGCCGACGAGGTCGGCGAACAGAGCCGTCACAACACGGCGGTCGCCAACCTTCAAGCCATCGCCTAGAGCCTCCAGACGTCTGCCACAGTGGTGGCAAAATAGGGCGCCCGGCGCAATCGGAGTGCCGCAATCAAGGCAGATCATCGGGACCTCTACGGGACGTCCGAATGGTACCCCGCCTGAAGGCCCGGATTGGTGTCTCTGGCGCGCTAACCGACGCCGGTGACGGCCCGGCCGGTTGCCGATCGGCTCTACTTAGGAGACGGTTAGGACCGGCTGCTCACGCGCTGCCTGCATGCTGACCTTGCCCGCGACCACCCTGGCGACGTGTTCCAGAGCTGCCGCGGCCGGACCCGGCTCCGACTGAGCCACCGCCGGGATGCCAACGTCCGCCCCCTGGCGAACTGTCACATCCAGAGGTACCGCACCGAGGAAGTCAACGTTGTTCGCCGCAGCCCAGCGCTCGCCACCGCCGCGCCCGAACGGATCGGTCACGCCGCCGCAATGAGCGCAGACGAAGCCGGACATGTTCTCAACGAGACCGAGGATCGGCACACTGACCCGCTTGAACATGGCAAGTGCCTTCGCCACGTCCGACAGGGCCACTTCCTGTGGGGTCGTAACGAGCACTGCACCGGTAATCGGCACGGACTGGGCCAGGGTCAGCTGGGCATCGGAGGTGCCGGGCGGCAGGTCCACGACCAGATAGTCAAGCTCGCCCCAGTCCACATCGCGGAGGAACTGCTGGATTGCACCGCCCACGAGCGGTCCGCGCCAGACTATCGGCTGGCCCTCCGGCAGAAAGAATTGAATCGAGATGACCTTCACGCCGTGGGCCACGATCGGGCTGATCTTGCCCGACTCGCTGGCAACCGGCTGACCCTCGGCCCCCATCATCATTGGGATATTTGGGCCGGTAATGTCGGCGTCGAGAAGCCCGACGCTCGCGCCGGACTGAGCGAGTGCAACGGCCAGGTTGGCACTGATTGTCGACTTCCCCACTCCGCCCTTGCCGGAAGCGACGGCGATGATGTTCTTCACGCCCGGAAGCATCTGCGACGACATCGGCGCCGGAGTGGCGCGACGAACCGACGAACTCCAGGCAACGACAAGTTCCTCTACCCCAATCGGATCGAGGGCAGCCTTCACTCTCGATTCGATTTCATCCTTGAGTGGGCAAGCCGGCGTTGTCAGCTCGATCGTTAGCGACACCTTGGCGCCGTCGATCACCAGGTCTTTGATCATGTTCCGGGCAACCAGGTTCCCACCCAGCTCCGGTTCCTGGACTGTGGCGAGGGCCTTTAGGACGGCGGCTTCAGCGATTGTGGGCATGCGGGCGAAATCCTCGAATCGTGTGGCGCGCATCCGGCCGGCGCAACTCCGGTAGATATCCTACGGCTTTGGTCGGGTTTCGTCTGCGACGGCGGGGTGGGTACTCAACGAGGCAAGCGCCCCGTAGCCTTGACCTGCTCCAGCCAGTGACGCTCCCTGGCGATTGTGGTCGCGGGTCCATGTCCGGGAAGCACACGCAGCCCATCCGGTAGGCCGGCGAGGCGGCCCAGGGATTCGATCATCTGCTCGTCCGAGCCACCCGGCAGGTCGGTTCGGCCCCAGCTGCCCGCGAATAGAGTGTCGCCCGCCAACATCAATCCCGAGCCCTTCTCCACCAGGCAGACCGATCCCTTTGTGTGGCCGGGAGTGTGCAGCACCTCGAGATCGATCTCCCCGAATTTGACGTGGCCGCCCTCGGCCAGCTCCACCGCGGGAATGCTGGGCGGGATGTCGAACGGGGCATAGAGCGGTTGCGGGTCGACGAGCATGTGGTGGTCGAGGGCATGGACGGCTATCGGGGCCTCCGATCGGTCCGCCGCCCGCTCCCGGCTCCAGGCCTGCACCGCGGCGTTGTCGCCGACGTGATCCCAGTGGCCATGAGTGGAGACGATCATCTTCAGGATCCAGCCGCGCTGCTCGAGCAAGCCCGTAAGCCAGACGAGGCACGGAATTGCCGTGTCGATGGCGATGGCCTCGCGAGATCCCGAATCCGCAAGGACATAGACATTGGTTCCAACGGGACCGACAACGCTGCTCAGAAGTTCCACAGCGCTAGCTTCTCGAAGCCATCTCGTCGTCGGCCCTCTTCCTGGCCGCAACCTCGAAGTGGTTATCCCAGTACGGCCGTTTGCCGCGCAACCGGACCACCGCAGAGGAGCCAAAGTAGGCGGCCAGATACAACGGCCCGAGCCGCTCCCACTGCCGGATGTGTTCGCACTCGTGAGCCAGGAGGTCCGGCGATACCGCTTCGCGCGCAAACACGTATCGGCCCATGGTCTGAGCCTGGACCGGCATCAAATGAGCCCGGAACCAGTAGTCGACGCGCGGATTCTCCACCAGAACCGCGGTGACATCTCCAACGCGGACCTCGCGGGTGGGGGCGGCGATGCCGCAGCCGCGCATGATCATGAGCCCCATCAAGTCGCCCGGCAGCGCCCGCCACCAATCTCGTGCTCGAAACGGTCGCACCAATAACCGACGGACGGCACTCCGAGCCGCAAGCCAGGCGTCCAGCATAAAGCCACTCCAGCCGAGCATCTCCGGCTAAGCCCCGCGGCGGTCTGCTACGACTCGCCCGCCCTGCATGACGAATACGATCCGGGCCGGATCGCGCCAGAGTTCCGGGTCTGCCAGCGGATCACCCGAAACTGCGATCAGATCCGCCACCTTGCCGGCCTCGAGAGTCCCAATCTGATCGGCCAATCCAAGAAGAGCCGCGGCGTCCGATGTGGCCGCCTGAATGGCTCGAAACGCCCCCAGACCGAAGCCGGCCATGTAGGCCAGCTCCGCCGGCGGGTACAGCCCGTTGAAGCTGTCCGTGCCCATGATTACCTTCACGCCGCGCTCTACGGCGTGCCGAAAGTTGACCTGCTGCTTGTCGAACAGGTAAGTCATCTTCTCGATCGCCCACGGCGGGACGTCGCCTCGAGCGACCCGATCCTTGTCCATGAGGGCGAAATTGATGAGGAACGTGGGGATGAGGGGCACGCCGCGCTCGAGCATCAGGTCGATGCCTTCGTCGTCGATCAAGTCGCCGTGCTCGATGCTGGTGATCCCGGCTCGCAACGCGTTCTTGATCCCGGCCGTGCCCTCGGCGTGAGCGAGAGTGCCCCTGATCCCAGCGGCCTTGGCCTCCTCGACGATGGCCCGGATCTCATCGACGGTGAATTGGCTGGCATCCGGCGAGTCGGCGGCCGAAAGGACGCCCCCGGTGGCCATGACCTTGATCCAGTCGGCACCCGCCCGGATTTGCATCCGCGCCGCCTTCCGAACCGCATCGACGCCGTCGGCGATGCCGGGGGGCAGATCGCTTACCTCTGTATCGAGAACCGCGCCGGAAGGCGTCCAGCCATCACCATGCCCGCCGGTCTGCGAGAGCGGCGTGCAGCTGACCTGCGTTCGGGGTCCCGGGAAGGCGCCGGAAGCAAACGCGCGCTTGATACCGGCCGGCGTGTATCCGGCATCGCGGATCGTGGTGACGCCGGCCTCAAGGAAGTCGCGGCCCGTCTGGAGCGCTCGCACCGTCAAGTCGGTTGCAGAGCGCTGGACGGCGTCGGCAACAGGTTCCAGGCGCAGGCTCAGGTGCACATGACAGTCGATGATGCCGGGCAGAATCGTCAGACCGGTGGCATCGATGCGCTCCGCATCTTTCGGCACGGAGACGGCCGAAGCCGGGCCGGCCGCGACAATCCGGCCCTGCGCATCCGTGACCAGCACGCCGTCGACGTTGGTGTCGGCGGACCGGCCGTCGAGCAGCCGGCCACCAACAAAGACGACAGGGCGAACCGGCGCGACCATGAGACCTCCAGCGTTCGGGTTGGCGAGCTTTCCGGCTAGATGCTACTAAGCCGCAGGCCTACCCGTCATTTGGCCTCGGGGCGGCCTCGCGGCGGCTTTGCGGGGCCACGGTCGTGGGCTGCGGCTGCAGGCCGAACCGAATGGCGTGACGCGCCCAATCGGGATCGTTCAAGGCCCAGGCTCCCACGGTTTCACCCGCGGCGTCGGTCTGAGTTATTGAGCCATCGCCGCCCAGCACAAACTTGCCCCCGTCGGCAAGAACTATCTCGCGGTGCCGGAAACGACGAGCAGCAGCGGCAGGCTGCGGCCGCGCTTCTTTCTGGGCCACCTATGCTCCCTTGGTCGGAGTCGTAGCCGGCTTCGGCTTCTTCACCTTCGGTGGGTGCTTGGGGGTCTTGTCGCCCATGATCGGCCTCCGAATCTGCGGACACGGCAGATAGAACCTGCGTGTGACGTCGAGTCTAGCGGGCCTGCCCTATCTCGAACAGCCGGGCATGCGCAGGTTCCGGCGTAGAGGCTCGGCTATCTGGGCGATTCGAGGCCGGAAGGCACATACACGGAGAGAATGGTCCATTTCCGCAGCGCATTCGGATCGTTGTCGATTGCCCAATCTGCGCGCAGCTTTCGGACCTTGAGTTCCGAGTCGACCCCCGGCCCGGGAGTCATCGTCCATTCGAGCCTGGCGTGGGCTGCGAGGAAGGGCGTCCCCGTACCGACGCCTCTCACCTGTGCCCCCTTCGTGCCTAGCCTCTGGTTGCGAGACGCCTGAGAAGATCGTCCTGTATGGCGCCGTTCGAAGCGACGGCCGAGTCGCCGTCGATGGCCCGCTCACCCGAAGCGGTCGTGAAGCGGCCACCGGCTTCCTCCACGATAACCAACGGCGCGGCCCAATCCCACGGATACGCGCCGGTCTCCAGCATCGCCTCGGCGGAACCCTCAGCCACGAGCATGTGGCCCCAAAAGTCCCCGAAACCCCTCGTCCTCCAGGCCGCATCCATCACCGCGTCGAAGCCGGGCATCAGGCCCGAAGCGATGTCATCGCGACGGCTACCGTATAGAACTTGCGACTCCTCGATTGTCTGAACGGTGCTCACGTGGATCCGGTCCGAACCGCGCCACGCTCCGCCGCCCCGCCACGCAACCCACCGCTCGCGCATCGCCGGGGCACTGACAACGGCCATTTGCACTTCCCCATCCAGCGAGACCGCCAGCAACGTGGCGAAGACGGAAATCCCGCGCACAAAGTTGTGAGTGGCATCGATCGGGTCCACGTACCAGCAGAGGCTTGCGCCGGCCGCCTCGGTCCCCTCCTCCTCGCCGACGATACCCGCGCCTTTGTACTCCACGTTGAGCCGGCCGCGGATCATCCGCTCGATGGACTGGTCGATCTCGGTGACGAGGGTCCTGTCCGGCTTCGTCGAAACCTTCACGCCGCGCCGGAACCCGGCCAGCGACATCCTGTCGGCCTCATCGGCGAGCGAGATCGCCGTGTCACGCCAGCGGAGAAGTTCAGACTGAGAGGCGGTCGGTGCGGTCATTGGTGGATCGTAGCGGAGGCAGCGGCTCCCGGCGCCGCCTCGTGACAAGCTAGGTGACACGATCGGGGTCGAAAATAGCCGCAGGCGAGTTCGCGTACGCCTGTCTGCGGGCTCGCCTGCCAATCTGCCATGGAATCGGAAAGGGGACGTCCCTCGCGGGACGCCCCCTTTCCCCAAGACCAGTGAAAGCCTAGAGGGCAGCCTTGACGGCCGCCGGCATCGGCTGGTGGTACTCGACCGGCTTGACGTACTTCTCGACGGTTGCCCGGCTGCCGGGAGTGCCGAGCTGCTTGAACAGGAAGTCGATCTTGGCGGCCTGCGAGGCGAGGATCTGGTCCTTGGTGGCCAGGTCCCACAGCTGTCGCTTGAACGGGCCGATCGCCTTCTTGCGGCCGGTGTAGACGAACTGGATGTCCGTCTGGCCTTCCTTGCGCTCGTCCTGGCAGTTGGCGAAGACCCAGGCCTCGATCTCCTTGTGGAGCTCGGCCGGGAACGCCGGGTGGTCGTACATGGCGTTCTGGAAGCCAGTCGCGAGATGGATCTCGGCGCAACCGGTGGCCGGGAACTTGTGGAACATGTCGTCCGGCAGGGTGCTGGCGCCGTGCTGGACCGCGCCGGAAAGGCCGTACTCGCGTGCGACCTTGGACAGCTCGGTGAGGACGTTGAAGTCGAGGGCAACCTCGGCTACGCCGCCATCGGCGAGCGGGGTGCCGCCGTGGCTGGTGCCGGTCTGGACGGAGACCTTCGAGAGGCCGACCGCGCCCTTGGCTCGCTTATCGAGCTCGCCGCGATAGCCGTCGAGGTATGCCTTGAGCTCGGCCGGGGTGCTGTTCACCTTGCCAACTTCGCCGATCTCGCCGCCGACGCTGACGGTCACGCCATCAACTTCGAGGGAGCGGATCAGAGCGGTCAGCTCGGCAGCGCGAAGGTAGTTCTGTCGCTGCTGCTCTTCAAGAGTTGCGAAGGAGAGGTCCACCAGGGTGGAGCTGTCGATGTCGATGTTGCGGTAGCCGGCGGCGATGGCGTCGCGGCAACCCTTGCGGATCTCCTCGGTCATCTTTTCCGGATCGGCCGCGTACTTCTTGGCGTTGAACTGGTAATGGTCGCCCTGGATGAATACCGGGCCGACCCATCCGGCCGCGATGGCGCCTGCGAGAATGCTTGTCGCGTACTCAAAGACACGCTGGTAGGTGTAGGTCTGCTCGGAGCGCGCCAGCTCGAAGATGACGGCCGCAGAGTCGTTCTTCTTGGCGGTTTCGAGGATGATGCGGGCCATGTCGAACGTCTGGGCGCGAAGGTTGATGGCCGGAACGGTCATGCCTTCGTAGTCGCCGCGGGCGCGAGCGTTGTAAAGCTCCTGGATGGAGGCCGAGCGGGCCCCAACGGCCTGGCTGGCTTCCCAAACAATCCAGCGAGCGGCCTCAACAGTGGCCTCGTCCTGGCTGAAGGTAGCGGTCCAGATGACATCGTAGATGCCGCGCGTTCGGAGGGCATCTGCGTCGACGACCTTGAGGCCGGCGCCCTCGATCTTGACGATGCCGTTGAGGGCGGCGATGAGCTCCTTTACGGAGCCGGCAACCTGGGGCATTCGGTTCTTCTCCATAGATGCCCGGCGCGGCACACACCGATCGGGCGCGCCGAAGAGCCGGGGGTTGTCCACTGATGGCTCATGAATGGTACACGCACGGCATTGCCGGCTACCGTGCCGCTTGGACCGTAGGCCTCAGCCGAGCGGACGGCCTCGGCGGGGACGGTTGGACCCCGGCAGCGCACCGACGATCAGCCCCGGGCGACTGCCGGCCTGTCGATGGACTCCCGAACGCGACGCAAGAGATCTTCCGGGGCATAGGGTTTGGCGATGAAATCCACTCCCTCATGCAACTCACCATGACGGCCGATCGAATCCTCGGAATAGCCGGAGGCGAATAGGACGGCCGACTCCGGATGCGCAACCCGGCCGATTTCTACGAGCTGAGGGCCGCGCATGCCCGGCAGGATTACGTCCACAAAGAACAGGTCTATGGCACCCGAGTGGCCCCTCAAAACTCCGATTGCGCTCTCGCCGCTGTCGGCCAGGAGGACGCGGTAGCCCGCCCTGCTCAGCACCTGCAAGCTGACTGCCGCCACCGCCGGTTCGTCCTCAACGACAAGGACCGTTTCACCTTCGTGCGCGAGGCTAGCCACTGCCACCACCGCCGCCACGGGCCGGCGGGTGTCGGCCACTTCCGGCAGTAGGATCTCGATTGTGGTGCCCCGGCCCGGCTCCGAGCGAAGACTAACTTCCCCTCCAGACTGAACCACGAAACCCTTGACCATCGCCAGGCCGAGGCCGGTTCCGGAGCCGACGGGCTTGGTCGTAAAGAAGGGGTCGAAGACCTGAGAATGGAGCCTGGCAGGTATCCCGGCACCCGTATCGCTCACCGAAATGGAGATCCACGCGACCTGCTCGCCGCCCGAGGCGGACACTGTCTCCTTGCGATCGATTGATACGGTCAGCAGGCCACCCCCGAGCATGGCGTCGCGGGCGTTGGCACCGAGGTTCAGGATTGCCCGCTCCAGGCCACCGGGATCGATCCGCACGGCCGCAACCGGTACGAGGGACTCAAGCACGACCGACACGTCCCGCCCGACCAGGCGCAGGAGCATCGGCCGGATCACGCCGATCAGCTCGTTGACCTCGATGACTTGCGGCTGCAGGAGCGACCTCCGGGAGTAAGCAAGCAGCTCTCGCGTCAAGTCGGCCGCCCGCTTCGAGGCTCCGACTATCGTCTCCGCCGCTTCCCGCGTGTCGGCCTCTTTGGTCCCACTCGCAATCAGGGCCGCAAAGCCGCCGATGGCCGTGAGGCTGTTGTTGAAGTCGTGGGCGACCCCACCCGCAAGACGTCCCACAGCCTCCATCTTCTGGGCCTCACGCAGCTGCTCTTCAACGGCGAGTGTCTGAGTAGCGTCGATCGCCTGCAGGCCAACAGACATGGGCTTGCCATCGCGGTCCAGGAGAACGCCACCGTATAGCCGGACGAAGATCACTTGTCCGTCACGGCGGTGAAGCTCCAGGGCTTCGTGGTCGAGAGCACGCCCCTTCGTGGCGGCAACAAAGCGCCGCGCGATGGCCCACTGGTCCCGGCCAAGGAAGACCGGCGGCATCGGCCGACCGAGAACCTCCTCCTCGGTCCAGCCCAGCAATTCGACGGCCGCCGGGTTCCACAGCTGAACCATCCTCTCCAGACTCAACACGATCGTCGGCAGAGGCGAGCTCACCACGAGCGTGGCTAGCATCTCGGCCCCTCGCTTAGCCGCATCTTCAGCAGCTCGGATCTCGGTGATGTCCTGGCCGAGACTTGCGAGTCCTGTCACTCGACCGTCCTTGTCGTGACGTGTGACCTGGCTCCATCGAACAAGGCGAAGATCCCCTGCCCTGGTGAGGATGGTTCCTTCGCGGTCGTGCTTCCTCTCGTCGCCATCCGCACCCGCGACCGTCCTCGCCCATCGAGCTCGGGCCTCCTCCCGACGATCGGGCGGAGCGAAGGTTTCCCACCAATCAGCGCCCAACACCTCTTCACGCTTCCAACCGGTGGTCTGCAAGCCAAAATCGTTGATGTAGTCGATCCGCGAGTCGGCGTTGACATGGACGCCGATCAAGTTGACTCCGTCCAGCAGGTCGCGCACGGCGGATTCCGCGGCTGCGGCCATTCGCAGAGCGTTCAGCCGGCCGGCATCCAGTCGCCAGAGCATCCACAGGGCCAGGGCATCGACAAACATGAATGCCGGAACCACGACGACTGCCGACAACCTCAAGTCATCGATGATGATCAACACTGCGCTGGCAACGGCGATCGAACTTGCGGCCCAGGCGGCCAGGTATGCGACGACTTGCCCCTTGCCGCTTATGAGCCGCGCCGCTACAGCCACACCGATCAGTGGGACGGCAACCGCGAACGGCAGCGCGATGAGAGGACCGAAGCCGAGCAAGGCGGCCTCGATGTCGAGGATGCCGACCGCCCCGAGGATCGCCCGCGGATACCTTCCGCGACTCACAAACACGCAGATCAGAGCCGCCAGCGGCATCCAGAAGTAGGCAACCGCGAAGACGAGATTCTGGTTCGACCGATCCTCGGTGAAGTAGCCCCATAGGCCGGCCGCCAAGCACACGACCCCAAGGCCTATCGCCGCAATCCACGGCAGGCTTCCCGACAACAGCCTTGAGTTACCCCGGGATGGACGCACTACGACTACAGATCCTCGCGACTACTCCCCCGAGCAAGTCAACGCGTCTATGTTAGCGAACCTGTCTCGCTTGCCACCCAGAGGCTTACGCATCCTCGCAGGTACTCTTGGCCGGTCGCACGCACGGCAAGACACCGGCCGGGGCAGACCCGACCGGTGTCTTCGAAGTAACCCATTGGGGCGCCAGGCGCCTACTTGTCCTTGATGTCTATCACGTGGTCCTCGAAGTTCTTGTTCTGCTGTGTTTCGACTGGCACGAGGACATAGAACCCGCTCTCGGCGGCCGGCACGTCCACCTCCGTGGTCCAGGTGGCCGTCCCCTTCGCGGGCGTGACCGGAGGATCAACCAAGTGCGGGCTTCGATAGAACCCGTAAAGGATCCCGTCGGCCCCGAGCACCGGCGGTTGGCCGATGTGGATTTGCACGTTGGGCGTATCGGTCGGATTTGAACTCTCCCAGCTGAACTCAAAGCCTGCGGCCGTCCGCTTCACATTGGTCAACTGGACAGTGCAGTCGTTGATGCCGGCGATGGGCGCCGAGGGCTGCCCCAGTACAAGGGTTGAAACGGACTGCGAGATCGGGTATTTGAGATCCGTCACTACCGTCGAGAGGTCGAGAGACATCGTCGCGTCGTACCTGTGCGACGTCTTGTAGTAGTTGAAAGCACCCGTGACGTACGTGTACTTGATCGACAGCTTCTGCCCCGTGCCCTTCGCCACGCCGGCGCATTCGACGAACAAGGGCTGGGTCACAGGTTCCGCGACCGAGCCACCTGTATAGCCCTTCATCATGAAGCCGGGCGGCAGATACCAACCACTGCCATTAACGAAGACGGACGTGCCGACGAAGACGGTGGAGCATGAGCTGCTCTTGCCGGCCGAGTCCGTCAGCGTGGCAGCGCTCACCGCAACGTCCATGGCGCTCCAGTCGCCGGTGTTGTTGACGATCGCCAGATCCACGTGCAGCGCGCCCGCGTTCTCGGCAACGCCTGTCACTGTCCCGGACCATCCCAGGCTTACGATCACAGGAGTAGGCGAGCCAATTTCATACGGCGGAACAATGTAGTCGCAGCCGACGACCGACAAACCCATGATGGTCAAAGCGGCCAACGTCTTGCGCAGACTCATGCGGTAGGCGCCCTTCATCACTAGTTACCTTCCTTGAGGACCGTCGCCAAGTTGCTGGTCATGTACCAGTACTCGGACGGCGCGTCGGCGCCTCCGTCGACGGCTCCGACCGTCTTGGTCTGCCCGGCTGCGGTGACCGTTGTCGAGTAGCGATAGCAGGCCGCGCAAGGCGTGTGACTCGTAGTGTGGAATTTGGTCGTAAAGAAGCCGTAGTTGGTTATGTCTTTGAGCAGCTGGTTGACCTGGTCGGTCGAGATATTCGACTTCTTGGGAGTCCCATCACCGAAGTCGGCTACGACCCGGCCGTCGGCGTAAACCGCGTACAGCTCATCCACACACTTGGTTCCTCCACTGCGCTCGTACACAATCACGGCGCCGCCATCCGACAAAGCCTTGGCTTCGTCCGTTCTCAGTGCGTGGTCCGCGCACGCGACGGTCGTGGTGGCAGGGAAGGCAGCCGGAAGGATCACGGTAACGCCCAGCATCACGACCACCACCGCGATGGCGGCAATCGCTCCGTTTCGCGTTGACTTCCGCTTGTACCAGGTCGGCTTGACCCTGACCGAAGCCGTGCCGCCGTAACGCGCACGCCCGATCGCTCTGGCGTTCAGGGCCGCCACGAGGGATTGGATGCCGATGAAGATCAGCATCAGGCCACCGATGAAGATATTAACCATGTAGGAGCTAAGGTCGCCGTTGTACTGGATCAAGCTCTGGATCAGCGATGTGAAGAGGACTCCGAACAGCGCCCCGATGAGGTACCCCTCGCCACCGGTCAAGGCGATCCCGCCGATGACTACGGCCGCGATGGCGGTCAGTTCGAAACCGTTGCCACTGGCGCCTCGTCCCGACATCACGTAGATGCTGTAGAGGATGCCGGCCACGGCCGAGCAGAAGCCGCTGAAGACGTATACGAGAACCTTGGTCCGGTTCACCGGGAGGCCCATGAGTCGAGCTGAGGTCTCATTGGCACCGTTGCCGCCGCCGATGGCATAAACGGTCCGACCAAACCTCGTGAAGTGCGCCAGGAAGAGGCCGACGCCCAAGATCGCCAGGGCAACGACAACCAGATACGTGATGTATGGGCCGTGCTTCGTGACCGGATCGGCCAGGCCCGGGATCAGGATCTTGGTCTGGGCAAGTGTCGTGTAGGTACTGTTGTGGATGGTGATTTCGGAGTCATTGATCAGGTAGCACATACCGCGGGCAAGCCACATGCCGGCCAGCGTCGCGATAAAGGGCTGGACCTTCAGGTACGTGATGAAGAGACCCATCACGAGCCCGAACAGCATTCCAATCACCAACACGACCGGGAAGACCGTCCAGGCATCCCAGCCCATGTAGAGCAGTGAGGCCGCAACAACCGTCGTGAGGGCAAGAACGCCGCTGACGGACAGATCTATGCCGCCTGAGATGACCACAAATGTCTCGCCGACAACGGCGACAATCAGGAATGGCGCGGCGTCGAACAGGTTGAAGAACGCCTGTCCATCGCGCATGCCCGGGTACGCCGCGAACCCGACCGCGTACCAGAATAGGAATAGCGCAATCGTGGCGGCCAGAGGAACAAACTTCCGGTTGCGCCCCACCAATGCACCCATCTGAGGCCGTCTCAGACGTGCAGTCATAGCCATTCTCATCGGGCGGTCTCCCTGCGCATCGACAGATTCCCCAATCTGCGAATGAAGGTCTTCACTTGCTCGGCATACAGGAGGAGCACCACGATGACCACCAACGCCTTGACCGCGATGATGGCGCTGGCAGGGACCCCAAAGGACAGCATCGAGGTGATCGTCGTCTGCAGGACGAGTGCGCCGATCGCACTGCCCATCAGCGAGAACCTGCCGCCGTTGCCCATGATGGTCCCCCCGATGACCACCGCCAGGATCGCGTCCAGCTCGGTGTACAGACCAATCGAGTTCGCGTCGGAGGTCCGGATGTTGGAGGTGACGATCAGGCCGGCGACGCCGGCGCAGAAGCCGCAGAAGGCATAGGCGAATATCTTCACCCGCTTCTCATTGATGCCGCTGTAGAAGCTGGATCTGAAGTTGATACCCACGGACTCGATCATCAAACCCATCGCCGTCCGCCTTGTCACAAGCCAGGCCGCGAGAAACAAGGCCATCGCAACATACAGAGAGAACGGTAGAACCAGGAACCCGTTGCCGATGAAGGCATACGTGTCGTTGAAGATGACGATCTGAATGGCATTCGTAATCAACTGGGCGATGCCGCGACCAACGATCATCAGGATCAGAGTCGCCACCATCGGCTGAATTCGCCCGTATGAGACGAGCACGCCGTTCCACAAGCCGCACAACGTGGCAATGATCAACGGCACGATGATCACGAGCGCCAGCGGCGCCCAGGTGTACTGCGGGTTGTTGATGAAGAGCTTGGGGTCCGTCAGGTTCATACCGACGATCGTCGGGTTCATCATGACCGCCGCCACAGAGGCGCTGATGGCCATGACCGCGCCGACGGAGAGGTCGACGCCGCCTGTTGCGATCACCAAGGTCATGCCGATCGCGAGGATCATCGTCGGCGAACCATGGACGAGAATGTCGACGAGGTTTCCGTACAGATGGCCGTCCTTGACCTGGATCGCGAAGAAACCTGGAATCAAGAAGAAGTCGGCAATCAGGATGAGGAGCAGGGCCGCGATGGGCAGGAAGAGCATGTTCTCCGTGAGGCCGCTTAGCCGTTTTGTGGACGAGCCGCTCATGAGTGGCTCCCTGCCATTGCCTGCATGATCTCCTTCTCATCAACCTGATCCGAGAACTCTGCGACCTTGCCTCGGTCTCGCATGACGAAGATGCGGTGGCTTGTTCGGAGCACCTCATCCAACTCGGACGAGATGAACACGCAGGACATACCCTGCTCCGCGAGTGACAGCACCAGCTTCTGGATATCCGCCTTCGTTCCAACGTCGATGCCACGTGTGGGCTCGTCGAGGATCAGGAGTTTCGGATTTGCAGCGAGCCAGCGCGCCAGAATTACCTTCTGCTGGTTGCCGCCGCTCAGGTTCTTGATCAGCTGGTCTGCGCTCGGCGTGCTTATGTTCAGCAGCTTGATGTATTTGTCCGCGATCTCGTATTGCTGCTTAGTGCCGATGCGCCTGAACCAACCCAACCCTGCCTGCATGGCGAGGACGATGTTCTCCCTGATCGTCAGGTCGCCGATGATGCCTTCTACCTTGCGATCTTCCGGGCAGAGGGCAACGCCTCGGCCGATCGAACCGGCCGGCGAGAAGTCGGCAACGGCCTTCCCGCTCATGGTCAGGCTGCCCTCATCCGGCTTGTCAACACCGAATAGAAGGTTCGCCACTTCGGTGCGCCCTGATCCAAGGAGGCCGGCAAGACCGACCACCTCGCCTGCGTGAAGCGTGAGGTCAAAAGGCTCGATCGAATTGGCGAGACCGAGACCATCGGCCTGAAGCAGGACCTCTTCGGAGATGCCCTGGCTGCTCTCCATCTTGTGAGCAGTCATCTCGGCCAGGTCGGCGATGCTGCGTCCCAGCATCAAACGGATAAGTTCCATGCGGTCCAGAGAGGCCGTCTCGTACGTACCGACATAGGTACCGTTCCGAAGCACCGTCACTCTATCGGTGACTTCGTACACCTGATCGAGGAAGTGGGTGATGAAGACTATGGCGATGCCTTCGCTCCGGAGCTTCCTCATCACCTTGAAGAGTTGGGCCGTCTCATGTGCGGTCAGGCTGGAGGTCGGCTCATCGAGGATGAGGACCTTCGCATTCGAGACGACGAGGGCTCGCGCAATGGCGGCCATCTGCTGGATCGCGACTGAGTAGGAGCCCAGCGGCCGGGTCACGTCGATATCGACGTCCAGTTGCTTCATGTACTCCCGGGCGCGGGCGTTGAGGACCTTCCAGTTGACGCTCACGCCGAACTTGGTCGGTTGGCGCCCAATCAGGATGTTCTCTGCGACGGTCAGGTTGGGGCAGAGGTTCACTTCCTGATAAACCGTGCTGATGCCCAACTCCTGGGCATGGAGCGGGGAATGGATGGCCACTTCCTGACCATCGAGCGCGATCGTGCCTTTGTCGGCCCGATCGGCACCGGTGAGGATCTTGATGAGTGTCGACTTCCCTGCGCCGTTCTCGCCGACCAGGGCGTGGATCTCGCCTTTGACCAAAGAGAAGTTCACACCCTGGAGCGCATGAACGCCCGGGAAGGACTTGTCGATGCCGGTCATCGCGACGATGTCTGCTGTGGGTTCAGGCATTGAGTCACCTATTCGTGGTGCTGCTCAAGACAATGACAGGCACAGGCCGCGAGACCTGGGTTTCCTTGTCAGGTTCGGTACTGCCGCTTTCAGCGGCACACGGCCATGTCCGAGACAGGGCCGGGGGGCAAGAGGGAGAGGCGGCCTACCGCCTCTCCCATTGCCGTAGCTCGCGTCGTCGACTCAGGAGACTCGGCGACTAGTGGCGAACTGTTAGTACTTGCGAGTGTCGAGGATGGCCTGCAGAGCAGTGGCACCCTGTGCGGCGAAGAACTGACCCTCTTCCGAGGGAACCCAAGCCGCCTGGCCGGTGACGCCGTTGAGGGCGTCGAGGGCTGCCTTGTAAACCTGCGGAGCCAGGAGCGGGTTGCACTCGATGTCAGCGCCGAGTTCGCCATTGATGAGGTACTTGAACCCATCAGCGGTGGCGTCGAAACCGACGACCTGGACATCCTTGCCGGCCTTGAGGCCGGAGGCATCGATGGCCTGGATGGCGGCGATGGCGAGTTCGTCGTTGTGGCCCATGACCGCGTCAATCTGGCCGGGGTACTTCTTGAGGAAGGCTTCCATGATCGACTTGCCCTGGACCGGATCCCAACCTGGGGCGTTCTGGTAGTCGAGGACGGTCATCTTGGTCGTGGTGCAGTTCGGGATGGCCTCAGCGAAGCCCTTGTGACGGTCGATCGCGGCCGAAGCGGCCTGGTCGCCACCGATCTCGATGATGTTGGCAGTGGCCTTGCCCTTGAGAAGGTCGCACATGGCGGCTTCGCCCTCGTGGCCTTCCTTGTTGAAGTCCGAGCCGATGTACGTGTAGTACAGGCTCGAGCTGGCCTCGATGCGGCGGTCTTCGATGACGACGACCTTGTTGGCAGCCTTGGCGGCCTTGAGGACATCGTCATAGCCCGTGGTGCCGACGGCGGCGAGAACGATGACGTTCACGGCCGGGTCCTGGATGAAGGTGTTGAAGGCCGTGATCTGGTTTTCGATCTTGTTCTGCGAGTCGTAGAACTTGAGCGTGATTCCGTCCGCGGTCGCAGTTTCCTTGAAGGAGGAGGTGTTGGCCGCGCGCCAACCGCTCTCGGACCCGGTCTGGATGAACCCGACCGTCATGTCCTTCATGGTGTAGACCTTCGCCGACGGCGACGAGGCTGCGCTCGAGCAGCCGGCGAGCATCGCAGTTGCCGCGACGGCAAGCGCAATGCGGAGGGTTCGGGACTTCGTCATTAGTCAGTCTCCGTGTGTACTACGGCAGTTTGTTGAAGTTCCTCGTGGCTGGGCCGGGAAGCCATCGACTCAACCGACCTACCAGACCTCGACTCCTCGGACTCTTGCTAGAGCTTTGCCTCCATTCTCAGTGAGGTTCTGATGCCATCGGCACCTCCTCAAAGACGTGCCCGACAGGGCATTGCCCACCGTCCCGCCCACGCTGGTGGGCAGAGGCGATGGCCTCCCAACCTTCCTGGCTCCCATGGCATGGGACCGGGTAGACCTGACTTCACGCTGTGCCACGGTGCCGCTGCGCCCAGCGCAAGACGTTTGGCTCTATGACGGACTTGCCCGCTGCGTTCCTGCAGCGGTCCCGTGCAGCGGCTCTTCAATGCGGTGTGAGTCCCGGCTACCCGCCCCCAGGCCTCCGGGGTTGCGAAGGCCTGCTCCATGACGGGTCATCTACTCCAACCGCGGATCCTGATCCGGATGGTTGATAACCGATGCCTCGTGGGACCGATCCCAGCCGGCCCCACTCCTCCCGTTGCGTCCCGTGTATCCCGATGATATCGTTCCCGGTACCGGTAACGGGAACGGTAACAACGTATCACGACCGGCGAAGGCCAGTCAATAGGCGAAGTCCGGCGCAGGTCAGATACTCTTGGGCCTGGATGTAGGCGTTTTTGGGGAGGCACCGGCCGGTGGAGCTACAAAAGAGGTTGACGATTCGCGAGGTCGCTGCCGCGGCAGGGGTTTCGGCTCAGACAGTGTCTCGGGTTATCAACAACCGCCCGGACGTGGCCCCGGAAACAGCAGAACGCGTGCGGAGTGTTATCCGCGAGACCGGATACGCGCCCAACATGCTAGCCCGGAGTCTGACCCAGGGCCGCAGCCATATGCTGGGAGTGGTCGCCTACGGGCTGGACTACTTCGGCCCTTCCCGCGTCCTGATAGCAATCGAACGAAGGGCGGCCGAGTCCGGCTATGGAATCATGCTCAACCTGATCCTCGAGCCGGATACCAACGACGTCGAGGCCCTCTTAGGCAGTCTCAGCGCCCGCGGGGTGGACGGCATCATCCTGGTCATTCCCGAAGTTGGGAAGAATCGCGCCTGGCTGGGAACGCGGGCCTCGGACCTGCACGTACCCGTGATCATGATCGGTGGCATGGACGGCCGACCCAACTTGCGCTCGATCGCCATAGACAACTTCGCGATCGGCTGCCTCGCGACCGAACATCTGCTGGCCGGCGGTGCTCGTCACGTGGGCATCGTGACCGGGCCGCAGACCTGGTGGGAGTCTCAACAGCGTCAGGCAGGCTGGCGAGAGACGCTCCTGGAACACGGCCACTCAATCGAGGAGTCGCTTGTTTACGAGGGAGACTGGACCGAGTCCAGCGGAGAACGAGCCCTTCAGGCCATGCTTGAGGCTCGCCCCGACATGGACGCCGTCTTTGCCTGCAACGACCAGATGGCGCTCGGGGTGCTCCTCGCCGCCCACCGTCAAGGTATTGCCGTTCCGGAGAGGTTGGGCGTGGTGGGCGCAGACGACATGGCCGAGGCCTCTCACTTCTGGCCGCCACTAACCACCGTCCATCAACCACTGGCCGAGGCGGGTGAACTCGCGGTTCGGGAGATGGACCTGCTGATCGCCCGGTCCGGTGAGAACCGGCGGTGGACCGACATGACCCCCGAAATGATCCTGCTCGAGCCGACTCTCATCGTCCGCGAGAGCAGCCGCTCCGAGATCCGTGCAGAACGTCGGCCTTCGCTAGCTCGAGTCAACCCGGCGATGATCACCCTCGGCGGGTAGGTCCGGCCAACCCCTTTGGGCGTTGACATGAAAGCAGTCGCTCCGTAAGATCCGCAGGTCTGCCAGACAGGCAGCCGTACGCGAGGTGTTTCGTGCGCAACTTCTCTAAGGCACCGGCCTCCACCGCTCGGACGAGCGGCGGATTTGCCGCGCGCGGGAGAACTGCGCCCACCGAGAGGTAGAACCTGGCGGAAGAACCGCCGGTAGAACCTCTGAGCCGTGGGCCAGTTGGGCCCCGGCTTTTTTGTTGCCCTCTTGCAGGCCTAATGCGCTTCGAGGGCGAGCCGTGAGCCCACCCGCTTCCCCACTCTGCTCGCGTTCGTGCGCGTCCGCGAGTTCACCCACACGGGAGGTGTCACATGAACATCGCGGTACTGGAGACTGAGAAACCCGTCACTCCGCCGGCAATCAGCCGGCCCTCGATCAAGGTCCTGCCCGCCGGCCCGGCGGCGCTCCTGGTTGAACATGCCAGCAAGCGCTTCAAGGTCGACCGCCGCAAGCCGCCGGTGATCGCGGTAGAAGACGTCTCGATCCGTCTGGAGCGAGGCGAAATCTACGGTCTGCTGGGAGCCAACGGCAGCGGCAAGTCCACGTTCATTCGTCTGGTCAGCGGGCTTCTCACCCTGGACGAGGGTCGCGTCGAAGTCTTCGGCCACGATCTGGTCAGGGAGGAGATGGCGGTCAAGAGGCTGATCAATCGGGTCAGCGTCGATGCCGCCTTCTTCAAGAAGCTCTCGCCGGCCGAGAACCTCTCGTTCGCGGCTCGCCTCTACGGGCTCGACCCAGGCAAGGCTCGCCGCGAGGCGGTCGTGATCCTGGGAAGGCTCGGCATCGGCGAGAAGAGAATGAACCGGCCCCTCGAGCAGATGAGCCGCGGCATGCAGCAGAAAGTCGCGATCGCCAGGGCACTCCTGACAAGTCCGGCGCTGCTGCTTCTGGACGAACCGACCACGGGGCTCGATCCGCGCTCCAAACTGGACGTGCAAGCGTTCATCGAGGAATTGCAGGCAGATCACGACGCCACGATCGTGCTGACAACGCACGATCTGGACGAAGCGGATCGACTTTGCGGGCGGCTCGGAATCCTGGCCGGAGGCCGGCTCACGGCCGAAGGGACTCCAGCGCAACTCAAGACCGACATCGCGATCGAGGACGGCGTTCCGCCGACTCTCGAAAGCGTCTTCATGAAATTCACCGGTCGCTCTCTCGATGACGACATCGAGGATGGCGAAGAGGACCCCGCCTGATGGGCCGGGTCATGAAAGGGATACTCCGTTGTTCAACCACGAGATTGCTCGTGCTATTCACCTCGAACACCAGCGCGAAATTGAGCGGCGTCTGCGACTTCGGTCCGGTCGACCCTCGCGACCGCCAAAACGATCGGCGCTTCAGGCCGTCGGTCGGGTGCTGATCCGCATCGGATCGGCGCTCGACCCCGACGGTCCAGTGGCCGCCTCGCGCTTGTTGGCGTCGAGCCGGCCGGAGACACAGCTATGACCGTACTTACTCGCGAAGCGCGTGCCGGGTACGCCTTTGTGGAACGCAACTTCAACCTGACCAAGCGATACATGGGCTGGGAAGTGGCCTTCCTGGTCTATGCAGTCGCGGGCGCGCTCTCCGTTTCGCTCATCGGCCAATCGGTCGGGAGCAGACGACTCCTGATGCTCCTGGTGGTCGGCGCCGTCTTCTGGAACTACCTCTCGGTGGTCTTCCAGTCCATCGGCGACACGATCACCTGGGAGCGCTGGGAAGGAACGCTCGAGTACACGATGATGGCCCCAGTGCGCCGCTCCGTGCAGTTGCTCGGATCGGCGCTCTATGCCGTCGTCTACGGCTTCATCCACACGACGATCCTGCTCATCATCCTGGCCCTCTTCTTTTCGCTCGATCTTGGTCAGGCGAATGTTCCAGCCGCAGCGCTGTTCATGGTCATCGGCTCGGCCAGCTTCATCGGGATAGGCATGCTTGCCGCAATCCTGCCGATGATGTCCGTCGAACGCGGCTCGCAAATGGTCTTCGTTCTGCAGTCATGTCTGCTGCTGATCAGCGGCGTGTACTATCCGACGACCATCCTCCCCGAGTGGATGCAGCTGATTTCCCGCGTTTCTCCGGCCACCTACGTCCTGGACGCGGTCCGGCGGGCGCTCATCGACGGAGCTTCCATCAACGATCTACTGCCCGATCTCTGGCCTCTACTCATCATGGCCGTGGCGTTCATACCGCTGGGGCTATGGGGCTTCGGCCGCGCCGAGCGCTATGCAAAGCGCACCGGCAAGCTCAAGAGAGTGGGCTGAGAGATGAGTTCGACCGAAGAAATCCGGAGCGGCGCCGAAGCCGGCGGCGCTCCGGACGGCGCCCCTGACGGCGCCCCTGAGACAGTCCCGGTGCCACTCCCCCACTCCCTCGTGAGGTGGGGCTGGGACAAGGAATGGGTGGCTACTTTTGCGCCGCTGGCCGCAGCCAAACGCTCCCCTGCCAGGGTCATCTCACAGCAGCGTGGTGAGTGGCTCATAGCCGGTGAAGACCGCGAGTGGTCGGCGAAACTGACCGGACGCCTCCGCCACGAAGCCCGGATGGGAGAACTGCCCGCAGTCGGCGACTGGGTCGGTTGCTCGACGCCACTTGGAGGCGGCGATCCACGGATCGACGCGGTGTTACCACGGCGTTCCGCCTTCCAGCGGCGGGCGGCGGGTTCGCGAGTCGGCTCGCAGACCGTGGCCGCAAATGTGGACACTCTCTTCATCACCACTTCGCTCAACGCGGACCTGAATCCGCGCCGCCTCGAGCGGTACGTGACCATGGCCCGCGAGTCGGGCGCGGCTCCCGTTCTGCTCCTGACAAAGGACGATCTGGTCGAAGACGGGGCGATCATCGTTGAGCGGCTGGCGAAGGAACTGCGCATTCCGGTGGTCGCCCTCAGCTCCCGAACCGGAGCCGGCGTCGAGGCGATCAAGCCCTGGCTCATCGCCGGCCGAACGGTCGCGCTTGTCGGATCCTCGGGCGTCGGTAAGTCGACTCTGCTCAACCATCTCGCCGGCGAGATGTTGATGGAGACGAGCGGAATCCGAGAGGACGACGGCCGGGGCCGCCACACCACAACCCACCGCGAACTCTTCCGCCTGCCGGACGGGACTCTCATGTTGGACACGCCCGGCGTCCGCGAAATCGGGCTCTGGGATGCTAACGAGGCGCTCGACGATACCTTTGAGGACATCCTCGACCTGGCCGATAAGTGCCGCTTCCGGAGCTGCAAACACAACCAGGAACCCGGCTGTCGGGTTCGAGTGGCCGTCGAGGCCGGGATTCTCGACGAAGTCCGGTTGGGAAGCTACCGCCGCCTGGCCGAGGAATTGGCCCGGCAACCCACAGAAGCCGAACGGCGTGAGAAGGCCAGACAGTTCCAGAAGATGGTCCGAAACGTCGCCAACGAAGCCAACGCACGGAAACGAGGCGGCTGAGATCGGCACGCTGCCGGAAGGCCGGTCGAGACTAGTCCATAGAGCATGTACGCATCGGGCGGATTCGTCGGCTCGTTTCCGGCCCCAGACCCAGTATGTCCCGGCACCAGTTTCCAAATATCGGCCCGGTTAGTGCTATGCAATTCGACCCGAGCTCCGGAGGGGTCGGTCGCCGATTGGGGGTCGATGGCCGATCCAGCCTCCCCGAATCCCGTCGAATCTGGTGACGTCCTAGCTGAATACAACCAACCGGACCTATTCCTGGTGGGATGACAGCACGTCGGCGGCGCAAACAGAGCCCACCATCTTCCATACCACTGACCCCACTGGTATATGGAAATGCCGCGGCTCGGGATGATGACGCCGCGTAGTCAGCCACCTCCGGAGGGGCGGCGCTCATAGCCCCTATGTCGACCTGGCGCCAATCATCGATTGTGCGTCATGCTGAACACCCTCGACGGCAATCAATGGGAGACGCACATGACCGGTTTCGTGCTCACGAGTCCGAGCTTCGATGAAGGCGGCGCGATCCCAACCCGGCATACCTGCGACGGCGAAGACATCTCCCCGCAGCTGAATTGGCAAGGCGCCCCACGCGGTACCGTCGCCCTGGCTC
This sequence comes from Candidatus Limnocylindrales bacterium, assembly GCA_036386115.1. Lineage (GTDB taxonomy): Bacteria > Chloroflexota > Limnocylindria > Limnocylindrales > CSP1-4 > Fen-1039. The sequence continues at coordinate 24,721 of DASVJA010000011.1, forward strand.
TGGTCGTGGACGACCCGGACGCACGCAGCTTCACGCACTGGGTCGTCGTAGACATCCCCGGCGGCTCAAGTGGATCTCTTCGGGAAGGCCTTCTTCCTAACGACTACCCAGCCCAGGGCCGCAACGATTTCGGCCGAACCGGTTGGGGCGGACCATGCCCGCCGAGCGGCATCCATCACTACCGCTTCACGCTTTGGGCGCTTTCGTCTCGGCTCACCCTGAGCGGATCGCCATCGGCCGGCGACGTGCTAAACGGGGTGGCGATGCGGACTCTCGATCGGACGACACTGACGGGGACGTACACGCGGCAGAAGTAGTCGGGCGAGGTCGAGACCGCCGGCCGAGTCGAAGCCACTGGCCGCGCCCCGCCGCAACAAGCGCTCGCTACTCCCCGGCCGCAGCCTCTTCTGCCTCGAGCCGTTCCTTCAGGGTTGCGAAGGCGCTTTCCGCGGCCGACTGGATTGGGCCCTGAACCATCCCTTCGAAGCTGCCGAGCAGGCCACCGAGCGTGGCATCGGCGACCCAGGTCAGCCGCGTGAACTTCGGCGCCAGCTCCTCCAGGTCGATGGCCCCGGTGCCATCGATCGCGCCGCCCATGAGGGATCCGGCGATGGTCGCGGCAATGCGAGACGGCTCCACGACGTCGGTGAGCGTCAGGTCCAGAACGATGTTCATCGGCATCATGCCGCCCGGCGCGCTGACGCTGACCTTGAAGTGCGTGTCATTGATCTTCTCGATCGTAGCCTGGCCGGAGTCGCTGCCGGCGGCGGCGCGGTTTGGATTACTGATCGTCTCCCAGACGCGCTGACGCGCAGCCGCGATCTCGGTGACTCCTGACAGATGCATCGTTCCTCCTGGGCATGAGCCGGGCGAGAGCGTGGCGTCGCGTATCGCGGCCCGGTCATCGTAGCCGGTTGGGCAAGACGACGGTTCACCTTACAACGCGCTTACACAAAGCCGACGGCGTCGGCACGGGCCGACGTATGCTCCGCGCATGAAGACCGTCCTCGTAGTCGACGACGAGCACAATATCGTCGAGTTGGTCCGGCTGTACCTGGAAACCGAGGGCTTTGCCGTGGTGACGGCCGGCGACGGTGAGCAGGCGCTGACACAGTACGAGCGATGCGATCCGGACCTCGTAGTGCTGGACGTGATGCTCCCCAAGATGAACGGCTTCGACGTCTGCCGCGAGCTCCGCCGCCGTGGCGACACGCCGATCATCATGCTCACCGCCCGATCCGAGGACGTCGACGCAATCGTCGGCCTGGAGATCGGCGCAGACGACTACGTCACCAAACCCTTCAATCCGCGGGCACTCGTCGCCAGGGTCAAGGCGATCCTCCGCCGAACCGAGGCGACGGCCAAGGGCGGCCGGCCGATCCAGGTCGGCGACCTGCGGATTGATCCACGCCGTCGCGATGCCTCCGTCGGCGACCGCCCCCTTGAGCTCCGAGCCCGCGAATTCGACTTGCTCATGGCGCTCGCCCGCGATCCCGGCGTAGTCCTGAGCCGCGACGCGCTGCTTGAAGGAGTCTGGGGCACGGACTTTCCAGGCGAAACACGGACCGTAGACGTCCACGTGGCCGAAGTCCGCAAGAAGCTCGGCGACGACGGGCCACAGGTGGAGACCGTGCGTGGCATCGGATATCGCCTTGTTCCACCGCCGCGAGGGGTCTAGATGCGTCTCCTGCCGCGAGGCCTGACCGGACGAGTCGTCCTTGCGTTCTCAGCACTCGGCTTCGCCCTCCTCGTTACGGTCGGAGCCTCTCTATTCATCGTTCTGCGGGACACCCATCAGGACGAGATCAAGCATTCATTGCTCAACCAGGTGGTGGTCTTCGAGGCTTCGCTCATCCGAAACCCGGTCAGTGGACAGAGTGGCCTGGAGCAACGCATTCAAGATTCGACGACGACGCTCGTCGACACCGGCGGTTTCGTCATCGCTCAGGGACCGAAGGGGGCGGTCCGCGTCATCGTGGGCTCTCCCTACTCCCTCAACTGGCCGACCGACGTGCCGACGGACATCAAGAACCCTTCCGGCACCTACGGCCTGGCCGACGGAAGCAAGTTCGTCTACATAATCCCGAACATCAACGGTATGAGCGGCGTGAAGCTTCTTTTCGCAATGCCCGACACGTCGACCAGACAAGCGGCAGGCGACCTCCTCCGGACTCTTCTCATCGTGATCGCCGTTCTGCTCGTCCTGGGCATCCCAATTGCCTGGCTACTCTCCAGGTCGATTTCTGGGCCCATGCGCCGCCTGGCTCAAGCAGCCGCCGACCTGCCCGGCAGTTCGCTCGAGAGACCGCTGCCGCTCGAGGGTCCAACTGAGGTCAGAGTGCTCACGGAACGCTTCAATGCCATGGCCCATGAGCTGGCCTCCACACGCCATGAAGAAACCCAGATGCTGGCCAACTTGCGCCACGACCTGCGGACGCCGCTAACGAGCATCGGCGGTTATGCCGAGGCAATCGCCGACGGCACGGCTGCGGGCGATCGCGCCTCGGCTGCGGCCAGAACTATCGTCGAGGAGACAGCGAGGCTGGAGCGACTTGTCGGCGAACTAGGAGTTGTGGAGCGGCTCAAGGACGGGCCTGCCGCCCTGCGTCCGGAGGCGCTGGACGCGACTCAGCTGATCATCGACGCCGCCACCCGTTTCGAGGGCCGGGTGACCGCGCAGGCTGTGAAGGCCGACGTGACCGGCGCCGCTCCGGACGAACGGGAACTGAATTTCACCGGGGACCGCCTCGCAGTAGAGCGAATCCTGCAAAACCTCATCGACAACGCCCTGTCGGTTGTGCCGATTGGTGGCCACATCTGGCTGCGCGCGGCCTTCCTCACGCTGCCGGGGCGCTCACCGGGCGTCTCCATCAGCGTCACCGACGACGGCCCAGGCTTCCCGC
>DASVJA010000012.1:0-17446 GCA_036386115.1 Candidatus Limnocylindrales bacterium
GACCGCGACGACGCCCGCCGCGGTGAGAAGGCGGGCGAGGACGACGGCGTTCATCAAAGGACCCGAGTCATAAGTCGAGCCCGCGCGGATCTTGGCATCCGCCACCACGCCGGCATCGAACCAATTGGCCAGCAACAAGACGCCTGCGGCTACGAGAGCGGCTACAGCCGCGCGACGGATTGAAATGGACACGTTGGCTCCCCCTGCGAATTGATCGAGGCGAACTCTGACCGCGGCTAAGGTCTGCGTCAAGATTCCGGGTCGCGGTGGAGGACTCTAGTCCTGCCACATGTGCGGCCGCTCCGCCAGCCGCGGTTGACCCAGTTCCTCACATAGCGCCGTGAACTCCGTTCGGCGCGCGCCACGCCACAGCAACTCGTCCGGGCTGCGCTGGGGTAGGGGAGCATTGTTGGCGAGAGTCGCCAGGCGGCGGAAGAGTTGGGCGTCGGCCCAGTGGTCGCGGAGCGTGGCGCTCAGCGCTCCGGCGGAACGGACGTTGACGTGCCACTCGCCGGGGCTCGCGGGGATCTCCTCGAGGTGCGGGAAGCGGGCCAGAACCGCGGCCGCTGACTTGCCGCCCCAACCGGGTAGGCCGGGGAAGCCGTCCGCCGAGTCGCCGACGAGGGCCAGGTAGTCCGGGATGGAGGCCGGGGCCACGCCCCACTTGGCTGCCACGCCCGCCTCGTCGATGGTCTTCTCTCGCCGACGGTCTCGCAGGACGACTCTCTCGCCGCGAACGCACTGGGCCAGATCCTTGTCCGGCGTGCAGATCCAGACGCGCTCAATGTCCGGCCGGTCGGCCCAGCGGAAGGCGGCTGTCGCCAGGGCGTCGTCGGCTTCGAATTCGACCATCGGCCAGACGACACACCCCATCGCCTCCATCGCCCGCTCGGCCAGTGGAAACTGCGCCAGCAGTTCGCGCGGCACGCCCGCTTCAGTTTTGTAGCCCGGATATAGGGCGTTCCGGAAGGAACGGATAACGTGGTCCGTCGCGCAGCCGACGTGCGTGGCGCCTTCGTCGCGCAGAAGCGTCAGCAACGTGTAGAGCAGCCCCACGACCGCGCCGATGTCGCGCCCGTCTGGAGCAAATGTCGCCGGCCGCGGGGAGTAGTGCGCCCGGAACAATTCATACGTGGCGTCGACGAGGTGGAGTTGCATGGCTACAGCTTGAGGCCTGGGCGCGGCCCGTTCAGTAGCGTTCTGTTCGCCGCACCGGTTGGCTCGGCTTCCAGGACTCGATCACCAGATGGTCCTTCGACTCGGCTTCGCGCACGGTCGACGCCTCTGTGATGTCGAGTCGGAATAGCTCGAACGGGCCCGGCGGTCCGCCTCCGGCGTCGTCCAGGAAGGCGGCCTTGAGCGTCTCTTCCGGTACCAAAACGGCCCGGCCGGCGAGGCGGGCGTCGCCACGGAATCCGGGCGGATCGTCCGGCCCGCTGTGGAGCGCCATCCGTGGGTCGCGCCGGAGGTCGTCGAACTTGCGCGAGTCGGCCAGTCCGCCGATCCATAGCTCGCCCCGCGAGATCGTGATCTCGATGCCGCTGATCCTGGGTGAACCGTCCGCTCGAATGGTCGCCATCGTCCGGTGTCGGTGCGCTTCGAGGCGCTCTCGGACGAACGCCGCGAAAGCGGGCACCTCCGAAGCGAACTCCTCCCAGCTGCTCATCTCTGCCGCGGTCAGTCTGCTGAGGTTTGCCGGCCGACGATGGTGACGCCGGCCGCGGCCATCTCGTCGATGGCCTTGTCGCCGTCGCCGGGCTGCAGGTCGACTGCCCGAACGGCGTCCAGCAGAACAGCCGTCTGGTAACCCAGGCGCACGCCGTCGAGGGCGGTCGCCTTGACGCAGTAGTCCGTCGCCAGGCCGCAGACGACCAATCGCTCGGCGCCGCCCCGGGCCAACGTTGCGTCCAGTTCAGTGGGGACGGGGAGTCCGCCCGCCGGGTTGCGGACGGAGAAACCGGAGTAACCGTCCTCGCCGTGGGTGCCCTTGCGGACGATCGGCCCGCTCACCGTCAGGCCGGGCGTCAGTTCCGCACCCCAGGTTTCCGCGACGCAATGGACCGGCCAGATGCCGCCGTCCTGTGCGAAGTGGGGTGTGTGAGCAGGATGCCAGTCCTGTGTGTAAACCACGGCGGCGCCCGACTCGAGGGCCCGCTTCACCTCGGAGTTCACAAGGTTCACGATCTCCGAACCGCCGGGAACGGAAAGGCTGCCGGCAGGGTCAGCGAAGTCGTTCTGAAGATCAACCACGACCAGCGCAGCCTGAGGGCCGTAGCGGGTGCTCGGATCGGTCGCCCACGTCTCGACCGACCTGGATCTCCAGCCGCCTGTCATCGACAAGGTGTACCTCCGTGGCGCTCGTTTGGGGGCGTAGGGTTCAGGCGGTTGTTGTACGCGATCCCGGCCGGTGGCGCAACCTGTTCAATCGGCCCGTCGCGGCATGCGTACTCGCCCAAATGACCCATTCGACGCGGCCACTGCAATGCCGATGCAACAGTGCAATGGCCTGCGACCGGGCGGCCGTCAGGTCGGGCCACCTAACCTGTACCCACTCCACCCGAGAACCCACTCCAAGTTGCAAATCGAGACAGAGACGCCGGTGACGGGGCGTCTTCTGATGAAGCAAGCGGCCCGGGTCCCCCTCTCCGGGCCGCTTGTCTTTGTCTGCGAGGATCGCGCCTACGGTTTGGTTCGCTTGGTCTGGCGGGCGGCATCGTGGCGGACCTGAGCCTGGTACTCCTCGGTCTGGACCGGCGGCTGGCCGTGAATGCCGTTGTGGTTCGAGCCGTCGTTGGCGTCGTTGTAGTCGTGATCGTCGTGGTCGTGAGTGTGGACGGGGTCACCGTGCCCGGGCTCAACGTCCAGAAGGTAGCCGATGCCCTGAAAAGTCTTGATCCGGCCCGGCTCGCCGGGCTTGGCGCCGAGCTTGCGACGGACGCGACTGACCCAGACGCGAAGGTATTGCAGGTCGTCCCGGTATTCCGGCCCCCAGACCTTGGTAAGCAACTCCGTGTGCAGCACGACTTTGCCGGCATTCGCGGCCAGGTGCTGCAGGAGGAGCCACTCGGTCCGCGACAGATCTACGATCTCGCCGCTGCGTGTCACGATCCGCCGCTCCAGATCGATCTCGATGTCGTCGAAGCTGACGGGCCCGAGGCCGGTGCCGGTGCTTACGCCGGAGGCACGCCTGAGGACCGCCCTCACTCTTGCTGCCAGCTCATCTAGGTGGAACGGCTTGGCGATGTAGTCGTCGGCCCCCAGGTCCAGGCCCTTGGCCTTGTCGGAGGCGGACCCCTTGGCGGTCAGCAGGATCACCGGTACCGGCCGACGCTCGCGGATCTGGCGCATGACCTCTATGCCGTCCAGATCCGGCATCACGATGTCCAGCAGGACGATGTCCGGCCTGATCTCTTCGGCCTTGGCCAGGGCTTCCTCACCGCCCGCCGCCGTGACCACGCGGAACCCCTCGTCGGTCAGGGCCATCGATACGAGCTTGGTGATCCGTTGCTCATCGTCCGCGACGAGGACCAGGGGCTGAGTGCTCATGACCTCACTCGTCTCCCGCTTCCAAATCGGATAGCGTGGCGTGCCTTCTCGCAGCGGGAATCTCTGTGCTGTGTACTCTGCCCCAAATCGTTGCGCCTGGCGATAGGGAAACAGCGGTAGCCGCTACGAGCGCGGGGCCGGCGTTCCGTGCATGCCCTGCGCTCGGCTCGCGCTGCGCGCCCACCCGGTGCTCTCGCCACGCCGCCGGACCGATCGGCTAACCTGCATACCAGGTGCTTGCCAACCCGGCATACACCCCGCCGCCCACACCGGCCCTGGAGAAGGACCCCAGCGATGTACTTCGATCAGTTCAAGCACCAGCTGCCAGATATCGATCCCACGGAGACTCAGGAGTGGCTGGATGCCCTGGACCAGATCCACGGCCAGGAAGGCGACGAGCGCGCCCGATTCTTGCTGTACAAGCTCCTCAAGAGGGCCCGCCAGCTCAACGTCGGGTTGCCGCCGCTGACGCAGACTCGCTACATCAACACCATCAGCCCGGAGCAGGAGCCGTTCTTTCCCGGTGACGAGGTGCTGGAGAAGCGTATCCGGCGGCTGATCCGCTGGAACGCCGTGGCCATGGTCTTGCGAGCCAACAGCGCTCACGCCGGAATCGGCGGCCATCTGGCTTCATACGCCAGTGCAGCCACGCTCTATGAAGTCGGCTTCAACCACTTCTTCCACGGCAAGGGGTCAGCCGGCGCCGACGGGGGCTCGTCGGGCGATCAGATCTTCTACCAGGGCCACGCCGCCCCGGGCATTTACGCCCGAGCCTTCCTCGAGGGTCGGCTGACCGAGGAGAATCTAGATCACTTCCGACAGGAAGCCCTTTCCGGCGTCGGCCTGCCCAGCTATCCGCACCCGCGAACGATGCCGGACTTTTGGGAGTTCCCGACGGTGTCGATGGGTCTCGGACCGATTGCGGCCGTCTACCAGGCCCGACTGAACCGCTATCTTCAGAACCGCGGCCTGGCCGATACGTCGGCGAGCCGGGTCTGGGCTTTCCTGGGCGACGGCGAGATGGATGAGCCCGAGTCGATCGCGGCGCTTTCGCTGGCCGCGCGCGAAGGCCTGGACAACCTCACGTTCGTGATCAACTGCAACCTGCAGCGCCTCGACGGCCCGGTCCGCGGCAACGGCAAGATCATCCAGGAACTGGAGGGTCTCTTCCGGGGCGCCGGCTGGAATGTGGTCAAGGTCATCTGGGGTCGTGAGTGGGACGACCTGCTTGCCCGCGATGTCGAAGGCGCGCTCGTCAACAAGATGAACGACACGGTGGACGGCGAGTTCCAGAAGTATTCCGTCGCCGGCGGCGCCTACATCCGCGAGCATTTCTTCGGTCCTGATCCGCGCCTCCGCAAGCTTGTCGAGCACCTCACCGACGATGACCTCGCTCACCTCCGCCGCGGCGGCCACGACTACCGCAAGGTCTACGCCGCCTACCGCGCCGCCACCGAGTATCGTGGCGGGCCATCCGTAGTTCTGGCCCACACGATCAAGGGGTACGCCCTGGGTCCCGGCGTTGAAGCGCGCAACATCACCCACCAGGCCAAGAAGCTCTCCGAGTCCGAGTTGCGCGTCTTCCGGGATCGCCTCGAGCTGCCGATCCCGGACGACCAGCTTCACGATGCGCCCTACTACCACCCCGGCCCGGATTCGGAGGAAGTCCAGTACATGCTGGAACGGCGCCGTGCGCTGGGGGGCTTCCTCCCGAGCCGCATCGTGCGGTCCAAGCCGCTGCCAGCCCCGCGCCCGGAGGTCGACGCCGAGTTCACGAGTGGTTCCGAGATGGCCGTCAGCACCACGATGGCTTTCGGCCGGCTGCTCCGCAATCTGATCCGCGACCCTCAAATCGGGCGGCAGATAGTCCCTATCGTGCCGGACGAAGCCCGCACTTTCGGCTTGGACCCGCTGTTCAAGGAAGTGGGTATCTACGCTTCGGGCGGTCAGAAGTACGAGCCGGTGGACTCGGACCTCGTCCTGAGCTACCGCGAGGCGGTTGACGGTCAGGTTCTGGAAGAAGGTATCAATGAGGCCGGCTCGTCCGCCTCGCTGCAGGTTGCGGCAACGGCTTACGCCACTCACGGTGTGCCGCTGATCCCGTTCTACATCTTCTACTCGATGTTCGGCTTCCAGAGAACTGGCGACCAGTTCTGGGCGCTCGCCGATGAGCGTGGCCGCGGCTTCGTGATGGGCGCGACCGCCGGTCGGACGACCCTTGCCGGCGAAGGCCTTCAACACGACGACGGCCACTCCCATGTGCTGGCTTCAGTCATCCCGAACATCCGGGCGTACGACCCGGCCTATGCCTATGAGCTTGCCTCGATCGTTCGCGAAGGCATCGACAGGATGTACGTGCAGGAAGAGGACGTCTTTTACTACATCACCCTCTACAACGAGAACTACGCGATGCCGAAGCGGCCGGACGATCTGACCGACGAGCAGATTGCGGCCGGCATCTACCGTCTGCTCGAGGCCCCGAAATTGGGCAAGGGGGCCAGGGTCAAGGAAGCAGTCCGGCTGGTCGGCAGCGGTTCCATCTTGCAGCAGGCCGTAACCGCCCGCGATCTGCTGGCTGCGCGGGGCATCCCGGCCCAGGTCTACAGCGCCACTTCATTCCAGCAGCTCCGAGTGGACGGCCTTGGGACCGACCGCTGGAACCGACTTAACCCTGGCGCCGCCGCGCGTCTACCGCACGTGGCAAAGATTCTGCCGCCGGACGGTGGCCAGATCGTCATCGCCACGGACTGGATCAGGGCTTACCCGGACATGGTGGCGCCCTGGCTGCCGCAGTCGCGAATCGTGTTGGGCACTGATGGCTTCGGCCGGTCGGACACGCGCGAGACGCTGCGCCGCCTCTTCGCCATCGATGCGGCCCACATTGCGGCGGCGGCGATCTCGGGCCTGGCTCGGAGCGGTCAGATGGCGCCTGCGGACGCCCAGGCCGCGATCCGGGAACTCGGCATCGACCTTGCCGATCCCGACCCGATGGCCCTATAGCCCTCCCGGCGTACCTCTCGGCGGTTCTGCCTTCTGCCTGCTTGCGAGCACCTTGAGGCGCCGGTGTCGAGTCGCCAGAGTCTCGGGTGTGGGTGGGAGCAGGTCGATGACAACGGCGCCCGTCACGTTCATCACCGTCGTGCCGCCGACGGTAAGCATCCAATCCGAGGTGGCGGCCAGCGGCGTGTGGCCGTGCAGCCAGAGGGTCGGCTCGAGTCTCTCCAGCAGCCAGCGATAACCCTTGAAACCGCGGTGGTATGCGTCCGTCAGGACATCACCGACGCCGAGGGGCGGAACATGGCTAAGCACGATCAGTGGTTCTATGTGGCCGAGCCGCCGCGTCGCGAGTCGCATGGCCTGGCTCCAGGCCAGCCGTTCGCTGCGGTTGCCGCCCTTCCCTCTCTGGCCGGGCCACGTCAGCCCGGCGAGGGACAGGCCCGATTGGTGAACGACCGAGGTCGAGTGGAGCGCTTCGGGGCAGAAGCTTGCGTTCCGCTGCCAGCTGGCCTCCGTGTCGTGGTTGCCGTGGACGTAGAGGATGGGCGCGTTGATGGCGTCCGTCACGAAGGCAAGCTCGTTACAGTCCATGTCGCCGCAACCGATGATGAAGTCCACCGGTGATATCGCGGCGCGGTTGCGCGCGTCGGTCAGCGAAGGCTCCAGCAAGTCGGAGACGGCAAGGATCCTTATTGGCGCGCCGTCTCGGCCGCGGAATGGGGTCGGGTCCGGCCACTCGATTGAGAAGCGACGCATCAGTCGGCTTCTCCGAGGGAGGAGGGCTTGTTGCCGGCATCGATCGCGGACATCGTTGCGTCGGCGGCGCGCTCGGTATCGGCCTTAGCCCGAGCCTCGCGCTCGGCCTCCGGCAGGACTGCCGCTTCGTCGGCGGAGCGCTGTTCCACTTGCCGCATACCCATGGCCGGCCGGTGTCCTGAGGCTGCCGCGCGCAGCTCCGCCGCTTCGCCCATGTAGGCCAACAGGTTCCGCGGCCGCTCGCTGGTCTGCCCGTCAAGCGGGACCAGCTCCGTAACCATGGCGTCCAGGCCGACGCCGTTGGCGTAGAGCGTGACCGCAACCCGGTTGTGGCCGTCCACAACCCAGTATTCGCCGTCGTACTTGATGAGGTCCACCGGAGGCAGAGGCTGGAGCCGGTCGTTGGCCTCGCGGAGGCGTTGCCATCGGGCAGTCCAGTTCTCGCCCCGGAATGGTTTGAGCGGCAGGAAGTCGCCGCCGCGTTGCGCATAGCCCGCAACCGCGGTTCCGCGGATCTCTTCCACGGGCACGAACCGCATCCCGAGTTCATGAGGTGACGCATTCCTGGACTCTGGGAAGATCTCGTAGAGGTTGGCCAGCGGCTCGCGCGCCTGGCGCGCCAGCCGGCGAGCGATTGGTCCATCGCGAATCGAGAGGGCCATGTTGGCCACGTCGATAACGGTCCCAATCACGCCGGCACCCGCGTCCGCCACGCTTTGCAGGTGGCCGACCAGGCCGCTGGAGGACTCCTCGTCGGCCGACGTCCCGGCAGCCTCGATCCCTGCTTCCGAGCCGGCGTCCAGCGGCCAGACTCTGGGGTTCAGGTCTGGGTCGAGCGTCGGATCGACCATAGTCTCCGGGTCGTTGGGAACTACCGCGCCGGCAAAGAAAGCATTGCCGACTCCGCTAAAAAGCGCCGGGGCCTCGGCTCTTGAGTCCGTGCGGTTCTGCTCATCCATCTCCCTGAGCCTACCATCCGTGGCCGAGTTGGGCGGCAGAGGCGGCGGTGGATCCTGTTTCACGCCGAAAGCCGACGCCTTGAAACTGCCGCTCCGGCCGGGGCCCCGAGCCGGCCGCGGCCGGAGACGCGTCTGGTTGCTCAACGACGCCCTGGGAAGCGTTAAGCAGCCAACATCGGTGCCGCACCGGCCGAGGTCCGAGACCGGAGCGGCAACTCACGAGGAGATGCGCCGCTTTCCAGCGGCCCATCCGGACAGTCGGGAGCGCCGGGACGTCACTTAACGCCGGCCACGGCGTCGTTGAGCAACCATGGGGCCCAGACTCGCGACGGCCGACCGGCGCGTCGGAGACTGCGCGAGGTCGACCGAAAGCGGACGGGAGTCAGATCGATCCCGGAAGAACTACCCCGAAGAGCAGCACGCCTACATACAGGGTGCCCCAGTTCAACTGACTCCTTTCGGCGGCGACGAGCCGACCGAAGCGATCTCCCGGCGGTCTACCCCGTGATCTCAGTCCTCTCCACAGACAGACAAGTGACTGCGATCAATCCCACCAGCCAGCCGACGGTGATCAGCAGAGCTATCGTTGGGTCGATGATGTTGCCGGAGCTTGCGTTTCCCGGAGCACCGCTCAGGCCGATGGCATCGCTTGAGATGCTGAACGGAAGGTACTTGAAGATTTCTTTGACGAAATCGGGGAGCAGCGCTGGCCCGATGATCGAGACAAGGAAATAGCCGATCACCGTTCCGACGCCGGCCATCTGGCTCTTGGCCACCATGGTTACGGCGTAGGCCAAGGATGTCAGCGCGGAGAGCGCGATCCAGGTTCGGAGCAGCTTGGCCAGGAGACCCGGGAAGACGGCCGGATCGAATGGGTTGCCGGCCGAGATGCCGGCGATTGAGGCGCCCACGAATGCCGCCACCAAACCGGTCACGAACATGACGAGGACTCCGCCGAGAAGGATGAGAGAGATCGAGGCAAAGGTCGCGATCACGTAGAGGGAGCGCGACTGACCGCGGCTGACGGCGACCTTGAGCGTGCCCCAGGACCATTCCGTGCCGGACATTGTGGCGACGTAGATGAGCCCGATGATTCCGCCGAAGCTGAAGATGATCGACAGGATCGCGTCGAAGGCGCCGGGGAAAGTGAGGAACCAGGAGAACGTGGACGGGTCCATCCCCTCGCCCCTGGTTCCGCCGGAAACCGCGGCGCGATAGCTGATCGCGATACCGACGAACTCGAGGCAGAGCAGGCCGACTGCGATGAGAATGGAGACGAGGGTTGCCGTGCGGGTCCAGAACTTCCGGACCCCAATCAAAATCAGTTTCACGATGCCGCTCCGCTGTTCCAGCCGGGGATTGTTCCGGGTGCGGCCGCGCTCGGCGGCGGCGCGGGCGGGGCGGTCAATTGCAGGAAGAGTGACTCGAGGTCGCTGCCACCTTCCAGGCCGGAGGCGTATATCCCTGCTTCGGCGAGGGCGCGGTTGACATCAGTCGCCTTGTCGGCGGCGACGTGAGCCACCAGCCAGGCGGCTTCGGGGTCCGTGACTTCCACACGGCTCTCACCGGCGATGCGGGTAAGGATGGCATTTGCACCCGCGACTTCGTCGGGGCGGACTCGTACTCGGACGATCGCCTGGCCGGTGAGTAGCTCGTCGAGCGGGCCCTGGGTGATCAGGCGTCCGGCGGCGACGATGCCGACGATATCGGCCATCTGCTGGACTTCGGGCAGGATGTGGCTGGAGATCAGGACGGTCTTGCCGCTTGCCGCCAGCGCCTTCAGTGTGTCTCGCAGGCCCACGATCCCGCTCGGGTCCAGGCCGTTGGCGGGCTCATCTAGCAGCAGCAGCTCGGGATCGTTGAGCAGGGCCACGGCAATGCCGAGACGCTGCTTCATTCCCATGGAGTACCTGGAGACGCGGTCGTTGGCCCGATCGCGCAGACCGACAAGCTCCAGCAGTTCCTCGACGCGGGCATTCGAGACGGCCAGGCCGGTCGCGCCCAGAACTCGCAGGTTGTTTCGGGCCGACAGATGCGGATAGAACGAGGGCGCCTCGATGAGCGAGCCGACGTGGTGGAGGAGATCCCGCCGGGTTCGATCGAACGGCTGGCCCATCATCGAGATCGTTCCGGAGTTAGGCCGGATGAGGCCGGTCAGGATTCGCATCGTCGTGGTCTTGCCGGCACCGTTTGGACCGAGGAAGCCGTACACGACTCCGGTTGGGACCTCGAGGTCGAGGCCGGCCAGGGCAACCTGCCGCCCGTAGCTCTTCTTGAGGTCCTTGGTGCGTAGAGCGACTGTCGCGCCGGAGGTCATCTAGATCCCTCGTGCTCTGTTTCGGTGGCTCCGTCTAGTATCGCGTCTACTCGATCAAGACGCGAGCGGTCGCGCTAGTCTTGCAACAATCCCGGTTCGGGCGGCTGAAAATCTGAGGAGGAGTTGCGATGGCCACGACTGGCGAGCCGATAGGGTCGGTCCACACGCCGCAGCCGGCTCGCTTCGGCGTGGCGTGGTCGGATCAGTCGGTGCGTCTGCTGGCTTTGGGAATCGCAGTCGTCGGCGTGTTGTGGCTGGCGCGCGGGATCATCGGCCCGTTCGTGGTGGCCGGAGTTCTGGCGTATGCCTTTTCGCCGCTCGTCTCGGCGGTCCAGAGCCGGACACGGCTGCCTCGAGTTGCCGTCGTCCTGCTCGGTTACGCACTCCTCCTCGGGGTCTTGGGTGTACTGGCGTTCGCAGCGGCTGACCGCGTCGGCCGCGAGATCAGCGAATTAACCCTGGGCGGGCACGACGTGATCGGCTCGGCCATGCACAGGCTCCTCGGCGATACGGTTGTGGTGGCTGGAACTACCTACAACGTGGAGGATCTGGCCAAGCAGGTCAGGGACGCCATTTCGGGCTTCGCCAATTCGCCCTCAGGCGTTGTACAACTGGTCGAGCAGGTCGCCAACTTTGCCCTGCAAGCCTTGCTCTGCCTGATAGTCACCTTCTATCTGTTGCTGGACGGGCACAGGTTTGGACAGTTTGCTCTTCGATTTCTGGTCCGCGAGCACCGGGCCAACACGCTCCGTCTGGCCGAGAGAATCCACCTCGTCCTGGGCCGCTGGATACGCGGCCAGCTGTTCCTGATCGCGGTGGTCGCGGTGGTCCTCTACGTGATCCTGGGGCCGATCCTGCACGTTCACTACGCGTTCTTGCTGGCGCTGATGAGCGGCTTCCTGGAGATCATTCCGCTGATCGGACCGCTGGTTGCAGCCGCGATTGCGGGAACCGTCACATTCTCTACGCACGGCACGGATACCACGGCCCTGGTTCTCGTTGTCTATTTCGTTGTCCGTCAGATCGAGGATCAAGTGGTTATGCCGCTGGTGATCGGCCGGGCCGTTCACCTGCATCCGGTGATCACCATCTTCGCGGTCCTGGTCGGCATGAGCACGTTCGGAGTACTGGGTGGATTGCTTGGCGTCCCCGTGGCCGCTGCCATCAACGTAACGGTGCGCGAGCTGTATCCGGATGAGACCGGGGGCAACGAGGAGAGGGTCGTTTCCGTTGGAAAGATGAGGCCGGGGCGGTTTGCCGGCCGGGTTCCGGGCCGTGGCCCGGCGCGCAAAGTGGCGATGGTGTCCGGGCCGGCAGTAGTTGCGGGCGTGTCCGGCCCGAGCGGGCAGACCGGCTCTGCCGGGGTGGCGGGCGCGATCTCCGACACGGAGTCAGTTCCTCCAGCCCGAGCCGCGGGGCCGGCGCCGGCCGACGGCGTGGGGCTGCCGGACGAAAAGAAGCCGTGACCGCTGCCACGGGAGGCGCGGTCGGGGCGGTGGCCCTGGGACTGGATATCGGTGGGACGCAGATCAGAGCCGCGGCCGTCCTGCCCACTGGGGAGCGGCGCGGTCGCCGCTCCGTGGCCACTCCGCTGGCGGGAGGTGCTGAGGCCGTCTACTCCACGTCCGCGGATCTGCTCGGCGGCATTCTTGCGGACCTGGAGCCGGTTGATCGCGATCGTGTCGTGGCCATCGGCATCTCCTGTGCGGGGCCGGTCAACCCGTGGCGTGGCAAGGTGCTGGATCCGCCGAACTTGCGGCCCCTCCACGATGCCTTCCTGGCGGACGAGCTGGAAGTACGGCTCCACTTGCCTGTGTACCTCGAGCGGGATACTAATGTCGCCGCCCTGGGAGAACAGTGGCTGGGGGCGGCTCGCGGTTGTCGGGATTTCATGTACGTGACCGTGTCCACCGGGCTCGGCGGAGCCGTCTACGCCGATGGCCGGCTGCTGTTGGGACCGGACGGAACGGCCGGAGAGATCGGCCATGTGACTCTGCTGGAAGGCGGTCCCACTTGCGGGTGCGGCGGCGTCGGGCATCTGGAGGCGATCTCGTCCGGCTCGGGGTTGGCCGGCCAGGCTCGCGACTATCTCGTGTCGGTTGGGTCCGGTGAGCCGGAATCTGCGTTTCTAGCTGCGAGGGCCACGCTCGCGCCGCTGACCGGCCGAGATGTGGCGGAAGGTGAGCTCGCCGGCGACTCGGTCTGCGGCGCGTTGATGGAGCGGGCGCGGCGGGCCTTCGCGATCGCATGCGTCGGGTGGGTGAACACCTTCAATCCGGAGCGGATCGTCATCGGCGGAACGGTTGCCCAGCGCCAGGGAGAGCGCTGGCTGGGCCCGGTCCGGGCGGAGATTGCCGCGACCGGGCTACGGAGTCCTGCGGCCAGGGTTCAGATCGTTGCCGCCGAATTGGGCGAAGACGTCGGCCTGGTGGGAGCCTGGCCTTTGGTCCAGAAGCGTCTCGGCGATCCGATCTGGAGGTCGCAGCGACAGGCCGTCTGACCTCTCAGACGATGGGCTGACCCCACCAAACGCTGGCGGCGAGGATCACATACAGGCCGATGAGTGCGACTCCCTCTAGCCACGTTGATTCGCCGTCGATCACAACCAGCGCGGCCAGGATCGCCGTAAAGGCTAGAGCTGCCGCGAGCAACGGCGAGACAACCAGGGTCAGGGTCGCGCCTCCAATGACGAGGCTGGCCAGGACCAGGAGCGGGACGAGGACCAGCGCCACCTGAAGGCTCGAGTTGAGGATGACGCTGATGGCCAGGTCCGCCTTGTTGGCCAGCATCGCCTGGACACCGACGACGTTTTCAACCGCGTTGCCGGCGATCGCGACGACAATCAACCCTGCGAACGTTTCGGACATCCCGAGCGTACTCATGGCCGGCTTGAGCGCCTCGACGAACCAATCGGAGACAAAGGCGGCCGACAGTGCCGAGACCAACAGGACGGCGCCCGAGAGAGCCAGCGGCCAGGTTGCCTCGCCCTCCGCGGCTTGCACAATGGAGCCGACGCCGGGCCCCTTGCCGATAGAGAACGGGATGCTGGCGGCAAAGACGAAGAGCAGTACTACCGAAACGACGACGGATAGTTCGGCTGCGTGGCCCTGGTCCGGTTCGCCGGGTGAAGTGGCGATGGTCGGGATGACGATTGCGGCCGCCGCCAGGAGAAGCAGAGTGGCCATCATCTTGGCCTGATCGGTCCCAAACTTCTGGGGGCCGTGGCGCAGGCCGCCGACCAGGAATGCCAGCCCGAGCACCAGGAGAGTGTTGGCCAGGATCGATCCCACGAGTGCGGCCCGAACCACGTCCAGTAGCCCAGCCCTCAAGGCGAAGATGCCGATGAAGAACTCGGGCAGATTGCCGAGGGCGGACTGCAGGAGGCCCGTCGACTTCGGGCCGAGTCGATGAGCCAGCTGCTCGGTTCCCTCGCCGACCATGGCCGCTAGACCGGCCAGCGCAACTGCAGAGGCAGCGAATATGGCCACGCCGCCGGCGTCGCCAACGCGTAGCAGAAGCGCCGCAATGGTGGCGCCGACGGCTACAAGGGCGATGATTCGGGTTCGGGTTTCGAAGTAGCTCAGCACGCATCGGCCTCCCGGTGCGATTGTGACCGAGGTGGCAAAGCGGCGCCTGCCGGTCTCGTCGTGGTAACGGATCAGTACGGCGGCCATGGTATCGCCGGACGGTTGGGGTCCGGCCGAGGCATGGTCTTCTTCCTCAAGAGCGTTTCAATCCGGGCCACCGTCGCCGCGACTTCGTCCGGCGAGAGCAGCGCCGCAAGTTCAGCGCCCAGATCTCCGGATAGCTCATCTCGGAGTCGCTCAAGCACTACGAGCTCGTCGACGCGCAGCCGCTTCCCACGCCACCGCCAGAGGATCGTCCTGAGCTTGGGCTCCATCGCGAAGCAGAGGCCGTTGTCGCAGCCTTGAACCCGGCCGTCGGGAAGTGGCAGGAGGTGCCCGCCCTTTCGGTCGGCGTTGTTGAGGACCGCATCGAGGACCGCCATCCGTCGAAGGGATTTGTTATCCGTCGATATCAACAGGCCCAGATCCACCGACTCGTCCACCTCTACCCAGAGCTGGACCATCCCCTCGCCGAACGGACCGTCTCGCATCACCGTCGGTGGGATCAGGTCCCAGCCGCTCGCCTCGGACATCAGATGCGCCCCAACTTCTCGGCAGGCCAGGGTTCCATCGGGAAAGTCGTATAGCGGCCGCTCGCCTCGGATCGGCTTGTAGACACAGCTCGCGGCCAGTGGCCGGTCGCCCCCATCTCCGGAACTTTCGACGACGCAGAAGAACGTGGCATTGGATGCCGTGAGCAACCGCCCCACGACCGTAAGCTCACCGCTGTGAAGCAGCCGCATGGCAGCGGACTTGTCCATGTGGGCGGCGATCTGGCGGCCTTCCATCGCCGCCGCCTCGATCTCCGACCTGGTCATGCCGGCGATCATCGGGCCGTCCGCCTGCGGCTCTCCGGCTCTTGTCTCCGCCATCTCGCTCAGTGCATGAACCCGTTGCGTCGGGCGCAGATGTGGCCCTCTGGATTAAGCGGCTGGCCGCAGAACGGGCAGGGTGGTCGGCCGGAGGTCACGACTTGAAGGGCGCGGTGTGCGAAGGCCAATGCCTTGAGCGGCGCCAGATGAACCCTGATCATGTCCGAATCGTCCTCGACGTCGTCGGCCTCCTCGACAGCCTCCGCCTCGGGCTCATCGTCCAGATCGTCGTCATCGGTGAGCGCTCGTGCCTCCACGACGACGGACTCGTCATCGCCATCCCAGACGATCGTCATCGTTCCGACGCGAAACACGATATGGGCTGGATCTTCGAGCGGTGCAGTATCGATATCGTCGGGCGCCGGTTCCTCAGGCAAGTTGGTGCCGCGGGCGCGTGCCTCGGCGAGCAACTGAGCAAGGTGCTCCGCCAGGACGTTCACCTGAACCTTCTCCAGCACGACGGAGACGATCCGGTCGCCTTCGCGCGCCTGGAGAAAGAAAGTTCGGTTGCCCGGCTGCCCAACGGCGCCGGCTACGAACCGATCCGGCTTCTCAAAGTTGTAGATGCGTCGAGCCATCTGGTCTCCAGCGAGTCGAGGCTCCAGGCCGCGACATATCGATCCTATACCCCGCGGCCGTATGGCTCAGCGTCGTGCCGCGATTGATCGCCGGCCGGGACTGGAGGCGACGCCGGCTGCGCTCATCGCCGTGGCTCCCCTCGCAACTCAATATGTGGGAGGCCGAGACGTTCTCACGATTCAATCTTACAAATTGGCAAGGCAGACTTGACAATTAGAAAGTCGCAGTGGCATAGTGCCAACATCTGATAGCAAGTGATTCCAGCAACTCACGAATGGACCGTCGGTAGGCCGGCGGCGTTCTCGCGGAAGAGGCATCCAAACTCATGGCACGCGACGTCATCTCAACCTGTCCCGTCTGCTCCAATGAGCTGTCGATAACCCGGCTGCAGTGCCGTGGGTGCGGCACTGCCATCGAGGGCGACTTCAACGTCGGTCGCTTCGGGCGTCTCAGCCGCGAGCAGCTGGGCCTGCTTGAGAGCTTCCTGCGAGCCAGGGGCAATGCCAAGGAGCTCGAGCGGGAACTGAAGGTCTCGTATCCAACCGTCAGGGCTCGAATCGAAGCCTTGGTCAAGGCCTTGGGATTGTCGGAAGGAGCGCCGATCGGGGATGGCCCCGAGGATGCCTACGGTCAATCCGAGTCGTCGGAGATGAGGCGTGAGGTTCTGGAGCGATTGGCGCGCCACGAAATCACGGCAGATGAAGCGGCGGTCCTCCTCCGCACTCGAAAGGATTAGGGGATGGGCACGCTGGAGCGCACAGAAACGCTCTCCCATCGCATCGGGACTAACGGCCGGGTCTCAGTCAAGACCGTGGCCGGTGCCCTGCGCATCTGTGGCATCGAAGGTGATGAGGCTCGGCTGGCCGTGACGTACAGGATCCGGGCGGCGGACCAAGCGTCGGCAGAGCGAGCTTTGGATACCGGTCGAGTAATCGTGGACCGAGGGCCGGGTTCGCTGGCGGTTGAGACGCCGGAAAGGCGACTCTCCACCGGACTTGCCTGGCTGCTCGCCGGCGCCCGGGTTCAGGCCGATGTCAGCCTCGAGGTGCCATGGGGAACCAAGGTTCGATACGAGACGATGAGCGGCAGAATCGAAGCCGTGGCTCTCGTCGGCGACCAGCGCTACAGGACCGTGTCGGGCGACATACGGTTGTGGAGCCTCGGCGGCTTGGTCGATGCGGGAAGCGTTTCCGGTTCGATTGCACTGGATCGCGGTGGTGACATTCGACTCCGAGCGAATACGGTATCCGGCACGATCAGAGTGCGAGCCCGTCGTCTATACGGCACCTCGCTCTCAACGACGAGCGGGAGCATCGCCGTCGTCGCCGCGCTGGATGCCGCGGGCGACCATAGGGCCGAGTCGATATCGGGCAATGTGGACCTGACTCCGCTAAACGGCGTGACCGCGGAGCTTCGGGCAATCTCAGGATCTATCACATCGAGCATCGCCCATCGACTTGAAGGGGGTCGCGGCTCCTGGCGTTCGATCGTCGGCGACGGCGCTGCGTACTTCAAGGTGAACACGACGTCGGGAGGGTTGCGAATTCTGGACGTTCGCCCCGGCGACGAAGTTGTCGTCGGCCCGGCGCCGACCGCAGCCTCCGAATCTACAGCCCGGCCGGCGAACGTGACTGAGGAGACGAGCCCGATGGAGGCACCCGTCGTGGAGTCGGCGGCAGAGCAGCCCGTCGAGGCCGAAGCTGGGCAGCTCGAGTCGGAAGAGACGTGGGACCCCAACGAGTCGGGAGACCCGGAGCAGGACGAGATGCAAGACGAGGAACTGGCTGTGTTACA
>DASVJA010000013.1:0-20109 GCA_036386115.1 Candidatus Limnocylindrales bacterium
GTACTGGCCGGGCTCGAGTTGGTCGCCGTTCATGGCGATGCACATCGAGCAGCCCGACTCGCGCCACTCGGCGCCGGCCGTGGTGAAGACTTTGTCCAGACCTTCGCTCTCGGCCTGCGCCTTGACCTGCTGGCTGCCTGGAACGACGAGCACCCGCAGGCCGTCGGCCACGTGTCGCCCGCGCAACACCGAAGCCGCGACGCGCAGGTCCTCGATCCGGCCGTTGGTGCACGAGCCGATGAAGACGACGTCGAGCTTCTGGCCGGCGATCGACTGGCCCGCGGTCAGCCCCATGTATGTGAGCGCGCGCGTGAGGTCTTCCCGGAAGCCCGGCTCGACATCGGCCGGGGAGGGAACCAGACCGGTGACGGCCATGCCCATCCCGGGGTTCGTGCCGTAGGTGACCATCGGTTCGAGCTTGTCGCCGTCGATGACGATCGACTTGTCGTAGGTCGCGCCTTCGTCCGTCGGCAGCGTCTTCCAGAACTCGACCGCCTTATCCCAGGCCGCGCCCTGCGGCGCGAACTTGCGGCCCTTCAGGTATGCGAACGTGGTCTCGTCCGGAGCGATGAGACCGGCGCGGGCGCCGCCCTCGATCGACATGTTGCAGACCGTCATCCGCTCTTCCATCGACAGCGCGCGGATCGCGTCGCCGGTGAATTCGAAGACGTGGCCGGTCCCGCCGCCGACGCCGATGCGGGCGATCAGGGCCAGGATGATGTCCTTGGCGCCGACGCCCGGCTGGAGCCGACCGTCGATCTGGACGCGGAACGTCTTGGGCTTGCGCTGCAGGAGCGTCTGCGTGGCCAGGACCATCTCGATTTCGCTCGTCCCGATGCCGAACGCCAGTGCCCCAAAGGCGCCGTGCGTGGCCGTGTGGGAGTCGCCGCAGACGATGGTCATGCCCGGCTGCGTTAGCCCCAGCTCCGGCCCGATGACGTGCACGATGCCGCGCGAAGCGGAGCCGCGGCCGTAAAACGGGATGCCGAACTCGCGGCAGTTCTCCTCGATCTGGGCCAGCTGTTTGCGCGCCAGCTCGTCGAGGATCGGCAGCGATGGATCCGTCGTGGGGATCGAATGGTCCGCCGTGGCAACAGTCTGTCCCGGCTTGCGGACCTTAGCGCCACGCGCTCGGAGCCCGGTGAACGCCTGCGGGCTGGTGACCTCATGAACGAGATGAAGGTCAATCGCGAGAATGGAGGGGGCGCCGATCTCGGCAGCCGCCACGTGGCCGTCCCAGATCTTTTCTACCAGGGTGCGCGGTCTATCAGCCATTCTTCCACTCGCGATCGCTTGCCCCGCCTCAAGGCGGACGGGGGTGATCGAGGTTACCAGATGAGGGCAAGTTGGGGCCGCGGTGCGGTTTGGCGGCGCGGCCGTTGATGGGGGCGGCCGAGCATCGGACGCAGCGACGATCCACTGGGCATTGAGCGCCGGCCCAAGCCGATGTGCATGAGCAGATACCTATCCGACACGCCCGGCGCCGGATATGCCGGCCATACGGCTCGTTGACCTGCTCCGTGACGCGGGTGTGCGACCGGTGCACAGATTCGACCGATAGGGGCCCGTTCTGCGGTTCCGTTGGGCGAGATTGTGAACGGACTCGTGACCACTTCCGCCGGATGAACCCGGGTCGACGCCGAGTCCGGTCGCTTAGGTATCTACGCTTGCACACGAGTCCGCCGGCGTCGATATGCGAAGCCTGAGGCCCCGCGAGGATCGGCCCGCTTGGACCTCGAAGTGCCAGGCTCCATGCGCGAGGAATTATGGCGGTGCCGGCTCGTCCGGATCTTCCGCGAGTGAGCCTGACAAAGGCCCGGGCCGAATCCGCTCGCCACGGCAATTGCGCCTGCGGAGCGGCTCAGTGACCCTTATGGCCAGTAGAGTTCGGCCGACGCGCCACAAGATCCTCCGGCCAGCAGGACTCGGCCATCGGTCAGTGGCGTCGCCGTGGCATTGTCGCAGTAGCCCTGCATTGAGCCCGTCTGACTGAAGGTCCCAGTCTTTGGGTCATACAGCTCGGCTGAGTTGAGGTCGGTGTCTTTACCGGCAAGGAAGCCACCGGCCACTAGTATCTCGCCGCCCGGAAGTAGAGCCGCCGTGTGCTGGTCCCGCCCCGTGGCCATTGAGCCTGTCGAGCTGAAGGTGCCCGCCTTCGGGTCGTAGACCTCGGCTGAGGTGGACGTCATGGCGCCTGAGACCCGCCCGCCAACGATGAGGACGCGACCATCGGAAAGCAGAGAAGCTGTGTGGCCAGACCGAGGCCCAACCATCGGTGCGGTGAAACTGAAGGTCCCTGTCGCCGGGTCATACAACTCGGCTGTTCCAGGTCCGTCGAACGAGTCGCCGCCGACGATCAAGACTCGGCCGTCGGCCAACCGAGTGGCGGTGTCCCCGTCGCGAGCCCGGTTCATGGAGCCAGTCGCGCTGAAGGTCCCGGTCTTTGGGTCGTACAACTCGGCTGTCCTCGTCGCCGCGCCTGACTCGTCTATGCCTCCTGAGATGAGTACTCGCCCGTTGGGAAGAAGCGTGCTCGTCTGACTCGTCCGTGGCGTGGCCATCGAGCCAGTCGATTGAAATGACCCCGTCTTCGGGTCATAAACCTCGGCTGACGCCTGCCCGTCGGCACGGCTATTGTCGCCGCCTGCAATCAGGACACGGCCGTCCGACAGAAGCGTCGCGCTCTGACGTTCGCGCGGTGTGGTCAGTGAGCCAGTCGAACTGAAGGACCCGGTCTTTGGGTCATACAACTCGGCTGCGTCCAGCACCGGGCCGAAGAAGCTACCGCCCACAATGAGGACTCGCCCATCGGACAGCAGTGTCGCTGAGTGATACAGCCGTGCCGTCGCCATCGAGCCGGTACCGGTGAATGTGCGCGGAGAGCCGGTGGACGTGGGCGAGGGCGCGCAAGAGCCAACGATCAAGACACAGCCGAGCGACAGGATGGCCAGACGAGCGCGCGTATTCACCTTGGGCCCCGTTGCCTCCCCTACGCCAGCTCAAACTCCTGCCGTAGCCTGATATCCCGCGACGACCGGCCCACTTGGACTTCGAAGCGGCCGGGCTCCATGCGCCAGGAATGGCGGGCGGCGTCCCAGTAGGCCAGGTCGCGATCCTCCAGGGCCATTGCGATCTCGATGACCTCGCCGGGCTCAAGGCGCACGACGGCGAAGCCCTTCAGCTCGCGGGGCGGGCGCGGAACGGACGCCTCCAGATCGGCGATGTAGACCTGGACGACTTCCTTGCCCGGCCGCTTGCCGGTGTTGCGGAGCTTGACGCGCAGTTCCAGCGGCTCGCCGTCGGCGAGGCCGTCCGAGGCGAGCGTCAGCGACTCGAACTTGAAGGTGGTGTAGCCGAGGCCATGGCCGAAGGCGAAGCGGGGTTCTATGCCGGCGGCATCGAAGCCGCGGTAGCCGACGTTGACGCCTTCGCTGTATACGAGCCGCTCGTCAGGCCCGGGTGTCGTGTCGTAGGCCGGGAAGTCCGCGGCGCGCGCGGCGAGCGAAATCGGCAGACGGCCGCCGGGCTCCGCGACGCCCAGGAGAACGTCGGCCAGGGCGTTGCCGAATTCCTGGCCGGGAAGCCACGCGTAGATGATCGCGGCCACCTTGTCGGACCAGGGCAGCTCCACCGGGCTGCCGGCGTTCACCACGACGACCGTCTTCTTGTTGGCGGCGGCGACTCGCCCGACGAGCTCATCCTGGCGGCCCGGGAGAGTGGTGGTAATTCGGTCCCGCCCTTCGGCTTCCCACGTGTCGTCCGTACCGACAACGACGACGGCGACGTCCGATGCGGCCGCGGCAGCCACCGAAGCGGCAATCCAATCGGTGGCGTCGAGCGTGGTGCAGCCCAGGGCCAGCCGGCTCGGATGCTGCGTCGTGGAGTTCACCTCGCCGACGATCAGCACGCGCTTGCCCGCTTCCAGTTGTAGGTCGTCGCCCTGCTCTTTGCCTTCGAACATGGCCGTGGGCACGTCGATCTCGGTGGGGCCATTCCACTCGTCCGCTGCGACCACCCCGTCCACCAGGAGGCGGCGCCCGCCCAGGCCTCGCATGGTGATCCTGTAAGCGCCCGTCGCGGCCGGGGTCAGCCAGGTCGAGATTCGGGCCGAGAAGTCGTCTTGCACCAGGCCGGCGGGAAGATCGCCGAAGAGTTCCAGCTCGCTCGACTTGACGTTGTAGCGGGCCACCGGTGTTCCGGCGAGCTTGTGGCCGCGAAAGAACTCGATCGTGAGACCGGCGTTCCCGTCCAGATCGGCGATTTCCATCTCCGTCAGCGGAGGCAGGAAGCGGCCGATTGCGGGGGCCGGCTCGTGGACGATCTCCACTTTCCCGGCCAGCGCGGCTCGGAGGCCGTCGAGCGGCGTTATGGCGTACGGCTCGTCCACGTGGGCCGCGCCGCTGCCCTGGATACACGGCACGGCCGCGTTCGGGCCAAGGACGGCGACCTTGCGCAGCTTGGCCGGAGCCAGAGGCAGCGTGCCGTCGTTGGACAGCAGCACGAACGATTCCGCTGCCGCTCGTCTGACGAGCGCGGCGGCGTCGGCATCGGAGAGGTGGATGGTTTCGTCCGCCGCGGGTGCTGTTCGCGGCGCGCCGGCGCCTATCTCCGCATCGAGCGGCAGGGCGCCGACTCGCGCGGCCAGCGTCAGGACGTGCAGCGCGGCCGTGTTGAGAATTTCCTCGTCGACATTGCCGCGACGAACTGCGGCCGCGAGCGCGGGCCCAAGGAACCGCGGCGGACCCGGCATCTCCAGGTCGAGGCCGGCATTCGCGTCCGCGACCGTGTCGTGCGTGGCATGCCAGTCCGACATCAGGACGCCGTCCCAGCCGATCTCCTCGCGCAGGATGCCGCCGATAAAGGCGACGTTCTGCGAGCAGTGGACGCCGTTGACCAGGTTGTAGGCCGCCATCATCGACCAGGCGCCGGCTCGCGCGACGGCTTCGAACGGGAGCAGGTAGATCTCGCGGAGGGCCCGTTCGTCGACGATGCAGTTGACTGTGGTTCTGTGCATCTCCGACTCGTTGGCCGCCAGATGCTTGGGGCAGGCAGCCACGCCCTGCGATTGAATGCCCACGACATACGCCACGCCGAGCTGCGCGGTGAGCATCGGGTCTTCCGAGTAGCACTCGAAATCGCGGCCGCCGAGCGGCGAGCGGACCATATTGAGGACCGGCCCGAGGAGGTACTGGACCCCGGCGCGCCGGCATTCGAGGCCGATCCGGGCAGCGACTTCGGCGACCAGATCCACGTCCCAGGTGGCGCCCAGGCCCGTGCCGCACGGCGTGCAGGTTGCGCTCGAGCCCTCCGGGAAGGTCATGCCGCGGACGCCGTTGGGGCCGTCCAGGGTGAGCATCGGCGCCAGCCCAATTGATTCGACACCGCCGGCGTGCCAGGTGTCCGTCCCGGAGGTCAGCCGGGCGCGCTCCTCGATTGTGAGGGATCGGACCAGGGCGTCGAGGCGCTCGACCGAGAAGGGGATCTGTCGTGCGTTGTCAGCAGGCTGCGTCATCTGGTTCCTTCCGGAGTGGTCGCTCTTCTCGGCTCGGGTCCGGCCAAATCGTACTTCCGAATGGAGCGGCGGACCGCGTGTTCGATCATCTGGTTTGCCGACCCGCTGTGGCATAACCTTTCCGGGGCGCTCGAATTGGGCGCGGAACACAGGGGACGGAGATGGCAGGAGCAAAGGACGTCGCGGCAAATAGGCTCGGTTGGCTGGGCGAGGAGGATTGGGGCGAGGGCTTGGCCTATCCGGAGTGGATCGCCGGGCTTCTCCCAGTCATGCACGACGGCTTCAGGGCGGTCAACAAATACGTGAGTGTCCCGGCCTTGAGGATGGGTCTGGGGCGATATATGTCGAACCCGCTTACCGGATACCTCATGATCCTCAGGACGCGTGGCCGCAAGAGCGGTGAGATGCGCGATGCGCCGCTCGGGTATGCGATCGTGGGCGAGCATGTGTACTGCGTCGCCGGTTTCGGCCGCAAGACGCACTGGTTCCAGAACCTGCAGGCGGATGCCAGGGTCGAGGTGATCCTGCCGAGCCGGGCATTCTCCGGGTTGGCCGAAGAAGTCACCGACGATGACGAGCGACGCCGCGTTCTGCCGCCGCTCCTGCGCAGCATGGGCGTCATCGCGGGCATGGTGGGCATGGGCAACCCCTGGCATGACTCGCCGGCGGAGATCGCTCGCAAGTGCGAAGGCATGCCGCTGGTGCGCGTACGTGCAACCGGCATCGCCGCCGGCCCGGAGGATCCGGGCGGCCGTTACTGGCTCCTCCCGGTGGTCGGCGGCACGCTCCTGGCGTTGCTGTGGCTCCGGGGCCGGGGCAAGCACCGAGACCGGGCCAAGAAGGGGGCATGACCCTGGCCGCAGTGCGGGCGCGTCTGCCCGTATATCGGAAGCCCGTGATTCTGGGTCTATCGGTATTCGGCTGCGTCCTGCTGGCCTGGCTGCTCTTCATCCTGCCGGCCTCGCCGACCTTCAAGAGCAAGGTCGGCTTCGATGCCTATGCGTATTGGGTCGTCGATCCGCTCCATCCGTATCTGGTGAAGCTGGGTGAGCTCGGTTCGTTCACTTACTCGCCGGCCTTCGCTCAGATCCTGGGGCCTGTTCATCTCCTGCCGTTCTACGTCTTCTTCGCCTTGTGGGACACGTTCCTGTTCCTCAACCTCGTCTGGCTGACGCGGCGCTACGCCCCGGCCTGGCTCGTCTTCCTGCCGGTATCGATCGAGCTGTTTCACGGCAACGTCCATTTGCTGCTCGCGACAGTCTGCGTTCTCGGCTTCGAGTATCCGGCGCTCTGGTCCATCGGCATCCTGACCAAGGTCACGCCCGGCGTCTCGCTGCTCTGGTTCGTGGTCCGGCGGGAGTGGCGCTCGCTCGGATGGGCGTTGGGAGCAACGGCGGCCATCTCCGCCGTGTCGTTCGTGATCGCCCCGGGCGCCTGGTTCGATTGGGTTCGGTTCCTCACCACCTCCAACGATACGGGCGCCGGTGCCAATGACTGGTACGCGTTCCTGTTCCCGCCACTCGCGCTACGGGTCGTCCTGGCCGCGGCGCTCATCGTCTGGGGCGCGCGTACCGATCGCCGCTGGGTCGTGCCTGTGGCGACCGTGGTCGCGATGCCCGTGATCTGGGTCACAACCCCCGCGGTCTTGATGGCGATACCCAGGCTGCGTGGCAAGCCGCGAGCCGGCCCCGATACAATCTCATCAATTCGTCCCCAAGCCCTCGATTCGTCCCAGTCGAGCCAAGGAGCCCTCGCAGGGGAGTCCTGATGTTCGAACGCCTCGGCTGGATCGTGCTTCGGTTCCGATATGTATTCGTCCTCGGCTGGCTGGTCGCGGCCGTTCTGTTTTGGGCACTCGCTCCGTCGCTTGCAAATGCAGGCTCGGCGGACGAGACGAGCTTCCTGCCAAGCGACGCCGAGTCACTGGCCGCGCGGGCCGTCACGGCTCAGGCCTTCCCCGACGATTACTCGCCCACTGTCGCCTTGATCGTCTTCTCCCGGCCCGGCGGCCTGACCGACGCGGACCGTTCGGCCATCGAGGGGCTGAGACCCTACTTCGAGGGCAACGGCCACCCGGATGTCGTGATCCGCTATATCACGGCGGAGGGGACGCCCTCGCTTGCGTCCATGTTCCGCAGCTTTGACAACGTCGTGGAACTGGCCCGGGTGGACATGAGCACGCCCTCATTTCTCCCGCGCACGAACGACACAGTGGACGCGGTGCGGGCGCATCTGGCAGAAGCCGGCGCCCTGCCCGACGGGCTCAAGGCCCAGCTCACCGGCCAGGCCGGCATCGGCCGCGACTACCTCACGGCCATCAAGGACGGGACGGATCGGACGACGCTGGTCACGATCGTGCTGGTCGTTCTCGTCCTGCTGCTCATCTATCGCGCGCCGCTGGCGGCCCTGGCGCCGCTGCTGACGATCGGGGCCGCATTCATGGTGGCGCGCGGCGTTCTCGGCTTAATGGCACAGGGCGGTTGGCAGCTTTCGTCCGTGCTGGACTCGTTCATCGTGGTGCTCGTCTTCGGCGTGGGCACGGACTACACGATCTTCTTCATCTCGCGCTTCCGGGAGGAGTCGGCCCGCAACGATAACGAGGAGGCTCTTCGCGTAACGGTCAAACGCATCGGCGCGGTGATCACGGCATCGGCGGCGACGGTCATCGTCGGTCTGTCATCTATGGCCGTCGCCCGATTCGGGATGATCCAGACCACCGGCCCGGCCCTGGCGATCACCGTCTTCGTGACGCTGCTCGCGGGCCTGACGCTGACTCCTTCGTTACTGGCGATCTTCGGCCGACACATCTTCTGGCCACTCCATCAGTCGGCTCGCGTCGCGTCCGATCACAGCGTCGATGGCGGCGTCGCCGAACCCGCAGAACCAGCCGAGCTCGAGCGCGGCATCTGGGCGGCGCTGGCCCGCCGAATTACCGCTCGCCCGGGCGCCGTCTCCGCGCTCGTCCTGATCGTCCTTATCCTGCCAGCTCTCGGGCTTCCTCTGCTGAAGCAGAACTTCGACGTTTTGAATGAACTCCCAACCGGAGCAGAGTCCCGCCTGGGCTACGAGACGCTCGCCGGCCACCTGGCCGAGGGCCAGCTGATGCCGGTGACGGTGCTGGTCAAGATGCCGAACTCCTCAACCGCCTGGTCGTCGCAGTCGGGCTTGACCGCCATCGGGGCACTGGAGAAGGTGATTGCGGGGATACCGGACATCCAGAGCGTTCGGAGCGTCGTGGATCCTAAGGGCGAGGGCGCGGTTTCGGACCTGGCCCGGCCCCAGGCGCAACTGGCCAAGGCGGCCAAGCTTCTCGACGGCGGCGCGCTGCCGGACATCAACGCGCTCCTCAGCGACGCCAGCCTGGCCACGCTCAATTCCAGTTCCGTGTACGTGAATGGGCTGGCCGCTGCCTATCCGGGCCGAGATGCCGCGGACATGGCCGCGGTCGGCGCGGACCTGGACACGCTGTCCACGGCCATTCTCAGCGCCCGCAAGCAGGCCCTGGTCGCCAACCAGCTCGATGCCATCGTGGCGCAGCTTACGGCCGCGACGGCAAACCTCGGTGGGCCGAAAGACACGGCGGCGGCCGAGCTCGCCACCGTCAATTCGTACCTCAGCGGGCTCGGCGTCGCCCTGCCGGCGGTCACCCAGCAGTCGTCCTACAAGGCGGCCGTCGCCGCGGTCGTTTCGCTCGCATCTGACCCCAGCGTTGAGGGATTCGCACAACTCCGGGGCGCCATCGCCGATCTCTCGGCGTGGTTCAAGGCCCGCCCCGACCCCTTCTACTTCGATCCGTCGACGGGAACGACAGCGATCGGCTCCGGCGCAGATGTACAAGCGATCAGGACCAGACTCCACGACGAGTTCGTTCGGCTTGCAGCGGCCTTCTCCGCCGCGGACCTTTACGCCTCGCCGGACCTCCTGGCCTCGTACGTCTCCGGCGATGGCACTGTCGCCCGCCTCTACGTCACCACGGCAACCAATCCCTACGACACGAAATCGTTCGACACGATCAGGACGCTGCGGACGCTGCTGGCGTCATCCCAGCCCGGCCTCATGCCCGGCAGCACGGTCTACGTCGGTGGCGCCACTCCCGAGTTCGCGGACGTCCAGGAGACTATCTCGGCCGACTTCCTGCGCGTCGCAGCGATCACGATCATCGGCATCCTGCTGGTTCTGATCTTGTTGCTCAGGGCATTCGTGGCACCGGTCTATCTTGTGGTGACGGTGCTGCTCTCCTATGCCACCAGCCTCAGCGTCTCGGCGCTGATCCTCCAGTACGTCTTCGGGCAGGCCGGGGTCAACTACTTCATACCGCTCATGGTCTTCGTGTTACTCGTGGCCCTCGGGTCGGACTACAACATCTTCCTGATGTCCAGGGTCCGCGAGGAGAGCGCGACGCGCGACCTGAGGTCCGGGATCCGCATCGCCTCGGCCAGAACTGGGACGGTCATCACGTCGGCGGGGCTCATTCTTGCGGGCACGTTTGGAGCGATGGTGACGTCGCCGCTTCAGCTGCTATTCCAGGTTGGCCTGGCCGTTGGGCTCGGCGTCCTGGTGGATACGTTTGTGGTTCGAAGCCTGCTGGTGCCGGCGATCACTGCGTTTATCGGCGAACTGGCGTGGTGGCCCTTCCACCGGGGCGGCGCGTGACGCTATTACCGTCATGAGCACGTCTCGAGTTTTGAAGTCGGAGCGGTTCCGCAGAGTTGCGGCCCGTATCGCCCTGGACGGCGGCTTGGTTCTGGGCGGCGCTCTTGCGCTCGTTGCGTTTCTCGGCATCGTCCAAAACCACGGAGGTCTTGGCTACGCCACGCGGGCCTATTGGCTCGCCTGCCGCCACGTTCTCGACGGCTCGCCGCTCTACTCACAGGCGACCGTCTCGGATCTCGGGGCCTACAAATACCCGCCCATCTTTGCCCAGCTGTTCGTGCCGGCGGCGCTCCTTCCCGAACTGCTGGTGGCCTGGGTGTGGCGTGTGTCGGGAATCCTGTGCCTGCGCTACATGGTGGGATCGTGGAAGGCAGCGGTCGTCGCGTGTCTATTCATTCCAGTCTTGACCGAGCTGAGTCTGGGTAACGTGACTCTCCAGATTGGGGCGGCCCTGGTCTTCGCCCTGCGCGACAAGCGCGGCGCCTACCTGGTGCCATGGGTTGCGGCCCTCAAGTTCGGGCCGGTGCTGATCGTCCCGTACTTGTGGTTCCGCATGCCGGAGTCGCGCCGGCCACTGGTCGTCGGGACGGCCGTGTTCGCGGCAATGTCCCTCGCATCGTTCGCTGTTGCGCCCGGCGCATGGTCTGATTACGTGGCCACGTTCGGTTGGGAGAACAACTCACTTATGTCCGGGACCGGCGTGATCGCGATCGTTCCGTCCTGGGGCGGTCTCGACTTCGTTCTCCGGTTTGCTATCGCCGGCGTCGTTGCGCTTTTCGCCGTGTACAGGGGGAAGGCCTGGCTGGCTTACGCCGCAGCCGCGATCACTTGCCCGGTCATGGCCTGGAGCCGTTTTGCTCCGTTGGTTGGTCTGTGGTGGTTCCGGCGGAAGCCGGGTTCATCGGTCGATCTGCCCGGGTGAGCGCGAGATGTGGAGGCCCGCCGGCGTCGTAGGGTCAATTAGGGCCGAAATACTCATATATCCGGGCCGCAGCGGCCCCACGACTTGCCGCGAGCGCGGCCTACAATCGCTTGCCGGCTGGACGTTTGTGCCCGACCGTTTTGACGAGTAGTCGTCGATCCTGGGGGTGTGGAAATGCCAAAGCATGCCGCCGTCGCCTCGCCGGCCCCCGCGCCGACGCCGGCCGTGGCCGCCCGACCGCTCGATTGCATCGTCCTGGTCAAGCAGGTTCCGGACGTGTCCAACATCCCGGAAGATGCCTGGGATCGCGAGAAGGGGACCCTGAAGCGGGCGATGCTGGACAGCATTCTCAACCCCCTGGACCTCCAGGCGCTGACTTTTGCCGAGCGCATCACGGCCGCCACCGGCTCGCGGACCATCTACCTCTCGATGGGTCCGCCACAGGCCTGCGAAACGATCGTCGACTGCCAGTCGCGAGTTCCGGGAGAGGGGATTCTCCTTACGGACCGAGCTTTCGCCGGGGCAGACACGGTTGCCACGGCCTACTCGCTGGCCTGCGCCATCCGTCGCATTGAGAAGGAGATCCTCGGCGGTAGCCGGGAGTACGTGATCGTCACGGGCATGCAATCCGTGGACGGCGACACGGCCCAGGTTCCGCCGCAGATCGCTGAGGAGCTGGGCATCGAGGACATTGCCTATGCCCAGGGCATAGACGTGGGGCCGGAATTACTGATCCGGCGCATCGGCCCGCATGGCATGGAGACGGTTCGGCCGCTGAAGTACCCGGTACTGGTCACCGTTACGGCGTGCATGGATCCGGTCTATCGCTCGTTCCGCCAGGCTCGCGAAGCGCGCGCCGGCACGGTCCAGGAATGGAGTGCCGCATCTGTCGGGGCAGATCCGGCACGGACCGGTTTGGCCGGCTCGCGGACGCAGGTCTACCGCATCTTCTCGCCGAGCGAGGAGCGATCCAAGGCCTGCGAGTTCATCCACGACCCGGCGGAACTGGTGGACGTTATCAAGGCCCGATATCAGTCGGCGGCCCAGGGTCGTGTTGCCCCGGCAACCGAGGAATACGCCCTCGGCGATCAGACGCCTAGCTACATGGGCGAGTTCTGGGTCCTGGCGGAGCGTGAGGGCGACGGCATCAAGTCCGTCTCGATCGAGTTGCTGGCGAAGGCGCGCGAGCTGGCGGCCGGTTTGAACGCCTGCGTGGGCGCGGTCCTGCCGTGCGGCAAGGACGGCGATCTCCCGGCCCGGCTGATCGCGGCCGGCGCCGATTGCGTCTACGTGCTCGAGGATCTGCTCCTGGACGAGTTCCTGCCGATGCCATTCAAGACGGCGATCGCCAGGATCGTTCGCGAGCGCAAGCCCCAAGTGATGCTCTTCGGTGCGACACCCATGGGCCGCGAGCTGGCGCCGCGCGTTGCCTACGCCTGCGACTGCGGTCTCACCGCCGACTGCACCAAGCTGGAAGTCGGGGACTATTCCAAGGGGGCCGTCAATCTGGTCGGCATTCTCAAGCAGACCCGGCCGGCACTTGGCGGCAACATCATGGCCACGATCCTGACGAAGGACTCCCCGACGCAGATGGCCACCGTCAGGCCGGGCGTCTTCAAGGCGCCGCCGCCCGATCCCGCGCGGACCGGCGAGGTGGTCATGGTCAAGCCGGACCTCAACGCCAAGGAACTGCGCGTCCGTTCGGTGGCGATCGAGTCGTTCGAGAGCAAGGCTTCCATCAGAGACGCCGAAGTTGTGGTTGCCGGTGGACACGGGCTCCGCTCGAGGGCGGATTTCGAGCGTTACCTCAGCCCGCTGGCCAAGGGGCTGGAGCGCGTTCTCGGCGCCAACGTCAAGGTCGGCGCTTCACGCGTGGCGGTCGAGGACGGTTTCAGTACCCACGACCACCAGGTCGGGCAGACGGGGACCACGGTTCAGCCGCGGCTCTATCTGGCGCTCGGGATCTCCGGAGCGGTCCAGCACATCTCCGGCATGCAAGGCTCGGAGATCATCGTCGCGATCAACAAGGATCCGAAGGCCCGGATCTTCAACTACGCGGACTACGGCATGGTCGGCGATATCGAAACGATCGTGCCCGGGATGATCCGCGCACTGGATGGTGGCAAGTCATGAAGCCCATCGATGTTCTGGTTGTCGGCGCCGGTCCGGCCGGTCTGGCCACGGCGATCCGCGTCCGCGAGCGCCTGAGCGCGGAGGGCCGCGAGGCGTCCGTCGTCGTCATCGACAAGGCATTCGCGCCCGGCTATCACAACCTGTCGGGCGCAGCCTTCGAAGCGGCGTGTCTGGAAGAGCTCCTGCCGAACTGGCAGGCCGATCGCTCGATCCTTACGGACAACGTCTTCCCGGTCCAACGCGACGAGATGTACTTCCTGCTCGGGGGCGCGGCGATCCGGATTCCGCATTTCGTCGTGCCAAAGCGGATGCACCACAAGGGCGACGTCACGATCTCCCTCTCGCGGCTGGTCCAGTTCATGGCCCAGCAGGCCGGCAAGCGGGGAGTGGAGGTATACCACGGCTACTCTGCTCGCTCGCTGATCGTCGAGGACGGCGTCGTCAAGGGCGTGAAACTCTCGGACGTGGGCCTGGACAAGGCCGGCGAGAAGAAGTCCAACTATCGGCCGGGCGAGGAGATTCGGGCGAAGGTTACGATTCTCGCGGACGGCACACACGGCGTCATAAGCCGGCAGTTCACCGAGCAATTCGGTGCCGGGCAGAACCCGCAGGTCTATTCGATCGGCGTCAAGGCCGTGGTGCAGTTCCCCGGCGAGAACCCGTTCGGGGGCGGTCGGGTCGTGCACACTTTGGGCTCGCCTGCGCCGAGCAGCGTCTTCGGCGGCGGTTTCATGTACAGCCTGGGCGAGAAGACCGTGGCCGTCGGCTTCATCCTCGGCCTGGACTGGAAGTACGGCGACCTGAACCCGCAGCGCGAGTTCGAGCGCTTCCGCGCCCATCCGTTCATCGACAAGCTGCTCAAGGGTTCTGTGACGCTGGCTACCGGCGCCAAGACGATCCCGGAAGGCGGGTTTCTATCGCTGGGCACTCTCACCGCGCCCGGCGCGATCGTCGTCGGCGACGGGGCCGGCTTTGTGAACATGGAGAAGATCAAGGGCATCCACTACGCGATTGGGTCAGGCATCTGCGCCGCCGAGACCGTCGTTGACGCGCTTGCCGCCGACGACTTCGGCGCCGCGGCGCTGGCGCCCTACCGTGACCGACTCGAGAAGCGCGGCATCCTGCGCGAGCTGAAGCATGCTCGCAACTACCGCCAGGTCTTCGAGCACGGGCTCTACATCGGAACACCGCTCTCGCTGATCCAGAGCTATCTGCCGATGAAGTTGCGGATTCACAAGGATGGCGCGGGCACCCGGCCGCGCAAGCGGCTAGGGCGCAAGGATCCGGGGCGCATGGACCAGGCCACTTTCGTATCGCTCACGGGCTCCCTGCACCGCGAGGACGAGCCGTCGCACGTGACCATCCTGGATCCGGCCAAGTGCGTCGAGTGCGAGGCTCGCTTTGCCAACTCGTGCACCCACTTCTGTCCCGGCCAGGTCTACCGCTGGAGCGGCGATAGCGCGTCTGTGGTGCTCAGCCCGTCCAACTGCCTCCATTGCATGACCTGCACGGTGAAGTGCCCCTACGAGAACATCCAGTGGGTGGCCCCGGAAGGTGGCGAGGGGCCTCGCTTCAAGCAGATGTAGGGGTGGGCGGTCACCCCATATCGCCGAGCAGGATCAGGCTCGCCTGATGCGGCATCTCGCCCTGACCTATAGCCAGTCTGTGCTCCTCAGACTCCAAGCTTCAGTGGCGAGGCAAGAGAAAGGTCTCAGTCCGAGCTAGCCGAACTTCGGCCGGGGCGGTCCTCCCCCGCACCCACTTAGCCAGCGTCTCTTCGTCCAGCTCCCCTGCGGCCAGCGCCACCATCGTCGTCACGACCTCGGCCTCTGAAGCGGTGAAGTCAAAGCCGTTCAACCCCAGGAACACGGCCATCGTCACGAACGCGACTCGCTTGTTGCCGTCCCGATACGGGTGGTTTCTGGCCAGGCCGAACCCGTAGGCTGCGGCCAGTGCCGGCAGGCCTGTCGTTGGTTCGTACACGAAGCGTTGGCGCGGGCGGGCGAGAGCGGATTCCAGCAGATCGCCGTCGCGGAGGCCCGGCAGTCCGCCGTGCGTCAGCAGCATGTCGGTGTGGATGGCGTCCACAACGAGCCGCGACACCCAGCGTGGTTCGACGGCGGGGTAGGGCATCGGGCGCTACTTCGCGAGTTCGCGGAGGGCGTTCCTGTAAGTCCGGCCGACCTGGGCGGCGATCGCGAGGGCTTCTTCCGTGTCCGCGTCGTAGGGCGTGAGCAGGATTCCGCTGTCGGTTTCGATCGCGATTACGGTATCGCCGGCTTGAAGTTTCAATCTGTCGGCCATGTCTTTCGGCAGCGTCGCGGCGATCGACCCGCCGGCGCGCCTGAGCTTCACGTCCTGGGTCATCGATCGCCTCCGAAGTGACTGGTCCCACCACGGTAGCATATCTGTGCTACCGCGCAATCGCTCCACGCGCAACCACCTCGCGCCTGATCGCTCCGCCGCGTACCTTTCCACATGAAAGTGCCCGCCGGGGCCGAGCGCAGGAGTAGCGAGAGAGCGATGAAGCTTCCCCTCAACGAGATCCGGTTCCTACTTCGCGTGGGCGCGGTTGTGGCCGTGGTGGTGGCCGCAAAGGTCGTAGTCCACTACCTCAACTGGGAAGTCATCCAGCTGAACGCCTTGTTCACCGGCATCATCGCGGCCAACGTATTCCTGATGGGCTTCCTGCTCAGCGGAGTCCTGTCGGATTACAAGGAGAGTGAGCGGCTCCCCGGCGAACTCAGTGCCTGCCTCGAGAACATGACGACGGAGATCGTCGGTATCGGGCTCACGAAGCCGGAGGCCGATATCCGGCCGGCAGTTGGCCGAGTTTCCCGGCTGGCCACCGACATCCACGGCTATTTCTACAAGAAGGTGACGATCTCGGACCTGCTGGAAGGTGTCAACGGCCTGACGGTCGAGTTCGAGAACCTGCAGCCTTCGACGCAAGGGACGTTCATCGCCCGGCTGAAGCAGGAGCAGAGCACTCTTCGCCGTACGCTCATCCGGATCAACATCATTCGGGAGACTTCCTTCGTCTCGACCGGTTACCTGCTGGCCGACATGATCACGCTGCTGCTGTGCGTCGGGCTTGTATTGACCAGCGTCGATCCCTTCTACGAGTCGCTGTTCTTCTCGGGCGTCATCTCGTACCTGATGATCTTCCTGCTGCTCCTGATCAGGGATCTGGACAATCCCTTCGGCTACTACGAAGGCTCCTCGAGCGCGGACGTAACTTTGCAGCCGATCGACGATACGGTGGCCCGGTTGATGAAGCTCGCGGCGACGGTGGCGGCACCGCGGGCGGCTGGGGTGGCGGCAGCGGTTGCGGCTACGGCGGCTCAACCGGCGCCGGTGTCGGCCGCGCTCGGGCCGGCCGCGGAACCGTGTCCGGAGCCGAAATCCAAGAAGGCGAAGGCCAAGGGCGAGCGCTGACGTGAGCTGTCCGCGCGACGCCTCGTTTGCGCTCGGACTCCAGTCTCGCCACTCCCCGGCGATACCTCCCGTACCACGCAGCGCGCCCCCCGATTGGGGAGGGCGCGGGGGTTGACCGGCCCTGGTAGACTTGCCGGACACCGCGGGAGTAGCCCGCGTGCGTTAGCTACGGAGAAACAGGTTGGGCCTCTTCAACAGTCGGAACCGCGGCCGCATTGTCATCCTCGTTCGCGAAGATGGTCGGCGTGTCGAGGTGCCCGCTGAAGATCTCGGCATCATCGACCTATCCCTCTTCGGCCTCCTTCGCTTCGTAGAGCTTGGTATTGAGAGCGTAGTAGTACGCATTACCGGCTCCCGGCAGGAGACTGGACGGCGGGATCAGCGCTAAACACGCTAGACCCAGAACCAACCAGAACCCTCGCCGGATGGCGGGGGTTTTTTCGTGAGCAGGACACCTCAGATCATCTGGACGGCGCCGATGAACCGGGGACACGACAGGAAGGGACGCACGAATGGGCACTAGAGAGGACGACGAACGCGCCACTGGCGCGGCGCGTCATAGCCGTACGGCGGCGGCCGCGCCGGCGTCGACGAGTGAAGCCACCGCGCGCGATCGCATCAACCATATGCCCGGCGCCGGGACAGAACGAGCCGACGCCATCAGCGCGGGCCGGCACGAGATGCTGACCGACACGCTCCGCAAGCAGATCAAGAGCCTGGCCGAGCGGGGTCTGAAGCGGCCTCGCATCGGGGCCGACGCACTCTGCGAAGCCCTCCTCCGCCAGGGAGTGGACGTCTTCTTCGGCTTCCCCGGTGGAGTCCTCCTGCCGCTTTACGACGTCCTCGGCGACTACCCGGAACTCCGCCACATCCTGGTTCGCCATGAACAGGGCGCCGCGCACGCCGCCGACGGCTACGCCCGAGCCTCCGGCCGTGTCGGTGTCTGCCTCGGGACCTCCGGCCCCGGCGCCACCAACCTCGTCACCGGCATCGGCAATGCCATGCTTGACTCCGTGCCGATGGTTGCCCTGACCGGCAACGTGGTGAGCTCGCTCCTGGGCAAGGACGCCTTCCAGGAGATCGACATTACCGGCATCACGCTGCCGTGCACCAAGCACAACTATCTGGTCAGCAATCCCGACGACATCCCGCGAGTCATTGCGGAGGCGTTCCACATCGCCGCGACCGGCCGCCCGGGACCCGTCCATGTGGACATGACCAAGGACGCGTTGATGGGCGTCTGCACGGCCGAGCATCCGGAAACGCTGGACCTGCCCGGCTTCAAGCCCAATTTCGAGGGTAACTTCCGTCAGATCAAGATCGCCGCTCAGGAGATCGCCAGGGCTGAACGGCCGCTCATCCTGGCCGGTCACGGCGTCCTGATCTCCGACGCCATGGACGAACTGCTGGCCCTAGCCGAGAAGGCTCAGATCCCGGTCGCTCATACCCTCCTGGGCGTCGGCGCCATGGACGAGACCAACCCGCTCGAGCTGGGCTGGGTGGGCATGCACGGCTGGAAGCACGTCAACAAGGCGGTCCAGTCCGCGGACCTGCTGATCGCCTTAGGCATGCGCTTCGACGACCGCGTGACCGGCCACGTCCCAACCTTTGCGCCCTATGCCCGGATCATCCACGTGGACATCGACCCGGCCGAGATAGGCAAGAACGTGGCCGTCGAGGTTCCGATCGTAGGCGATGTGAAGCGCGTCCTCACCGCCCTGCTGCCTTTCGTTCCGGAAGTCGAGCCGGGCCGCCGAGACGCCTATCTCAAGGAACTAGCCGAGTGGCGGGTCGAGTCTGAGAAGGCGCCGTGGCACGGCTCCGGCTCGTGGCGCAACGGCCAGCTCTCCGCGGACTTCGTCGTCGCCAAGATAGGCGAGGCCACCAATCACGACGCCACGATCGTCGCGGACGTGGGCCAGAACCAGATGTGGACGGCTCGATATGCCGGCTTCCGCCGACCTAACAGCCACATCAGCTCCGGCGGTCTCGGCACGATGGGCTTCGGCCTGCCGGCCGCAATGGGCGCGGCGGTGGGTCGTCCGGACAAGGAGACGTGGGCGATCGTCGGTGACGGCGGTCTGCAGATGACGTCCCAGGAACTCATGACGCTCGTCCAGGACGGCATCCCAGTCAAGATCGCCTTGCTGGACAACCACAAGCTGGGCATGATTCGGCAATGGCAGGAGCTCGTCTATGCGGGCAACTACCACTCCAGCCACCTGCTTGGACCCGACTGGGTCAAACTGGCCGAGGCCTACGGCTTGGCTGCGTTCATAGCCACGACTCCCGGCGAGGTGGACACTGCGATCGCCGCGGCCCGCGCTGTGGACGGCCCGGCTCTGGTCCACTTCATGATCGCGGAGGAACAGAACGTCTTCCCGATGATGCCCGCCGGTAAGGGCCTGTCGGACCTGCTCGAGGAACAGTTCGAGGAGCCCAAGCAATGAGCGCGACCGATCCGTCTCAAGCCGCACGGTCGGCACCGGCCCATACTGCACCGCCGGCGCGGGCTCTCCCGGGGCACGGCGATAGCCATCGTCACGTCCTGGTTGCGATCGTCCTCAACAAGCCGGGCGTCCTCAACCGCGTCGCCAGCCTCATGCGGGCGCGAAACTTCAACATCGAAAGTCTCTCCGTCAGTCACACTGATCAGCCGGAGGTCAGCCGCATGACCATTACGCTGCGCGGTGACGACGTGGCGGTTGAGCAGGCGGCGAAGCAACTCTATCGGCTGATCGACGTGCTCAAAGTTCAGGATGTCACCGACGATCCAATCGTCGAGCACGAGATTGCGCTGATCAAGATCAGGGCCGACGAGCGCCATCGGGGCGAGGTCCTGACGATCGCCGAGATGTACAAGGCCAAGGTCGTGGACCTGGCAGCCGAATCGCTTATCGTCGAAGCGACCGGCACGGAAACCGAAGTGGATGCGCTGATTGCGCTCCTCCGAGGATTTGGCATAAAGGAGCTCGTTCGCTCCGGAACCGTTGTTATGTCCCGGGGCACCGGGTCCATCGAGGAGGCAGTTAAGCGATGACCGCGAAGATGTACTACGACGCCGACGCCGATCCATCGGCCCTTGCCGGGCAGAAGATCGCCATCATCGGCTACGGCAGCCAGGGCCATGCCCACGCCCAGAACCTGAAGGACTCGGGCTACGACGTCACCGTCGTCGAGGCCAACCCCAAGGCGCGCGCCATCGCGGAAGAGAGCGGCCTCAAGACCGCAGACATCGCCGACGCCGTCAAGGCCGCCGACGTGATCATGATTCTGGTCCCGGACACCATTCAGAAGAAGGTGTACGAGGAATCCATTCTGCCGAACATGCACAAGGGCCAGCTGCTCATGTTCGCGCACGGTTTCAACATCCGGTTCGATCTCATCAAGCCGGGCTCCGGCATCGACGTCGGCATGGTTGCCCCCAAGGGCCCCGGCCACCTCGTTCGTT
>DASVJA010000014.1:0-6616 GCA_036386115.1 Candidatus Limnocylindrales bacterium
AGACCTACGCCGGTGTTGCCCGACGTCGGCTCGACGATGATGCTGCCCGGCCGCAGCAGGCCGCGCTTCTCGGCATCCTCGATCATCGCCAGGCCGATGCGGTCCTTGATCGAGCCGCCGGGGTTCTGGCGCTCGAGCTTGGCCCAGACCTCCACGCGCGGGTCGAAAAGCTTGTTGATGCGCAGCTCGGGCGTGTTGCCGATGAGTTCCAGGATGCTGTTGAACTTGGCCACGGTGATCTCCTTTGTGGTGGGACGACGGCGGGGCTGACCGCTAGATGACGAAGTCGGGTGCCTCGAAGTCGTCCCGGCCCTGCCGGACGTGGACTTCGCTGCGCTGGTAAACGATCGAATTGGGCGGGATGCTGTTGGTGATCCAGACGTTGCCGCCGATGACGCTGCCCCGGCCGATGACGGTCTCGCCGCCCAGGATCGTGGCGTTGGCGTAGATGACGACGTCGTTCTCGATAGTGGGATGGCGTTTGTGCGACGCCAGGGTCTTGGCCACCGAAAGCGCTCCCAGAGTCACTCCCTGGTAGAGCTTCACGTTGTTGCCGATTTCGGCGGTCTCGCCGATGACGATGCCGGTGCCGTGGTCGATGATCACGGGGTGGCCCAGCGTCGCACCGGGGTGGATATCGATGCCGGTCCGCTCGTGGGCCCATTCCGACAGCACGCGCGGCAGCATCGGCACGCCCAGTTCGACGAAACGGTGGGCGATGCGGTGGACGGCGATGGCCAGGAAGCCCGGGTAGGCCAGGATGACTTCATCCACGCTCTCGGCCGCGGGATCGCCGCGCTCGAGTGCCGTGGCGTCGATCATCAGCTGGCGGTGGATCTCCGGCACCGACCGGAAGAACCGGCCGGCGATCTCGCTCGGGTCGTCGATCGCGTCTTCGAGCGGTCGGAGCAGCGCGCGGAGCTCGGTCTCCGACGCGTCGAGCGCGTCGCGGACCTCGCCGGCGGTCGCGTATGTCTGCTCGGCGGCTTGCGGAAGCAGCGTGTCGAGCAGGTTGCGGATCCACGCCGCCACGCGTGCCTTGGCCAGCCGGTGGCCGTTGCCCTCGGCGAGGACGCCGTGGAGCCGCGACGCCAGGCTGTCGAGCGGGTCGGTCGGAGCCGTGCCGGCCTTGCTGGTATTCACTGATCGAAGCGGGAGAACCATTGCTTGCCTCGGTTTGGGCAACGGGAGCGGCGGCGGGGAGGGACGCGGGCTGCTCGGGTGGTGGGGACGCGCCCGGCGGGGCGCTCTGTGTGTTGTGCGGCGCACCCGGTGGGAAGTAACAAAAAAGCCGCGGTTCCTACCCAGGACCGCGACCCCTTGAGCGACTCGGTGGGCTCCCTTTCGGGAGCGCGACTCAGCCGGCTACCTCCTGCGGCGGGGCCGCTGGGGACAGGAGCAGGCGAAGTGGCGCGAGTTCATGGCGGAATGATGACCGGCCGCCGCCCGACTCGTCAAGGATGGCCCCCGACGCGGCGCAGTGGACCCACTCCGCGCGACGGGCCGCGGTCGCCGTCGCTTCCGTGCCGCCTGAGACGTCGACCTGCTCTGAGCGCCCGTTTGGCCGAGTGCTGGCGCCGTGATACCTTGAACGCGGTGCCAGTGCGCCCAGGACTGATGGAGGTCGACGTGTTCCAGGTTGCTCCGCGACACAGCCGCGTTCTGCTGATCCTCGCCGCCGTGGCAACAATCGGACTATCGGCTTGCGGTAATGGAACCGGCACGGCTTCGCCGCGCGCCACCGCGACCGACGCGGGCAGCACGGACACCAGCCAGCCCAGTGCCAGCGTCCAGCCTTCCGACTCGACCACGTCTCTGGACGGAGCCAACGCCGCTCTGTCGGCTGTGACGAGCTACAAGTTCACGATGACGGTCGTCGGCGGCGACTTGAGCGACAACACGCTGTCTCAGCTCCCGAATGCGCCGGCAGATGGCAAGTTCAGCATCAGCGGCATGTACGTCCTCAAGCCGGAAGCCGCCGCCGACATCACCGTGGCCAACACCCTCCACGACATCGCCGTCGGCGGAAACGACTATCAGGACGTCGCCGATCAAGGAGGCAAACTGACCGGCAGCTTCACCGAGAGCCCAAGCGCCACCGACGGCTCGTCCCTGCCCGACCAGCTGTCGCCGACTTCGATCTACACATCCTTCGACTTCTCGGGCTCTTTCACGACGGTCGGTCCTGAGACGAAGAACGGCGTCGCGTCGACCCACTTCAAGGCCGGCGACTCTGCTCTGGCCGAGTTCGCGGCGGTGGCAGGGGTCCAGGCCGGAGCATGGACGGCCGACGTATGGCTCGCCACGTCCGGCGGCTATCCGGTCAGCATTTCGATCGTCGGGACGACCTCGGCGACCGACAAGAAGGTGGTCTACGAGCGGAGCTTCGACCTCAAAGACGTGAACTCCACGGCCAATATCGTGACCGCCCCCGCCAACGTCACGGGTGCCTAGCCGGCCTGGTCTGCCCGACATGGCCCTTACCGCCCGCCGGCGCATGGCTGCGGCCGGCCTCGCGATCGGGCTCGTAGCCGCAGCCTGCGGTGGCTCCGCCCAGCCGACCGTCTCGCCCGGATCGCACCCCGTGGGAAGCGGCGCCGATGCCGCCCGACCGCTGGCGGCGGGTCTTGCGGCCAACCTGAACAATCTGGCCAGCTACCGGTTCACCGCCTCGAACGTCGGCTCGTCCGGCGGAGGCTCGTACTCGATTGCGGGCACGGTGGTGAACACGCCCGTGCCGTCGTTGTCGATCAAGCAGGCCGGCGCGCAATTCATCGTCATCGGCGGTGCCGCCTGGACATCCATCGACGGCAAGAGCTGGATGGCCATCGATCCCCAGGCCGTGGGCGCCACCGACGTCCTGCCCGGCAAGGAATACGGCAGCTGGTTCGATGCCAAGGCGAGCTACTTCGAGGTCGTCGGCGACGAGACCAGGAACAACGTTCCATGCACCCACTACCACGGCAATTCGGCGTTGAGCAGCATGTACGCGGGCCCGGCGGGCGGTACGAGCGTGGCGGAATTCCGGGCTGATGTCTGGATCGCCAAAGACGGCAACTACCCCGTGAGCGGCGTCTTCGGCCTCTCGGCCCCGACTTCCGGCGCGGGTGGGAGTGGGAGCGGGAGTGGGAGCGGGGGCTGGGGTTTCCAGTTCGACATCACGGACGTCAATGCCGCGACCAACGGCCTCGTCCAGCCCACGAACGTGGTCGCCTACCCGACCTGAGAGGCCGGCCGAATTCCTCCGATTCGGTCTGCTGGTAATGTTGCCTGGCGGAACGAAGTTGCCGGACGCTCGATCGGGA
This sequence comes from Candidatus Limnocylindrales bacterium, assembly GCA_036386115.1. Taxonomy (GTDB): domain Bacteria; phylum Chloroflexota; class Limnocylindria; order Limnocylindrales; family CSP1-4; genus Fen-1039. The sequence goes on from DASVJA010000014.1 coordinate 3,306, forward strand.
CGGACCATCGGCCTACAGTCCTCGGGTCTGTCGATGAGGGTTGTCGGTTCTAGTAGACGGCTTGCCGTGGAGGAGTTCGCAATGACTACGTCAAAGAGACAGGTTCGGGGTCTGGTCGCCGTGGGGCTGGCGATGGCCCTTGTCGCCGCCGCGTGCGGCAATTCGAACCCCATAACGGTTCCCGGCGCGGGCGGCAACGGCGGCAACGGCGGCAACGGCGGCGCGGTCGTTTCCGGACTCGAGGCCAACCTGGACAAGCTCAACAGCTACCAGTTCTCGTGGCAGCTGAGCACGAGTTCGACGACCGGGACATCGGCCGATTCCGGCTCGCTGGCTACTTCGGGCATCGTCGTCAACAAGCCGACGCCGGCCTACAAGGTCAACAATCTGGGCATGATGCAGATCATCGTGGTCGGCACCCAGGGCTGGACTTCCTTCGACGGTGGCACCAGCTGGATGACCAGCACCGACTACTCGTCCGACAGCTCGTCGCTCAAGAGCCTCCTTCCGTCCTCGCTCTACGGCCAGGACTTCGGCGGCGGCACCAGCAACTTCAGCGCCAAGGGCGACGAGACCAAGAACGGCGTCGCCTGCGTCCACTATTCGGGCAGCAACGACCTCGGCGCGGCCGGGGCGCTGGCAGGCGTGGCCGGCACCTTCAAGGCCGACCTGTGGGTCGCGAAGGACGGCAACTACCCGGTGAGCGGCTTCTACGGTTTCAGCGGCTCCGCGAAGGGTGAGGCCGGCGGCTACGGCTATTCGTTCGACATCACCCATGTCAACGATGCCGCTGCCAACGTGATCGCCGCCCCGACCAACGTGACCACCATCCCGGGTATGGCGACGGACACCCCCAGCAACTAGACCTCGGCGGATGATCGAAGAAGCCCCGGCGAAATCCGGGGCTTCTTCTTTTGCCCGGAACCGCTGGGGCTGTATCGCCGGGCCGGCTTCGAGCCGCTGGTGGAGTGGCCCCACTGGGTCCGGCCGATCCGCTGATGACGGGCTAGGCCCGGGCCTCGGTCTGTTCCTTGCCTGCCGGCGGCGGCGGCGGGCCGGGTATGCGCCGCCACAGAACCGGCCGGCGGGCGGGGTTCCTGCCGAGCAGCGGCGATCGCCACATGAAGGCGAGGCCCGCGACCAGCATCGACGGGCTGACGTCCCACCACACCGGCAGGGCCAGCCAGGCGGCCACGAGCGCCGTCCAGCGCCAGCCGCGCAGACCGCCCAGGATTGCCACGAGCGCCGCAAACGGAAGCCGGACCCACAGGACGGGCCAGCCCTGCACGCTCGGGGCGGGCCGGCTGAGCATGTAGGCGAAGTAGTCGAACCATGCCTGCGGCGTCAGCACGAACGAGATGGCGGACAGGATCAGCGTCACCCCGATCGCAATTCGGAGCGATCGCCAGTCCCGCCGGGCAACGAACCACAGCAGGGCGATGCCGGCCGTGGGTTTTGTCAGCAGGATCAGAGCCCAGGCCGCGGGCGACTGGAACCCGACCACGACCGCTGCTCCGAGGAAGATGTTGATGTTGCCCAGGTTCAGCTCGCTGGCCACGGGGACCGTCAGCAGAACCAGCACGGAGAAGGGGCCCGCGGCGGCGAGGATGACGCCGAGCTGGGAGAGCCGCCACAGCACGGCAACGAGCCCGAACGGCAGCAGGTGAATGACGACACCGACCCACGCGGCGGCCGGCGTGTACTGGAAGGCGTCGCCGACCAACCCCTGATGGGCGTACGGCGCGACGGGGTTGACGACCCAGTAAGCGTGCAGGTCGTACGCGTTGCCGCCGTCCAGCAGCAACGTCCAACTCGCGATGAACGCCAGGCCCAGAGCGGCGCCGAGGACGAACCCCGCCCTCGATATGACCCACCGAGCCGTCATTGCTTCTCGCTCAAAGTGGGCCGATTGTCGCATGGCCCGGCGACGCGAGAGACGTGGGTTCGACGTGGCCGGCGGCGGACGGGCTCGAGGTTGGCCGCGTGGGGCGAACTGCAACGTTGCAGTTTGCATTTGTCGCCCAATTGGAGACTAGACTGAGTTGCGGGGGTGCGTGTTCGCCCCAAACGCCGGTAGGGCACACAGCCGGGAAGTGTTCTTGGAAGCAGAGACTCCGGACCGCCCAGAGAGGAAGACGTCCGTCGGCCAGGTGCCGATGGATCGGCTGCGATCGATCTTCGATGGCATGTTCGACGGCGTCTGGCTAGTCGCCTCCAACGGTCGAACGACCTACGCGAACCTGGCGATGGCCGGGCTCCTGGGATCCACGCCCGGAGAGATGCGCGGTCGCCCGATCACCGACTTCCTCGATGAGCCCCTATGGATCGATGTCAAAGGTTTTCTGGCGCGCCAGCAGAACCACGCCGGCGAACGGATGGAGCTCCGGCTTCGCCGGGCCGACGGGAGCGACCTGTTTGGCATAGTGGCCGGAAGCCCGATCACGACAGACGAGGGCGTCTTCGTCGGAACGATGCTCAATGTCAGCGACGTGACCGGAAAGCGCAGCATGGATGCGCAGGTGGTCCAAACCCAGCGTCTGGAAGCCATCGGTCAGTTTGCCGGCGGTATCGTCCACGACTTCAATAATCTGCTGACTTCGATCCAGGGTTTCGCCGAGCTGGCCCGCGCGGCCCTGCCCGAAGGCGATCCGATTCACGAGGATCTGGACCAGGTCCTGGCCAGCGCCGGGCGGGCAAGCGCCATCACTCGCAAGCTCCTCGCGTTCACCCATCGGCAGTTGCTGGTGCCGGTGGACATCGACCCGGCGCAGGTCATTGCCGACCTGGTTCCGATGCTCAAACCGCTGATGGGCGACGACGTGGCAATAGTGGTCGAGGTGGAAGCGGAGCACGGCTGGGTTCGGGTGGATCCAACGCAACTCGAACAGGTCATGATCAATCTCGCGGTCAACGCTCACGACGCGATGCTGACGGGAGGGACGATGACCGTTGCGGTCCGCGACCTCGGGTCAATCGACCCGGATCGACCCGACCCCGACCTCAGCGCGGGGCCCTTCGTCAGGATCAGCGTTGCGGATACGGGAATCGGCATGGACGAGGCGACGAGGGCCAGGATCTTCGATCCGTTCTACACGACGAAGGGCCCGGGCAAAGGCACCGGTTTGGGACTCTCCACAGCGTTCGACATCGTCGCTCAGTCAGGCGGGCAGATCCAGGTCGAAACCGCCCTCGGAAAGGGCTCGACGTTCTATGTCGATCTACCGCGTCTGGGCACTGCAGTGTTGCCTGCCCTCCCGCCGCCCTCGGTTGTCGCGCCCCGGCGGTCGGGCGTCGTCCTTGTCGTGGAGGAT
>DASVJA010000015.1:0-24641 GCA_036386115.1 Candidatus Limnocylindrales bacterium
TCTTGGCGGAGAGGGTGAGATTCGAACTCACGGGACTCTCGTCCAGCGGTTTTCAAGACCGCCGCAATAGACCGCTCTGCCACCTCTCCGCGGTGCGCGTCGGGCTAGTTTACCCATCACCGCGCGAGACGCGCCGGCCGCCGTCGCGCTTCAGGCGGCCGCCAGCACAGAACGCGCCGTTCCAGACGGGGACAGGTCGACCTTTCGCCGGGCCGGCCGGCCGCCATCAGGCAGTCAACGAGATCGCCCATCTACTAAAGGCGCCAATCTTTATCGGCTCGATTGGGCATAGCAGCACCTAGAATTGTCTTGCGAGTCACCTGCGCAATACCGTCTCGGCGTGGCTCCGCAGCAAATCGGATGGGTAGCCGATGTTGAGCATCTTGGGAATTCGATCCAGATGGACGTGCCTTCGAACGCTTGAAGGCCACGGTCACTGGGTAAACGACGTGGCCTTCAGCCCCGATGGGTTGCTCCTGGCGTCGGCGAGCACGGACCAATCGGTCAGACTCTGGGACCCGACCTCTGGTCGTTCGCTCGACGTTCTCGCAGGCCACACAGACACGGTGATGGCGGTGGCGTTCAATCCGACAGGATCGCTACTCGCATCCGCGGGCTGGGACCAGAGCATCAGAGTCTGGGATACCGCCTCGCGTGAATGCGTGCGCACGCTGGCCGGCCACGACGGCTGGGTTCTCGCCGTTGCTTTCGACCAGAGTGGCCCAATCCTGGCCTCCGCCGGCGCCGACCGAACGGTTCGACTCTGGAATACGGTTACCGGTCAGTGCGTCGTAAAGCTGGAAGGCCACACCGATGACGTGACAGGAGTCGCCTTCAGCCCCAACGGATCTCTCGTGGCGTCGTCGAGTCAGGACCGCAGCGTCAAGCTCTGGGATGCGGCGTCTGGCAAGTGTGTGCGCACCCTGGAAGGCCATGCCAACTGGGTCAACGACGTAGCCTTCAGCTTCGACGGCAAGATGCTGGCCTCGGCGGGCCAGGACCACACCGTTCGAATCTGGGACAGCGGCTCGGGGAGCCTGACGCGGACCATCAAGGCGCACCCCCGGCCCGTCGAGGCGATCGCCGTCAGTTCCATCGGGAGGCTCGTCGCGTCCGCCGGCGCCGACAAGACGGTCGGTCTCTGGGATCCGGCTTCAGGTCGTTCGATCGATTCGCTCGAGGGACACACTCTGGGCGTGCGAGACGTCGACTTCAGCCCAAACGGAAGGCTTCTCGCATCGGCCAGCGCCGACAAGACCATCAGGCTCTGGGGCACCGGGAGCTAGCCGAAGCTCGCCTGGCGCGACGCGCCTTACAGCCGGCCGGCCTCGATAATCCGCTCCAGGAACTGCTGCGTCCGGGCTTCGCGGGGGTGGCTGAAGATCTCGGCCGGAGTGCCCTGCTCGAGAATCACGCCCTCGTCGAGGAAGCAGACGCGGTTGGCAATGTCGCGAGCGAAGCCCATCTCGTGAGTGGCAATCACCATTGTCATGCCGCCATGGGCCAGCTCACGGATCACGTTGAGCACCTCGGCCACAAGCTCCGGGTCCAGGGCGCTCGTGATCTCGTCGAGGAGCAGCAAGTCCGGCTGCATCGCCAGAGCCCGCACGATCGCTACGCGCTGCTGCTGCCCGCCGGAGAGGCGATCCGGGAATTCGTTGCGCTTGTCCGCAAGACCGAAGCGCTCGAGCAGAGCCGTTGCCTCGGCCTCGGCGACCGCTTTGGACTTGCCCGCGGCCTTTCGCGGGGCCAGGCTCACGTTGCTCAGAACCGACATGTGCGGGCATAGGGTGAACGACTGGAACACGATGCCGATCCGGCGCCTGATCCGGTTCACGTCCGTGCCGCGGGCCGTGATCTCCTCGCCTTCGATGAAGATGCGCCCGCCGTCGATCTGCTCCAGCAGGTTGGTGCAACGCAGCAGCGTAGATTTGCCACAACCGGACGACCCTATGAGGCAGACAACCTCGTGTTCGGCCACGGTGAGATCAATGCCCCGCAGGACATCAATCGCCCCGAAGGACTTCCAGAGATTCTGGATCTCCAGGGCCGGAGAAGGGCCGGCCGAGCCTGGCACGGGCGCTGCCTGGGTGGTGGTCATCGGGCGCTGGCCATGTATCGGCGCCGGTCGCGGGACACGAGCAGGTCCGTGAAGCGGGCCATAGGGATGGTGACCACAAGGAAGACCAGCGCCACCACCAGGTACGGCGTGAAGTTGAAGGTGCTCGCCTTGTCGATCTGGGCCTGACGGAAGATCTCCACGACGCCGATGTATGAGACCAGGACGCTGTCCTTCTGCAGGCCGATGAAGTCGTTGAGGAGCGGCGGCACGACGCGGCGGATGGCCTGCGGCAGAACCACGTACCGGAGAGCCTGGAACTGGGTCAGACCGAGCGATCTGGCCGCGGCTTCCTGACTCGGGTGAACGGATTGGATCCCCGCCCGGTAGACCTCGGACACGTATGCCGAATAGACGAGGGTGAGGCTGATCACGGCATAGAAGAACGGATCGGACGGGACGCCGACCAGCCCCAGGCCGGGAATTCCAAACCCGAGGATGTAGATGATCAGCACACCCGGAATGGCTCGGAACACATCGGTGTAGATGGTGGCCAGCAGCCGAACCGGAAAGAGAACCGGGCCCGGCAGGCTGCGCAGCACGGCCAACACCAGGGCCAGGACCAGAATGAGGACCTCGGCGATGCAGAAGAGCTGGATGTTGGTGGCGAAGGCCGGCACGATGTCGGGCACCGACTCGTTCCAGACCTTGCCGTTTAGGAACGACTGCTGAACGGCACTCCAGCCGGGCGAATTGACGACGACCCAACCCACGACCGCGAAGAACACGACCGTGCTCGCGAGGGCGACCAATGTCGACCGGATGACCGATTGGTCGAACCTCGTGCGCGCGGCAGGACGCCCGCCCGACCGGAGGATCAAGTCCCCCGAATCGAGCGGGCCGCCGATGCCGAAGCCGCTCATTGGTGGCGGGAGTTGACGATTACTACTGGCCGAAAGTCGGGACGCTCACAAATGCCAGCCACTTCTTGGTGATTGAGTCGAGCGTCCCGTCGCTCTTGAGGGCGGCGATCGCCTGGTTCACGCAGGTGGTGAGCGGGCTGCCCTTGGCGAGCACCAGGCTGAAATGTTCTGCGGTGGCACCCTGGGCGGCGGCGAACTGGCCGACGATGGTGCTGCCATCCAGCTGGACGTTAGTGATGTAGTCGGCGGTGGGCAGGTCGACGACGATGGCATCGATCTGCTTGGCCTTCAGCGCCGCGATTGCGTTGTCGTTGCTGTCGTACACGGACGCTTTGGCCGTCGGGGCGATGACGTTCTGGATCGTGGTGTACGCGGTCGTGCCGACCTGAGCGCCGAACTTGTACTTCTTGAGGTCCGCGACGGTCTTGGCGGACGCGACCGGGTTGTCCTTGAGGGCGACGATCGACTGGTTCACGAAGTAGTAGCCGTCGGAGAGATCAACGGCGCCGGCCCGCTCGGACGTATAGGAGACCTGGGCGAGATAGAAGTCGAAGGCCTTGGCGCCCGGCGCGAACGAGTTGTCGAATGAGACTACGGTCCAGGAGACGTCCGCCTGGGCGAAGCCGAGCTTCTGGGCAACGCCGTAAGCGACGGCGCTCTCGAAGCCCTCACCCGTGTAAGGATCGCCCTGTTCCTTCCAGGGAGCGTGGTAGCTGCCGCTGGACGGAGCGGCGTAGTACGGCGGGTAGGCCGGGTTGTCCGTGCCAATCGTCAGTTTCCCGGAAGTCAGCGTCTTGAGAGCGGTCTTGTCGCAGGCGTTTGGCGTGGGGCTGGCGACGGCTGCAGCCGAGGCAGCGGGCGTGGCAGACGCGGCCGGCGTGATCGCGGCGCTGGGCGACGCCGCCGTAGTGGAGCAGGCGGCGATCACCGCCGCGAGGAGAGGAATGGACAGAAGCTGGACGATCTTACGAGTCATGAGGCTCCTCAGATGGGCAGGAGGCGGGCTTTCGCTCCGTCAGATTAACGCGGATTGAACGATGGTGGAGGCGACGACGGGAATCGAACCCGTGATTGAGGTTTTGCAGACCTCCCCCTTAGCCACTTGGGTACGTCGCCCCGTGTCGCGAATGCTGCTTACGCCACTGCGACCACCTCGCAGCAGCCGGTTGCGATGACGCCTGCTCCCATTTCTCCACATCTCCTGCGAGTCGCGCCGCTCGTCTTCTGGTCGTCGACGGGCAACAAAAAAACCCCCGCCAATTGGCAGGGGTTCCGTAGCGTCCAGAGGACGCCGAAGTCTGCGGACGCTCAGAAGAGCCGTCGCCCCTGCGAGAAACAGGGACAACAGCCGCGGGCCTCGGAGAACTGGATGCGGGTCATGGCTGCGATGGTGCCACATCACCCTGGAACGCGCAACCGAGGGGGCGCGGCGTCTTAGGGCCGCTCGATCCTCATGAGAAGCGATCAACTCCCGCGGTTGCGGGAGTTCGTCTTCACCGGAGGCTAAAGGTCTCAGCGCGTCATCAGCGCCCTCCCGGCCCCTATCGCAAACACGATCGCGCCGATGACGACGCCACTCTGCCATTGGGCTGCGGTCATGATTCCGGCGGCGCCGAGTGCGCCGTGGGCCACGATAAGTACTGCGCCGACCACGGCGACGACGAGTGCGACTTTGTGTGGAAACATCTTTCTCCTTGTTGCCGGCGAGTCGCCTACGCGTCGCGGCGGCGTTCGATGAGGATGGCCGAGGCGGCGATCACCACGGCATAGGTAGCGAGAACGAGGCCGGCAACCGGCTGAGACAGGAAGTCACCGTTGGGGTCCATGACGAGCCCCCGACTGGCGGCACCGGGCAACCAGCGGCCGAAGTCCGGCGCGAGGCCCACAACGATGCTCTCGGCGATGGTCAACCAGACGAGCCAGCCCACGATGACGCCGACCTGATTACGCACGAGGCTGCCCGTGGCGGAACCAAGAGCACCCAGCAAGGAGGCCGAGACCATGGCGCCGCCCAGGATCCGCCACGCCTCGGAAGAGCTGGGCGGGAACGTGTAACCCTTCAGGCCGTAGACATGAGCGGCGACCGCAAGCGCCGTACCGGCGGCCAGGGCCCCGAAGGCGAGGCCGGCGCCGGCGGCCGTAAGCAGCTTCACCGCAACGACGCGCCATCGTCGCGGGGTCGTTAGAAACGAGTCAGTCGCCGTCCGGCTCCGATACTCGCCGGCAGAAATCATGGCGCCGAGCACCAGGACGAAGAGAGCACCGCTGGCGCTCACATGGAGGACGGTCCGAACGCCGTGCTCGGATTGCAGGTCCAAGTTGGCGTTGGCGGCGAGGATGACCGCGCCTGTTACCGCGAGCGCCGTGAGGGCGATCATCCCCAGAAGCAGCAGGCCCAGCGTCCGGGTCGTCCGGAGCTTGAGCACCTCGGCTGCGAACAGGTTCTTCATGCGATCGCCTCCTCGGTGGTGAGATCAAGAAAGAGGTCCTCGAGCTGGCGGGTCGAGGTCTGAGTGGATAGTTCCGTGAGAACAATCCCGGCCGCCGCCACTGCCGCGCCTACGTCCGCAGTCGAGGCACCGCGGATCACAAGCCGATCGGAGCCATCGCGGCGTGAGCTCCAACCGCGCGCGGCCGCCAGCGCTTCGATCCCGACACGGTCCTCGCTGCGAACGACGACCGCCCGTTCGGCGCCGTAGAGATCGGCTGCGGTCCCCTGGCGGACCACTCGGCCGTGGTCGATGATCACGATCCGATCCGCGACGAACTCCACCTCGGTCAGAACGTGGCTGGAGAAGAGCACCGTGCGCCCCTGTGCCGCCCAATCGGTGAGAAGGCTGCGCAGCCAGGCCATGCCCGCCGGGTCGAGGCCGTTGGCCGGCTCGTCCAGCAGCAGGACCTGCGGATCGCCCAGGAGTGCCGTCGCCAATGCCAGACGTTGCCGCATGCCCTGGGAGTAGCCTCCGGCGGCGCGGTCGGCCGCGGCGGCCAAGTCGACGAATTCCAGGACCTCATCGACTCGCTTCCGGGCGATTCCGGCCGCCAGCGCGACAACGCGCAAGTGGTCCCGCCCGCTCCGGCCCGACTCGAAACCCATCGAATCGATGACCGCCCCAACGACACGACGCGGGTTCGGCATGTCGGCGTATCTCCGGCCGTCGATTAGGGCCGTTCCCGTGTCCGGCCGAGCGAGACCCAGCAGAATCCGCAGGGCGGTCGTCTTGCCGGCGCCGTTCGGGCCGAGAAATCCGGTAACGGCTCCGGGCGGCGCGCTGAACGTGACGCCCTTGAGGGCGGCTGTTTCCCCATAGTGCTTACTGACCTCGGCTACTTCGATCATCGGTCCGCCATCTCCGTTCGCTCTCCATTCAGCACATCGTGTCCCGTAGTGGACTACGTATCCGATGCTCGCTATGGTTGGCGGAGAGCGCAAGAACCAAATCGCGCGGCATGTGCGGAACGGCACAGAAGGCCGGAACTGTTCCGAATCGGGAGGTTGGTAGTGTCTGAGGCAGCGACCGATCGGCGAGTTAGGCGAACCCGCCAGCTCCTGCGTGAAGCACTCATGGAACTGACCTTGGAGCGTGGCTACGACCACATCACGGTCCAGGACATCCTCGACAGGGCGGATGTGGGCCGGTCCACCTTCTATGCCCACTACCGGGACAAGGACGACCTGCTGGTCAGCGAGTTCGAGGCCATGCACCCGAGCTGGACCGCCGACACGGACGGGTCGATAACCGAACCCGGCCGCCTCGGGGACTTTCTTGAGCCTTTGCGGATCGCATTTCTGCAAGCAGGAGCCAACCGCCGGCAATTCAAGGCGATGATCGGCAGGCAGGGATCGGAGACCATCAGGCGCCTCCTGCCCGAGCCGGTATCCAACCTCGTCCGCGAGCATGTCCGGTCGCATTTCCCCGACTGGACGGGGGACGAGCAGCAACTGGCGGCCGGCGTGCAGTTCATAGTCGGCGGATTCCTGGGGACCCTGACATGGTGGCTGGACACCGACTCCCCCGCCACAGCCGATGAGATGTTCGAGGCGTGCCGCAGTCTACTCGTGGAAGGGGCCGTCTCCTTCTTTGGACCTGCCCAATCCGAGGCGATGTCAACCACTCCGTAGCCGCGACCCCGAAACGCAATTGCAACTCATTGCCGAGGCAGGCGCGGCCGACTCCCCGGTTGTGGGTTGTCATGTCCGGCCGCGGTCCGCGAAGGGCGCGAATTGACCCCACGCTGACAGACCACCTGTCGGCGGACCGTGAGCGGGATTGGAGTGGCGGAATGATCCTCATCGTCGACGATGAGCCATCGGCCCTGATGCTCTTGGGAATGGTTCTGCAGAGCGCCAACTACGTTGTGCGCAAGGCAACGTCCGGGCGGGCAGCACTACGCATGCTCGAGCGAGACGACTGCGAACGCTGTTCCCTGGTCATTTGTGACATCCGGATGCCCGAACTCGACGGGCGCGAGGTGATTGCGGAGATGCGAGCCAACCCCCGCCTGGCCTCCATCCCCGTGATCATGTGCACAAGCTCGTCCGAGCGGGAAACCGTGGTCGACATCATCGGCCGGGGCGCATGCGACTACATAGTCAAGCCGTTCCAGGCTGCGATGGTGCTGGCCAAGGTGCGGGCTGTGATCGGCGAGGAGAAGCCGGTAATCGAGTCACCGACTCTGACCGTGCGACGCCTTCGCATAAGCCTGCCCGAGTACCCACCTCTGGTGACCGCCACCGTACCGGCCGTTGAGAGGATCGCCGACGACCTGGTCAGCGCACTTCAGCTCCGAAACAGTACCAACGCTCGCGCCGTGGCAGAGCGAGTCTGGGAGCCGGCGTCTCTGCTGGGGGCCGGCCGGGCCGTCGACGCAGCACGATGTGTCATAGACGCCCCCGATGAGAGCGACGCCCTTCGCAACGCCAACACGCTTGTGGCCGAGTTGCGCGAGTTCCTCGCGGCCCTTCAGAGGGTCGCACCGGCCCAGAGGTTGTAAGCCTGTGCCTGGAGGCGCGGCGGCGCTATCGGCCGTCCCGACTGCGCAACGTCGCCGGCTCGACCGGCCCGGCCTGATCCTTGTGCTGGGCGGAGCCGTCACCGCGGCCCTGGTCGCGCTCTCGATCCTGAACGCAGCCGGCCCGGGCGGCTTCTTCGAGAACCTGTACGTCATTACCGCGTCCGGAGCGGTAGCCATCGGTCTAGCCGTAATGTCCGGCCGCGCCGAGCCCGCAATCCTCAACTACGGTCGCCTGGGTTTGGCAGCGGCACTCACAGGTTGCGGCATGGCAGTCCTGGACGTGGCGCCGTGGTTCGCGGGCTCAACGTCCGCTCTGGCGGCGAATTGCCTCTTCTGCTGTGGCGGAGCGCTGGCAATGACAGTCATCATGCCGGCCTTCTACCGCCGGCTGGACCCTCAGGCATTGCGTATGGCCATGCTGGACGGCGGCATCATGCTCGCCGCCGGCGTCACCCTGATGCTGAGTATCTGGAAGACCGGCGATGGAACCGACGGCCTCGGCCAGTTGGCCATGCCGGTGGCAGCGGCGGCCCTCCTTGCCACGGCCGGAGTCGCTGCAACAGCGGCCCTTACGTACCGCGCGGTGCCGGCGCTCAGTGGCATCTGGTGTGGAATTCCGGGCGTCTCGATCGTGGGGATCTCCTGGATGACCTGGATCGACGCTGCCGTTCGGGGCGAGCCACGAACATCTACCACGACCCTGCTCTACGCCGGCGGCATCCTGCTCCTCGGCTACGCCTGGATGACCTGGAGCGACGCGATCGGTGCCGGCAAGACCTACGAGAAGATCGCCGGCCTGCTCGTGGACTGGCTGCCGATCGGCGCGATCCTGCTCTGCGTCGGTTTCGCAGTTATGCCCCACTCGCGGATCGAAGGCGTCGACGCGGCTGCCGTCGGGACGGCAATCGTGGTCCTGCTCTCAATCGCCCGCCAGAGAGCGCTTATCGTCCGTGAGCGGCTGGCCTTGTTCCGACTTCAGGGAGAGGAGCGGCTCAGAGCCGAGAAGGACGCTGCAGAGGCCGCAAGCCAGGCCAAGAGCCAGTTCCTGGCGATGATGAGTCACGAGATCAGGACACCGATGAACGCCATCCTGGGCAACGCCGCGCTGCTTGGCGATGCAGAACTGGGTCCGGCCGAGCGTGAAAGCGTCCTGGCCATTGAGACCGCGGGTCAGACCCTGCTCACCGTCATCAACGACATCCTGGACTTCTCCAAGATCGAAGCAAACCGCATGGAGTTGGAGGAGATCGGCTTCGCACCGGCTTCGATAGTGGCGTCGGTCGTCTCCCTCTTCGGTGTTTCCGCGCGAGATCGCGGGCTCACGCTGGTGACGCAGGTGGATCCATCGATCCCGGTGATCCTGGCCGGCGACCCTCATCGGCTTCATCAGGTCCTGTCGAATCTCGTCGGCAATGCGATCAAGTTCACGCGGCAAGGGAGCGTGACGATCGGCGCCCGGGTTGACTCGCGCACGGCCGAGGAGACCGTCCTCCGCTTCGATGTGACCGATACCGGTATCGGCATCGACGCCGCCGGCCGAGAGCGCCTCTTCACGCCCTTCGTCCAGGTGGACTCGTCTGCAACGCGCCGGTTCGACGGCACCGGGCTCGGACTGGCAATATGCCGGCGACTGGTCGGCTTGATGGGCGGCGAGATCGACGTCTCCTCTACCCCGGGCGTCGGATCGACATTCTGGTTCACCGTGCGCCTCGCCACACCGACCGACAATGAGGCCGGAGATGTGCTGCTGGCCAATGAGAACGTCGTCCGGACTGCCGGTCTAGCCGGAGCGAGAGTCCTCGTAGCAGAGGACAACCTCGCCAACCAGAGGCTCATCGAACGGATCCTCACGCGGCTCGGCATCGTGCCCACCATGGTGGGTAACGGCCGCGCCGCGATCGAGTCCGTCAGATCCGGCTCCTTCAACCTCGTTCTCATGGACTGCCACATGCCTACGATGGATGGCTTCGAGGCCACGCGAGCAATTCGCGCCGAGGGCTTCCAGATCCCTGTTGTGGCCCTGACCGCCGATGCGATGAGCGGCGATCGCGACACGTGCCTGGCCTCCGGGATGAGCGACTACCTGTCCAAGCCCATCGTCACATCTCAACTCTATGCAACCCTGCTTCGGTGGATTCCCGAAGGCCGGGAAATCGGGCCGTTGGCCATATCGGCCATGGCCGCAGCCGAAGGCGCGGGTGGAGGCCTGATAGATCAGCGCCAGATCATGGAACTGTTCGCCCTCGACCCGGACGGCTCGGCCGGCTTCCTGCCGGCCATGGTGCAAAGCTACGAGTTGACGCTGGCCGAGACGCTGCCGGGCATGCGGGCGGCCCTCGCAGCCCAGGACCCGTCCGCCCTCGAAGACTCGGCCCATAAGCTCAAGGGCGTCGCCGCCAACCTGGGTGTGCGCCGGGTCATCGACTGCACGACCCGTCTGGTCGTTCTTGCCAGAGCCGAAACGACGGTCGGCGGCGAACCGATCCTGGCCGAACTCGAAGCTGCGATAGGGCCTGCGGCGGACGCGCTGGCAGCTCTGCTGACCGGGGCCGGCAGCCTGCCCGTGACGGAGACCCGAGCGGCATAGGACGGCCGACCCATATACCTGGCCCCTTCCAGGGGGCGACTCCGGTGCTTATCAAACGCGGACCGGCCACCGAAAGGCAACCTCGCCCGGATTGTGCCGGGGCGCGCCCGGACCGACACCTATCCAAACGGCGCATCTATGCGCCCTTTTCGGTCCGCGCGGGCGCATATCCACGGGATCCGGGACGGCCACTCCCGCCGCACCGGGCCGCAGGCAAGTAGGAGACGGCTCGATGAGCGACGGGCTCGCCGGCGCGGAATGGAACATCGACCTCGCCGGAGGTGGCGGCGATCCGATGCGCGTCCGCAGGGCCGCTACGCCTGCTTCCCGATTGGGCCGCTTCTGGCTGCTCCTTCTTGCTCTGGGCGCGGGCGCAGTCGCGCTCTACTTCACACCGCTGTTCGACTCCGGTAGCCGTGCCATCGCCTATGTCGCGATCGAGGCCGTGGCCGTCGCTGCCGTCTTCACCAGCATTCACCTGAACCACCCGGCGAAGCCGCGCGCCTGGGTTCTCTTCGGAGTCGGGATGCTCTCGGTGATGGTCGGCGACATCATCCTGCTCTGGCTCCAGCAGGTGGATGGCCTGGATCCCTCCACCTCCCTTGCGGACATCTTCTACATCGCCGAATACCCGCTGCTCATTGCCGGCGTCCTCATGCTCGTCCGCAGCCGGCCGGATCGGGCAACCGCCCTGGATACGCTGATCGTTACGACCGCCGCGCTGATGGTCGTACTGGAGTTCGTCGTCAAGCCATCCATCGACGGTTACTCCGGATCCCAGGTGGACCTCATTGTTGCCCTCGTCTATCCGGTCGCGGACGTGGCGCTTCTGATGGTGGCCCTGCGCACGCTGCTCTCCGGCGACCTGCACTCGCCGACACTTCGCCTGCTGCTGATCGGCGTCACCGCCGTGGTGTTCGCCGACGTCATCAGCCTCCGCCTCGACCTGAACGGCGTCTCCCAGGATCCCTCCCCGCTCGATGCCCTCTGGCTGATGTCGATGGTCATGTGGGCGGCGGCGGTCGCCCATCCCGCGGCCCGGGTCGTGCCTAACCACGATACGCGCGACTGGATGCGGCACCGGACCGCCCGGCGGCTACTGCTGACGGGCGCGCTGCTGCTCCCGCCGACAACTCTGGCGGCACAGAGCACAGCCGTCGATATCTCGTACACGCTCGTCTCGCTGGCGGCATGGGGTGTAATCGCCATTCTGGTGATGATGCGCACGGACGTGGCCATGGCGCTGGCCACCGAGTCCGAGTCGGCGATCGCCGAGAGCGAGGAGAAGCACCGGCTCCTGATCGAGAACAGTCACGACATCATTTACACGATGACCAAGGATGCGGCGTTCACCTTCGTGTCGCCGGCATGGACGACGCTCCTCGGACACGTCCCGGTCCAAGTGGTCGGACAACCAATGGAGAGATTCGTCCACCCAGACGACCGGCGCGGCCTCCTGAAGTACCTCAAGAGCGTGGCCAAGTATGGGCACGGCGAGGAGGGGGTCGAATACCGAATCAAGGACCTATACGGGGTCTGGAAGTGGCATACCGCAGGCGCGGTAGCCCTTCGGGATTCGGCCGGCGAAGTCGTCGGCTTCGAGGGGATCGCGCGTGACATTTCGGCCCAGAAGGAGGCCGAAGACGTGGTGGAGCGGTTCAGGATCGGCTTTGAGCAGGGTGCTGTCGGCCAATCGCTGATATCGCTCAAGGGCCGCTTCATCGAAGTCAACGGCGCCCTTGCGGACATGCTCGGCTACTCGACTGCCGAACTGACCGGCATGCGCTTCGACAAGCTGGCTCACCCCGACGACCGGACCTCCAGCCCCACGCTGACGGCGGACTTGCTCGCCCTGCAGGGTGCCAGGCGATTCCAGAAACGCTGCATCACCAAGAGCGACGCGACGGTCTGGGCCGATGTGAACGTCGCACTGGTCAGAAACGGGCATGGCGAGCCCGACTACTTCGTTGCCACTTTCGTGGACATCACCGCCCAGAAGGCCGCCGAGACGGAACTGCAGGAAACCAACGTCCAGCTGGCCGGCGCGATGAGCCGGGCGATCGAGCTGGCGGCCGAAGCCGACGCCGCCAATGCGGCCAAGAGCGAGTTCCTGGCCAACATGAGCCACGAGATCCGCACGCCCATGAACGGCGTCATCGGCATGACCGGCCTCCTGCTGGACACCCCGCTCGACAACGATCAGCGCCGCTACGCCGAGATCGTGCGCTCGAGCGGCGAGTCGCTTCTGGCACTTCTCAACGACATCCTGGACTTCTCCAAGATCGAGGCGGGCAAGGTATCCCTGGAAACCGTCGACTTCAATCTCCGTTCGCAGATGGACGACTTCGGAGCGCTGCTGGCCATCCGCGCCCAGCAGTCGGGACTGGAGTTCATCTGCGCCGCCGCACCGGACGTGCCCGTGCATCTGACGGGCGACCCCGGGCGTCTCCGCCAGATTCTGCTGAACCTGGCCGGCAATGCGGTCAAATTCACCCACAAGGGCGAAGTGTCCGTCAGAGTCGGTCTGGAGTCTGAGACGGAGACGGAGGTACTCCTGCGCTTTTCCGTCAAGGACACCGGCATCGGAATTCCGGCGAGCAAGCAGGGGCTTCTGTTTCAGAAGTTTAGCCAGGCCGACGCGTCCACCACGCGCCATTACGGCGGCACCGGCCTGGGCCTGGCCATCTCCAAGCAACTGGCCGAGATGATGGGTGGAGAGATCGGGCTCAACAGCGAGGCAGACGTCGGGTCCGAGTTCTGGTTCACCGCCCGCTTCGGCAAGCAACCGGACCGGCCGCATGTGATCACGCCGCCGGCCCAAATCAGAGGTGAGCGCATCCTCATAGTCGACGACAACGCGACCAATCGCGAAGTGCTCGCAGCCCAACTTGAAGCGTGGGGCGTGCGCTGCGAGGAGGTCTCCAGCGGGGCCCAGGCATTGGAGGTGCTGCACGATGCCGTCGATGCGGGTGATCAATTCGCCGCGGCCATCGTGGATATGCGGATGCCCGAGATGGAAGGAGTGGATCTGGCCCGGGCAATCAAGGCCAACGCAGCCCTGTCTCCCACGTTGCTTGTGCTAATGACCTCCCTGGGCAACCCCGGTGCCACCAGCGATGTGGAAGCAATCGGGCTCTCCGCCTGTATGGCCAAACCAGTTCGCCAGTCGGATCTATTCGACTGCCTAGCGACAGTCCTGGCGGGATCGGCCACCATCGACGACGAGTTGATGGAGTGGAGCACCTCCAAGGCTTCGCGTCACGAGATGGACCAGCTGCGACGTGGTTCGGCCCGGATCCTGCTTGCGGAAGACAACATCACCAACCAGCAAGTGGCTCTCGGGCTCTTGCGAAAGTTGGGGATGCGCGCGGACGCGGTCGCCAACGGCGCCGAGGCAATTCAGTCACTCGAGAGCATCCCGTACGACCTGGTCCTTATGGACATGCAGATGCCCGAGGTGGACGGGCTGGAGGCCTCCCGCCGCATCCGCGACCCCCAGTCCGCCGTCTTGAACCATGCCGTCCCCATCATCGCCATGACCGCCAACGCTCTGCAGGGCGACCGGGAGCGCGCCCTCGAATCAGGCATGAACGACTACGTCACCAAGCCGGTCTCCCCGACCGCTCTGGTCGAGGCTCTGGACCGATGGCTGCCCGAGATGAGCGCGATGGTGTCTCAGCCGGCCCAGCTGGCGACCCCGGCCGAGGCAGTGGCGGGAGAACCCGCAACCGGACAGGATCCCGAACCCGTGGTCTTCGACCGGGCCGGCATGCTGGCCCGATTGATGGGCGACGAACACCTGGCCCGGATCGTCATTGACGAGTTTCTAAAGGACATACCCACTCAGATCGAGGCCCTCAAGATCTACCTGGCCGACGGTGACGTGGCAAGCGCCACTCGCCAGACACACAGCATCAAGGGCGCGTCTGCTAATGTCGGGGGCGAAGCTTTACGTGCCGTGGCATACGCCGCGGAGCAGGCTGGACAGGCAGACAATCGGGAAGTGATGATTGCCCGCGTACCGGACCTTGAAGCCCAATTTGCCCGGCTGACAGCAGCGATGCGCGAGTTCGCGGGGCCTGAGGGGCCCGAACCAGGAGAGCCGTCTTGAAAACGCTCATCGTCGAGGACGAGATCACCAGCCGCGTCTTGCTGCGCGAGCTGCTGAAGCGCTACGGGCTCCCACACGTCGCCATGAACGGCAAGGAAGCCGTCGAGGCCGTCAGCGCGGCCCTGAACGCCCTGGAGCCGTATGACCTCATCTGCCTGGACATCATGATGCCCGAGATGAACGGCCAGGAGGCTCTGAAGCGGATCCGCCAGATGGAGTCCGAGGCCGGGATCGATGCGGCGAGGCGGGCCAAGGTGATCATGACCACCGCCCATGCGGACAAAGACAACGTCCTTCAGGCAATTCAAAGCCAGTGCGACTACTTCCTCGTCAAGCCCATCGACGGCCGGGCGCTTCTCGAGGAATTGCGGCGGATGGGGCTGATCCCTGCGGCTTGACCCCTTAGAGGTTAACCCTTGAACGGTCCCAGTACCGTTCAGCCGGCAGTCCTATCGCCGAAGCCTACCTAGTCGAGAGATAGAACTTCCGACGCCAGGCTCTAAAGGGACTGTCAGATGTCAACCCGCATCAACACCAACATCGAAGCGATGAGCGCTCAGAGGAATCTTGGCGTGACCGCGGGAAGATTCGCCTCCAGCGTCGAAAAGCTGTCGAGCGGCCTGCGCATCAATCGCGCAGCCGACGATGCTGCCGGACTGGCAATCAGCCAGAAGCTGAGCTCCCAGGTCACGGGCTTGAACCAGGCCCAGCGAAACGCCCAGGACGCCATATCAATGGTTCAGACGGCCGAAGGCGCCCTCAACGAAACACACTCGATGCTCCAGCGAATCCGCGAACTGGCGGTCGAAGCCGGCAACAGCACCCTTGGTTCCAGCGACGCCCAGAGCGTCAGTGCCGAGATCACGGCGCTACAGGCCGAGATCACCAGAATCGGCAACACCACCAGGTTCAACGGCCAGAACCTTCTGTCGGGAGCCCTGTCGGTGTCACAAACGGGCGGCACCGTGAGCTCGGGCTACTCGGTCGCTGCGGGCACAGGCACCATTGTCACGAGCGTTTCGGTTGGAGCCGCCGGCGGCTCCAAGACTTACACACTCAGCAACACAGGCGCCGCCCTGACCCTCTCAGACGGCAGCTTCTCCCAGCAGTTGACGGTTGGAGCTCTAGGTGCTCAAGGTTCGGAGACCCTCAACTTCGACGGGCTTGGCGTCTCGATCACGGTTGCCTCCGCGTCGGGTGACTCCGGGACCAACATCGCCGCCGGCCTTGCCACCGGCCCGGCTACGCCGCCGGTCATAGGCATCGGCGGAGCCAGCGGATCCGACCTGGTCAACGGCGACGTCATCAGACAGACCAGCGCGGCGCCGGTGACAGAAATCGGCATGAGTATCTGGGGAGCGATCGATTCGTCGGAGCCCCCTACCGCGGTCGCCTCCCCTGGCGTTGCTCAGGGCACTCTCACGGTCAGCGTCACGGCGCTGGGCCACATGACGGGCTCGGTCGGTGGAGAGAATTTCGCCGGCGACCTGGCGGCATTCAATCGGGGCAATCATGAGTCCATAACCCTGACCGGGAGCCGTGGCAACACGATCACAGTCAACTACCTTCAAGATCCGCTCGCCGCGAACCTCGCCGATGAAGCCATCGACTTCAGCAGCGGCGGCTGTCATTTCAATTTCGTGGCCGGACCCGGAACTGCCGCCGTCAGCGGCCTGACCGTGGACCCGTCCGCCGCCGCGGGGTCATACAACTTCACCTCCAGCGGTGCAGGGTCTCTCACGCTCAACGGACCCGGCGGCCCATCGACCGTCAACGGCATCACCGACATGGGCGCGAACGAAGTTCGGACACTGACCTTCGGCAACATCAGCTTTACGCTCACCGCGGATGGCAATGGGATGTCTGCGTCCTCGCTCGTGTCCAACTTGCTACAGCCGGCCAACGACACGATCGTCGTTACGAGCACCGGCGGAAGCGCCGGAGCAGCCGGAACCGTCACCACGGGCGCGAATGCAAACGCCACTTTCCAGATCGGCGCCAACCAAGGCGACACTCTGGGTATGGCCTTCACTGACGCCAGATCCAATGCCTATTCAGGTTTCGATGCCGCCATCGCCAACTTCGCGGCCGCCGCGAACAGCGGCACCGGCATCACGACGGCCGCCGGTGCGCTCATCTCCGCCGCGGACAGCGCAATCAACTCCGTCAGTGCCATTCGGGCAAGCTACGGCGCTGTTGAAAACCGCCTCAACCACACCGTCGCCAGCATCGGTATCGCCTCAGAGAACTTGAACGCCTCGATGTCCCGCATCAGGGACCTCGATATGGCCGCCGAGATGGTCACGTTCACCAAGAACCAGATCATGCAGCAGGCCGGCACGAGCATTCTTGCTCAGGCCAACTCTGCCCCGCAGAACATCCTGACGCTGCTGAGGTAGCAGGGAGGCCGGGGCCGCCTCGAGGTTGGGTGGAATCCTCCGGTCCGGGCACAAAGAAACCCGGCCGCAGAAGGCCGGCGGCCGGGCTCACGGGTTGCTCGGCTAGCAGGTGAAGGAAGCCGTGTCCCAACCGCCGGAGGCAGTTGTGGCGCTGGCCAGACCGACCCGCGCTTGAGATGAGCCGGCCGCGTCGGAGGCGGCAGGAGCGCTGGAGGTGCCGGGCGCGTCGGTCTTGGACGCAGAGCCGCAAGCAGAAACGGCGACTGCGCCGATTAGGACAAGCGCAACAAGCCTTCGCATGGAATCTCCCTGTAACGACGGAGTGGGCCTGCTTGACCTCGCGCGCGCGGTGGGCGCCCCTGCCGGTCAAACGTCGTCAATCGGGCGTGGACGGGCAAGCCTGCTTTCCGCACGAAAGCACGTGGCCATCGCGCCATTCTCGTCAAGCCGGACGGTCAGGCGACGGTGTGGACCATCCAGACGTTCGGGTCGTAGTAAACGCCTCGGCCGGCTGCCAGGTCGATCTGGAGGGGCACGAGGGCGCCCTCGGCCACGTACGGGCCCGAGACGGGGAATTCAAGACCGGTCCACTCACGCCATTTGTCGACCGGAGCGGCGATCTCCATCGACTTCGGGGAGGCCCGCACGATGCGGGCGCCAAGGCGGGAGTGAACCCTCATCCACGGGTCGAAAGGCAACCCGTCCGGCCGCGTCCAGGTGATGTAGTCGTCGAAGGACATCAGCGGATAGCGGGCCTTGTCTGTCGGTCGAACGCAGGCGATCACCGACCCAAGTCCCGCCTCGGTTGCGGACCGGCGCATCGCTTCGAGGATCACCGCGCTCAGACCACGTCCGCGACGATCCCGAGCCACCACGATTTGCAGAGCGCCGAGCGCCTCGGCGGGTCGACCGGCGCCGGCATCGGCAATCGATCGCTCGAACTGGTCGTCCCACCCGTCCGGCAAGCCAGCGTCGGTGCCGTTCCACGAGAGCGGGGCGGAGTTGGCTCCGGCGACGACTCGCCCGGTCTCGTCCACCATGGCAAGCTGGAATGCCGGCCATTCCGTCCGTAGCCGATCCCAGTAACCGTTCGCGATCGGGTCGTGGAGCATGAACTCGGGCCAGACGCTGGAGCACAAAACATCCAGCGGATCCCACAGGTCCGGCTCTGCCGCGATCGTGACCAGACGGTACCCGTCGGGCAATCCGGCGCCGGCGCGATCGCTCACGCCTTGATGCTGTCCCGCCGCATGTACGGCCGCAGCGCTTCCGGAACGATCATGCTGCCGTCGGGCTGCTGGTAGGTTTCGATGATGGCCGCGACGGTTCGCGCCAGAGCGAGGCCGGAGCCGTTGAGCGTGTGTACGAGTTCCGGCTTGGCACCGGGTTCCGGTCGATAGCGGATCGCCATGCGGCGGGCCTGGTAGTCGCGGAAGTTCGAGCAGGAACTGACCTCGAGCCAGCGCTCAACGCCGGGTGCCCAGACCTCCAAGTCGTACTTCTTGGCCTGGACGAAGCCCATGTCCTTGGTTGCCATCAGAAGTACGCGATAAGCCAGGCCGAGCCGCTGGAGGATGACCTCCGCCCTGGCCGTCAGCCATTCCAGCGCTTCAGTGGAGTTCTCCGGCTTCTCGAAGAAGACCATCTCCACCTTGTCGAACTGGTGGACGCGGAGGATGCCGCGGGTATCTTTCCCGGCGGCACCGGCCTCGCGGCGAAAGCACGGCGAATAGGCGGCATAGCGGATCGGGAGCTGGTCCGCCTCGAAGATCTCGTCGCGGTGGAGGTTCGTGACCGGGACCTCCGCCGTCGGCACCAGGTACAGCTCATCGCGCGTGGCGATGTACATGAGGTCTTCCTTGTCCGGGATCTGGCCGGTGCCGCGCGCGGATGCGGCGTTCACCATTGCCGGCGGCCAGACTTCGGTCATGCCGTGCTCTTCGGTGTGAACGTCCAGCATGAAGTCGATCAGGGCGCGCTGGAGCCGAGAGCCCGGGCCGGTGTATACGGGGAACCCGGAGCCGGTGATCTTGGCGCCTCGCTCCAGATCGAACATCTTGAGATCGGCGGCGACTTCCCAGTGCGGGCGGCGGGTCCAGGCGCCGGCCGAAGACTCGGCGGCGACTTCCTTCGTCAGAAGCTCACCCCATGTTCGAACGACCTGGCTGGCCGACTCGTCCCCTACCGGGACGTCCGGGTCCGCCGGGTTCGGTATCCGAACCATCAGTTCTTCCAGCTGGCCTTCGGCGGCGGCCAACTCGGCATCAATCTTCTCGATCTTTGCGCCGGCGTCGGTGGAAGCCTGACGGAGAGCGGCAACCTCGGGGCCGTTGGGCTTGGCCCCGCCGCGGATCGCTTCGCCGATTTCCTTGGAGGCGGCGTTGCGCTCAGCCTTGAGACGCTCCGAATCACCGAGCAGCTCGCGGCGCTTGCTATCGAGTGCCAGGGCGGCGTCGACGATCGACGGGTCCTCGCCCTTGTCGATCGCTCCCTGCCGAATCCGATCCGGCTCTTCGCGCAGCCTGGCCAGCCCGATGCTCATTCGTTCTCGCTCCCTGATGCTCCGTCGGCGGCCCTGGCCGCATCGCTGACGTTGAGTTTAGCCGGGGAGCGAGGAGAGGGAAGCTGCGGACAGTCGCGCAGCTCGGTGACGGCATGGAACGCGGCCCTAACGGCTCGACTACTGGCTCTGGGCAAATCGCAGCGGATCCACGGCGTCCCTTGCCGAATAGGCGGCCTCGATCGCAGAGAAGATGGCCTGCCGAGTCGATGCATCATGCAGGATCGACGTATGGCCACCGCCGGGGACCATCGTCAGGGTGGCGTCCCAGCCCTGCTTCACCAGGAAAGCTTCTAGCGCGCGCGATTGATTTGGATCGACGGAGCCATCATCCGTGCCCGCTACCAGCCGGACCGGAATTTTCCCGCTCGTGGCGTAGTTGAACGGATTGGCTGCTACGTAGGCATCTGCCAGGTCGGATGGCGACCCGCCGAAGAAGTTCCTCAGATCGCCGGCATTCAAGCCTGAGTCGATCTGGTAGTTGCCGGCAAAGCCGACGAATGCGTCGGGCCGGCCCGAACCGCCGGCCAGACAGCCGCCCTCGAACTCGGACGAATCAAGGGCCACTACGGAGCCGACCCATGCTCCCAAGGAATGTCCCAGGAGCGCCACCGACCCGGATTGCCCGCCATACTGGCTCGCGCTGGCACGGGCAAACCGGACGGCGCATGCCACGTCCTGGAAACCTGCGGGGTAGCCGCCGCTAAGGGCGCCTACGTCTCTGAAGTCGGCGTTGTATACGAGGATCCCTCGATTTGCGAGATCCCCGGCCAGTCCTGAGAGATATCCGCGACCGCTGGGCCCGACGAGCACGACCGTCACAAATGGGCCCGAGCCCCCGGGGACATACACGTCGAGACCGAGCTGGCAGAGGTGGTCGCCGCAATCGACCGGAGTCGTGAAGGGAACGCCCGCGACGACCTTGTGGCCCAACGACTGATAGTTCAATGCCGGCAGGTTTGCATTTGCGATCTCTGGCGGTGTCGCAACAGCCAGAGCGGGCTCGGAACTCACGCTGCCGTCCGCAGTAGGGACAACCGCGACAACACCGGTGGGTGACGGCGTGCTGACGGCACCTTCACTGGGGCTGCTGCCGGCGCCAACCGGCTCAGATCGAGCGGCCGCGCTCAAGGGAACAACGATCACCACCAAAGCCGCGACGAGGAAGACTAGCCACAACCGCGGCGCGGCAGCGCGCCATCTATCCGCCCGCGAGCCCGCTCCCGTATTGCTGAGCGTGGATCGCAACTTATCAAGCAGGCCAGTCGCAAGGTCGGATATTCGAAACACGATGGCGTCACCCAATCGATTGTTAACGCCCCACCGACTAGAACCGTAGAAGCGGCGTTCCCGAGTTCGTGCCCGGCCAAGTAGGGGAACCGCAAGATCTAGCGGGCGACCGCAGGATTTGCCCCGGAGCGTCAGTCCGATACCGATCTTGGCGCTCGAAACCCGGCTCTAGGCTGAAGGCAGGCAATGGCCCGGCCAGCGAGCGGGACGAATCAAGATGTCCCGGCATCCGGTCTCGAGGCCCTTTGCTCGTCCGGAGAACCGCTGCAATGTACGGCCTCTGCGATATGGCCTCGGCAGACTCGCTGCCCTATCTAGGCCGACGCCCGAAGCCTCTCCACCACAAACTCGGCCTCCAGCCCCGCCAGCAGCCACCCGGCCCGCGGCCCGTTGGCTCGACCCAGGAAGGCGGCGTAGAGGGCACCAAAGGCACGACCGGACGGCAGCTCCAGCTCCGTCGCGACACGGAAGATCAAGGCCTGCCAGGCATCGCCGGACGCAGGCTTCTCCGCCTCGGCGGCCGTTGCCAGAGCGCCGAGGTACAACCGCTGGGCGTCATCCAGCCCCGCAACTTCGGCCGGGACCGAGTCGCGTCGGATGGCCAGGCGGGCCCTCTCGGGCGCAAAGGATTCGAGCCAAGCGCCGGCGGCGGCAATCCGCTCGTCGAGCACTCGCGATTCGAGCTCCGTGAGCGGTGCGCCCTTCTCGGCCACCATTCGAGCGGCGATATCGACGCCCGGAAGTTGCAGCAGCAGCGCCAGATGCCCGAAGGCGGGCCGGAAGGCGTTCGCGGCTGCCGCAACATCGGGATCCGGGCCGAGCAGCGAGTAGGCAAAGAGCCGCTCGTAGTCCGCCGGCAGCTCTCCTCGGACCTCGCGTCCGGCCGTTGCCGCGGCGATTCGGTCGAATTCGTCGAAGAGGCGCGGGATCGTGTCGCCCTCAGGATCAAATTCGATGACCTGGTTCGGGCGCGGCCGGAGGAACATGAAGCGGAGTTGTTCGGGCGGAAGCACCTCGGCGATCGTATGTGCCGCGACGCCCTTGCCCTTGGAGGTGGACATCTTCTTGCCGCCCACGTTTAGGAATTCGTAGGTCACGTTACGCGGCGGCTCAACCTCGAAGACTTCGCGACTGATCGCGTCCGAGCGATCGCGCGATCCGCCCGCGGTTGCCAGATCCTTGCCGCAACCCTCGACGGTGACGCCCAGCAGGCCCCACTTGGCGGCCCATTCCAGGTTCCACGGCAACTTGGCTCGACCGCCCAGCGGTGCGAGACGGCCCTCATGGCCGCAGCCGCGGGCCCACGAGACCATGTCCGGTTTGCAGACATAGGCAACGGTGGAGCCGTCCCAATCGGTAGCGTATGTGGTGCCGATCTTGCCGCACTGCTCGCAGATCACCTGGAGCGGCAGCCAGTCTGCGGTCCGCTCGACGTGGCTGACGCGCTGATAGATCTCTCGAACCTGCTCAGCCTTGTCCAGCGCCAGCTTGACGTACGGATCCATCTTGCCCGCGGCGTATAGCTCGCTGACCCAGTAGAACTCCGGCGTGATGCCGAGCGGCTCGAAGGTCTTGAAGAAGATTTCGCCGACGAAGTGGCGGGCGTAGTTGGCCGCGCTGCTTCCTTCCGGCGCGGGCACGCGCGAGAGCGGCGCGCCCATGTACTTGTCCACCGCGTCCGGCGTCAGCTTGGCCTGGGAGTCCATGGCATCCATGTCGTCTACGCCGTACAGGAACCTAGAGGTCAGACCGGCGCCGAGAAGCGCCCGATGGATCGCATCGTGGAGAACTACGCCACGCAGCGAGCCGACATGAACGGTTCCCGACGGGGACTTGGAGTCGTTGACGATCTGTGGTCCGGCGAGGGACGCAGCTAGCTCATCCGCCCAATACATGACGGCGTACTAGCTGATGTCGAGGATCTTGTAGGAGAAGTCGCCGGCCGGGACATGGACGACGACCGACTCACCCTTGTGCTTGCCCAGAAGGGCACGGCCGACGGGCGACTCATTCGAAATCTTGCCGTCGCGAGGACTTGCCTCGGTGGAGCCCACGATCGTGAAGGTCTCCTTGCCGTCCGAACCATCGACCTTCACGGTGGAGCCGATCTGCACGTGATCGGTGCCGTGGTTGCCATCGATGATGGTGGCGTTCTTGACGAGCCCTTCCAGCCGCTGGATCTGCCCCTCGACGAAGGCCTGCTCGTTCTTGGCATCTTCATATTCGGCGTTCTCGGCCAGATCGCCATGCTCTTTGGCATCGTGGATGCGCTGAGCGATCTCCTGGCGCCGGACGTTGACCAGCTCCTCCAGGTCCGCTCGAAGCTTGGTGAGGCCCTCTTCCGAGATGTATTGGGTCTTGTTCTGCACCGCGGAAGACTCCCGTTCACTGTCGGTCCGGCGCTTGCCGGTGAGGCTCCGGAGCTCGCTAGGCCCGGGATAAGGAAAAGAACTCCAGGCGCACCTACGGCGGTGCCCTGAAGTTCGGCCGGCGCGTATCCTAGCCGCCGCTCTGGCCCCTGTCAAAGAGATATCGGATGAGCCCCATCAGGCGCTGAATTGACGGCGCGCCGAAGCCTCGATTCCTACTGCATTCCGATGGCCGAAGCACCCGCGTTTGCACCAGAACGGAGGTCCGTACCGGGGAGGGACGAACGTGGGCTGTGATTCTGAAGCGACTCTGATCATTATCTGGATCAACAAAGCAATACCACCAGCCCCGCCTTCCGGAAACTCCCTCCTCCTCCCCGGAAGCCGGGGCTGGTCTGCGTCTAGCGCAAATCCGGGCGGAGAAGATCCGCAGTCGATCCCGGCGCGTATCTATGGCATGGGGATGCACTGGGGTGAGGAGGGACGGACGGCGTCCCGTTTGCGGCGGCCGGCCGAGGCGTCCGACGATTGGCCGACCGGCGGAGCGTCCGACGATTGGCGGACCGGGACAGGGCCTTTGATCGACTCCGAGGCCGCTTCGCTCTCCCACGGCAATCTGCCGCCGCGCCTGCTTGCCGCCGCAATCGCTGTGATCGTTGCCATCCCGCTGGCATGGGTAGTGGAGCCGTCGACCGAGACCATCTGGCCGGATTCACAGCGCGGACTTCAGGGAGAGGCCACGTTCGCTCTCATTGCAGCTCTGGCGGCCGGTCTGGCGGCAGTGCTGGTGACCCGGATGGCTATCCGTCATCCATCCCTGGTGATACTCGAGTTGGCGCTCCTGACGCAGGCTATCGGCATCGTCTTTCAAGTGCTTGTCTGGTCGAATGGAAACTCGGGTGCCTTCCTTTGCCTGCCCTTCGGCCCATTCGGGTGCTGGCCCGTCACTCCTTACGTGATTGCGGGCGCGGTGATATGGGCGCTCCTCTTTCGCACGCTGGGACCGTTGCTCATATCCAAGGAGGACACAGACTCGGCGATGGGTGCGGCTGCCAGAGACGGCCGGACACTCGCTTGGACCACCGTCTTGACCGTGTGCTGGTATGCCATAGGGCTGATGATCTTGGGGGCCTTTTCCGGGCAACAGGGGATATAGGTCGCCTAGCGCCCCAGCGACGCCAACCGGCTCCGAATCCGCTGCATAGACATGCGGTCCGAGAAGGCGACGAAGACCGTGTCATCGCCGGCGATGCTGCCCACGACCTCCGACCAGCGCGTCCTGTCTAAAGCCGCCGCGATGGCATGAGCGGAGCCGGGAAGGGTCTTG
>DASVJA010000016.1:0-3254 GCA_036386115.1 Candidatus Limnocylindrales bacterium
GACCGTGGAACGCCTGGTTCTGACCTCCGTGTCGGCCAGGCTGGACTCGACGACCCTGACGTGGCTGCTCGCCTACAAGGAGTTCTTCTTCCCCGCGATGTTCGTGGTCGGGCTTCGGCGCGCCAAAGTCGTGTGGGATCGGAGCAGCGGTATGGTCAGGTTCGTGGATGTGGCCGCGGTCTGCTTCGGCATCGCCATCGTCCTGGCACTGACGCTGACGGGTGCCCCATTTTCCAACCGCATCCTGTACGCTCGGCGCTTTGCCGAACTTCCATTGGTATATCTTGCCGGCCGACTGCTTCCCATCCGCCTGGCCGACGCGAGGGCGATCCTGCTCGCCATTGTTGCCGTGGCCGTTCCCGTGGCCATATTCGGCTTCCTGGAGAGATCGGTCTGGGAGAGCCTGATTTGGCGCGACCTGGCGCCCGCGTCGCAGTACTACCACCTCTCGATGCAGGGTGGGATCGCCGCGTACGCCGGCGAGTCGAATCTCGAGCGGTTGTACCAGGGGCTGCCGCTGAACTTCTGGCAGTTCGGGGCCGGGGATACCGTCCGCCGCCTTGTCTCGACGTACATGGAACCCACGACACTGGCCATGTACCTGGCCATCGCCGGTGCAGTCGCTCTATCTCTCTGGCCGCGAAAGTGGCCGACGTACGTGGTGACGGCGGTTCTCGCGGCCGCTGCCGTTCTCACCCTCGGAAAGGCAGGATTGCTCGTTTTCGGCGTGGCCGGAGGCTATGCCATCCTGGCCGGCCGGAGGCCGGAACTACGGCGTCCATCGACCGTGGTCGGGGTTGCCGCCGCCATCGGAGTCGTGGTCGCAGTCGGGGCCGTCGCGATGCAGGCATTCGGCAGCTGGAGCAGTGCCCTGGCTCACCTGCGCGGGCTCAAGGACGGGTTTGACAGCGTGGTTCATGCGCCGTTCGGGACCGGACTCGGCTACGGCGGGGACTTCGGTATCGGCCAGGCCGGCGCCGAGAGCAGCATCGGCGTGATGCTCATCCAGATAGGTCTCCCCGGTTTCGGGCTGTGGCTGGCCTGGCTTGTCGGACTTGCCGTGGCCTGCGCCTATGCGGCTCGGAAGTCGGAGCTGGGGCTGGTGTGGCTGACCGTTGCGGTGGCCGTGTTCGCCTTTCTGATTACCGCCGCGTTCACCGAGTCCGCCGGGGGGCTCCTCGGCAACTGGCCGTAT
This sequence comes from Candidatus Limnocylindrales bacterium, assembly GCA_036386115.1. Lineage (GTDB taxonomy): Bacteria > Chloroflexota > Limnocylindria > Limnocylindrales > CSP1-4 > Fen-1039. Next base: position 1,196 of record DASVJA010000016.1, read on the forward strand.
GCATTCCTGCCCGCCCTGGCGGTAGGGATCGACGTCGGAACGGCCGGGGAGCAATCCGACGGGGAAGTCCCGGTCTCCCGGATCGGTGCGTGGCTGGGCGCTCGCCGCTGAGGGCGTCGGCCTTATAGGGACTCTCCGGATTTCCCGCTGCCGGTACGGTGCCGACGCCCCAACTGAAAAGCGGCCGTCTCGCCGACGCGAACAGCGGCACGGGTCACCAGGTGGATGAGATGGCCGACGACAGCTACGACGACAACACCGAGCTCTCAATCCAGGATCACGTTCAGGCCGATACTGAGATCGCCGGACGCCCGGTCGCGTTCCACGCGGTACTGGTGAAAGTCTGCGAACGCGAACTCTGGCTGGGCCTGACCTCACCGGATCGCCGCATCGAGCAGCTTCGACTGGGCCGACCGATACGCCTCTCAATCGCCCGGCCGGGCACCGCACTGGTCGGCTCTTCCGAGTTCCTGAGGGCCATGGGTGGAAGCCGCTCGCGCGTGTTCGCGGTGAGGCGGCCTGAGGCGCTCGAAACGGTCCAGCGGCGGTCCGCGGCCAGACTCGAGGTCGGCCTGCCGGTCCGCTTCCGCCAGATCGATCCGGGCACCTGGCTGCCGCGCGGCCGGAGCAGTACGGGGACGACCGTGAATGTGAGCTCGGGTGGACTGCTGTTGAGGACGGACGCGGCGCTTGCAGTCGGCCAGGACCTGGATCTGATGCTGCCCCTCTCCGGCGGCGACCGGATCTCCACCACCGACAGAGTTGTCCGCGTCGGTCCGGCAAGCGCAGCCGCGGAGGTCGAGTCGGGACGTCCGGCGAACATCGAGGTTGCCGTCAGATTCACCCGGATTACCGCCATCGACAAAGAGTGGATCCTCCGCTTCATGCTGCTCACAGAGCACCGCCGTCGGGAATCTCTGCTGACGCGTCCCGCGGCGGCCTATTCGGCCCAGATGCCTACCGGCGGGGCGGGCCTCGTTTCCTAGGCCCGGCGGGCGTCGGAGCGGGGACCGAAGTCGTCCACAAGCGAACCGGCATGAGGTACACTCCGCGAGCCTTCGGTGCCGCCAGAATCCGCGGCCCAACGTTGCCCCTGCTGTCGGGGCGACGGGACGGATCAGGGAGAATCCCAACCGCCCATGTTCGATGCTCTGAGCGACCGGCTGCGCAAGACTCTGGGTGCTCTGACGGGCCACGGCCGGGTCAGCGCCGCGGACGTCGATGCGGCCATGCGCGAGGTGCGGTTGGCCCTGCTGGAAGCGGACGTCAACTTCAAGGTCGTCAAGGACTTCGTCGGGCGAGTGCGCGAGCGCGCCACCGGCGTAGAGATCCTCGAGAGCCTGTCCGCCGGTCAGCAGGTCGTGAAGATCGTCAACGAGGAACTCGTTGCGTTACTGTCGGCCGGCGACCGGAACCTCCATCTGACCGGCAACCCCACCGTGATCCTGCTCGTGGGCCTGCAAGGCTCGGGCAAGACCACGACCGCAGCGAAGCTCGCCCGCCACTTGCACAAGCAGGGCCGCCGGCCGCTCCTCGTCGCCGCCGACCCGTATCGTCCTGCAGCCGCGGACCAGCTCGAGACACTCGGCAAGTCGCTCGACATCCCGGTCTACCGTGCACCCGTCGGAACGAGCGTCATCGACATCGCCAACGGCGGCTTTGCGGCCGCCCGCAAGCAAGTACGCGACACGATCATCCTCGACACCGCCGGACGGCTGACCATCGACGCACCGCTGATGAAGGAGATCGCGGATCTGGCGAAGGCCGTCCAGGCCGCCGAGACCCTGCTCGTCGTCGATGCCATGACCGGCCAGGAGGCGGTGAACGTCGCCGCGGCCTTCCACGCAGCGGTGCCAATCACCGGCCTGGTCCTGACCAAGATCGACGGCGACGCGCGCGGTGGCGCCGCTCTGTCCATCAGCGCCGTAACCGGCCTGCCCGTCAAGTTCATGGGCACCGGCGAGAAGACGGACGCTCTCGAGCCGTTCTACCCAGACCGGCTCGCGGGCCGCATCCTGGGTATGGGCGACGTGCTGACGCTCGTGGAGCGCGCTCAGGA
>DASVJA010000017.1:0-5687 GCA_036386115.1 Candidatus Limnocylindrales bacterium
TCGCTTCCACGATGCCGGGTTGCCGATGCGGATGGCCGTGGCGATCGTCTCCGGCTTCTCGATTGGATGGCCCAGCACGATCGGGGCCGAACCGGCGGCCTGGAAGCCGTACATCTTCGGCTTGCGATCGATTCGGCCGGCCGCCTGGTAGCGGTTGAAGCCGAGCCAGTAAGCCGTAATGTTGCCGGCGTTGCCGACCGGGAGGGCGAGGATCTCCGGCGCGCGGCCAAGGTCGTCGCAGACCTCGTAGGCGGCCGTCGTCTGACCCTCTACCCGGTTCGGGTTGACGTGATTCACGAGCGTGACCGGGTGATCCTTCTGCTCGGCCATCTCTCGAACCACTCGGAAGGCGTCGTCGAAGTTGCCGTCCACTGCCAGAACCTTCGCCCCGGCGGCAATGCCCTGGATCATCTTGCCGAGCGCGATCTTGCCCTTGGGCAGAACGATGATCGTCTCGAGCCCGGCGACCGCGCCATAGGCTGCAGCCGACGCCGACGTGTTGCCGGTCGAAGCGCAGATGATCGCCCTGTCGCCTGCTTCGACCGCCTTGGAGATGGCCATTACCATGCCCCGGTCCTTGAAGGATCCGGTCGGGTTCATGCCCTCGTACTTGGCAAAGAGGTTCGGCACGCCGATCCGCTTGCCGATGTGGCTCAGGTGAACGAGCGGCGTGTTGCCCTCGCCGAGCGAAATGATCGGCGTCTTGTCGGTGATCGGGAGGAACTCGGCGTAGCGCTCGAGAAGGCGCGGGCGGGGGCCCAGACGTGCCGGGGCGGAGCTGTTGACGGGTGAAGCGGACACTGGGCTGCCTCCGGCTTACGAGGTGAGGATCGGGTAGATGGGGATGTCGCGGTCGTCTGAGATGAGTGGGGCGATCGCCTCGCGAACGTCGTCGAGCGGCATCGGCCGCGTCTGGATGGCGGTCCAGGTTCGGCTGCGATGACGCGGCACGCTGCTGGGCGGCGGCGCGCAAGTCTCCTCGGCCAGGCGAGCGGGGACTTCCTCCGGCAGGACACCCGGGAGACACACATACCAGGACCGCCGGACCGTGTCGCGATCGTCGGCGAGACTGATGAGTTGCGGCGCGGCCGGCGGAAGGTCCGCCCACGTGCTGAGGCCGCTGCGCGCAATCTCCAGGAGATCCGCCAGAACTGCGCTGCTCGTCGCAGGGCCACCGGCACCCGGGCCCTCCATCGAGACACGGCCGACAGGATCGGCATCGATCTCCAGGCGGTTCAACACGCCGTCTGTGCGACCCAGCGGCGCAGCGACCGGCACGGCGCAGGTCATGACCGAACCGGCCAGCCCGAACGCCGGCTCCGCCGTACCCGGCAAGCTGACGGTAGCAACCAGCCGAATTGCCAGGCCGAGTCCCACCGCGCCGGCAATGTCGTTGGCCGACACGCCGGTGATGCCGAGCTTGCCGTCGCCCCGCAGCGACGGCGGGCTGGCGACGATCGAGCCGATCTCCGGCCAGGCACCGAATGCCAGGCGCGTAAGGACGGCCAGCTTATTGGCGGCGTCGTGGCCTTCCACGTCCGCGCTCGGGTCGCGCTCCACATAACCCGAAGCCTGCGCCGCGGCGAGAACTTCTTCGTAAGTCCTCTTGGCCTGCATCATCTCAGTGAGAATGAAGTTTGTGCTGCCGTTAACGATGCCGCGAACCCGGCGTATGTGATTTGCAGCCAGGCCGCGGGTCATCGTGTCCAGAACCGGCGTGCCGCCGCAGACGGAGGCTTCGTAGCGAAGGGCGGTCCCGTTGGCCCGGGCGATCGCTTCCAGCTCCAGACCGTGGTGGGCCAGAACGTGCTTGTTGGCCGTCACAACCGGCTTCTTCGCGGCAAGCGCCTCAGCGATCAGCGAGCGGGCCGGCTCGTTGCCGCCCAGCAGCTCCACGACGACATCCACGTCATCGCGCCTGACCGCCTCGAATGCGTCCGACACAATCAGCTCACGCGGCATGCCGCGATCCACGGCGCCCTGGACGTTGAGGTCCGCGATCGCAACGAGTTCCAGCATGCGTCCACCGGCCGGCCCGATCTGGCGGTTGGCATTCTTCAGAAATCCACGCGCCACTTCTGCGCCCACGATGCCGACACCGAGGATCGCGACTCGGAGTGGTCGTTGCTCGGAGGGCATGAGGCCTCATGGGCTGGGGCCAGCGGAGCCGACATGGCGCCGCAGCCGACGGTGACGAATGGGTAGTGCGTCCTGCCCGAATGGTACCCGAGGCGTCCGCGGGTCGTCCGGCGGGGAGTGGAGTGCCAGCCGCGTCGGAAGTCCCGCCGCTCTGCGCTTAAGTCGCAAGCGACTAATGCGCTGCCGCGGTCGGGCTCCCGCCACGGCTGGCGGAACGGGGCACGAAACTGCCCCGTTGTCCGGCACGGCTGGTGACCCCCATGACTGGCCCGTCCCCAGCGAGCCGATTGTCTAGACTCTGCTGATGGCCTACAGGCAATGGGCGGAAGTCACCGATCGGACGCACCGACCCGAGCAGGCGGCTGTGATCCTTGTGCTGATTCAGGACCTCGGGGCCGGCGGGTGGTTTGTGCGCGGCTACGACCGGACGGGACGCGAGACGACCGAAACCTGGCACGGCGGCCTGCCTTCGGCGCGAGAATGGGCAGTGGCGGAGTACTCGGCGGATACCATCGGCGCTTGGCACGACATACCGGACGAGACCCAGGATCCGGTTCGATACGCGCTCCGGAAGCGTCGCTGACCTTCGGGAGAACAGGTCGGCGGAGCCGGGAGCCGGAGCGACAGCGCCTCAGTCGCCTGCGACTGGAGCGCAGAGCGACGGACTCCCGGCGCCGTCGGCCGATTACCAGCCGCTCCCCTCGGTCCCGTCCGCTAAACTCGGCACCATGACGACCGAGCCAGCAGCCACGCCCGCCAAGCCCTCGACCCTGCCCGCCAAGCCGCGCGCGTTCAGCGGCATTCAGCCCAGCGGAATAACGCACCTGGGTAACGACCTTGGCGCCATCCGGAACTACGTCGCGCTCCAGAACCGCGGCGCGGTCGAGGGCTTCGAGACCATCTACTGCATCGTGGACTACCACGCGCTCACGAGCAGCCACGACCCGGCCGTTCTCCGCCGGCGCACGCTGGAGATGGCCGCCTCGCTCATCGCCCTGGGCCTGGATCCGAACAAGTGCACGCTCTTCGTCCAGTCGCACCGGCCGGAAGTCACCGAGCTGTGCTGGCTCTTCAACACCGTCACTCCCGTCGGTTGGCTGATGCGGACGCCGACCTACAAGGAGAAGCGGGCGAACCAGCCCGACGACATCAACCACGGCCTCCTCACTTACCCCGTTCTGCAGGCCGCGGACATCGTCATCTACAAGGCAGCCCTGGTTCCGGTAGGCAAAGACCAGGCCGCGCATCTGGAGTTGAGCCGCGAGATCGTGCGCGCCTTCAACTCCCGATACGGCGAGACCTTCCCCGAACCGAAGGCCGTCTACACCGAGGCCCAGACTGTCCTCGGCACCGACGGCGTCAAGAAGATGAGCAAATCGGTCGGGAATACCATCGAGATCCTGGCCGAGCCGGACGTGATCAAGAAGCAGGTCATGTCGATGGTCACGGACACCCAGCGCGGCCTGCGTTCAGATCCGGGGCGGCCCGAGGTTTGCAACGTCTGCCAGATGCATCGCCATTTCGGCGACGATTACGAGGAGATCTGGGAGGGCGAGCGGACCGCCCGCACAGGTTGCGTCGACACCAAGAAGCTACTTGCCGAGCGCATCATCGCCCACTACGCCCCCGCCAGAGAGACCTATCGCGAGCTGATGGCGGACACCGCCAACCTCAACCGAATCCTCGAGGCGGGCGCGGAGCGGATCCGCCCGATCGCCCAGGCCACGATGGACGAAGTCCGCCAGAAGATGGGGCTGCGCTAAGCAAGGGAAGGGTCACGCCACGATGAGCGATCAACCCGAGAGCACTCCATTCGGACTCAGTCCCCGCGACCATCGCTGGCTTTCGGCCCTGCTGATTCTGGCGACGCTCGCGATCGGGTTCGTGGTGGTGGACTATGTCGGCAAGTGGGTCGCGTTCTTCAGCGACGTGATCATGGTTTTCTTCCTGGCCTGGCTCCTCGCCTTCATCCTGAGCCCGGTAGCGAGCGGCCTCGTGAGGCTCGTCCCGCGCCTTCCCCGATCCGTCGCGGTCATCCTCGCTTACACCCTGCTCATCGTCCTTCTGGCCGGCGCCATCGTGCTTGTGGCGCAGCAGCTCTACTCGTCACTCAACGGCCTCGTCGATCAGGTCCCAGACGATGCGCACCTACGCAACTTCCTGGCTCCCTACCAGAACCGGCTGAATTCGCTCGGGGCGGGACAGATAAACCTCTACGATCAGTCCAAACTGTTGCTGACCAACGCCAAGGACGGAGCCGGTCAACTGGCCAAGCCGATCGGTGAGATCGCAATCGCCAGCCTCGGCGTCTTCGGCAACCTGCTCTTCATCTTCTTCCTGTCGCTCTACATGGCCGTGGATAAGGAGCGGATCAGCCGCTTCCTCTTCCGTCTCGTGCCGCCCAATTACACGGATGAGGCCGAGCTTCTGGAGCAGAGCGTCTCACGCTCGTTCGGCGGCTTCCTGCGCGGGCAGGCGGTCATGGGCGTGGCGTACGGGATCATTGCGATGCTGGCCAGCACGATCCTCGGCGTTCCGTACGTGCCCGTTACGGCCACTTCGTCCGGCGTCTTGCAGGCGATACCGTTCTTCGGGCCCTTCATCTCGTGGGCACCACCCGTGCTCGCGGCCCTCTTCTTCAAGCCCGAAACTGCGATCCCGATGCTCATCATCATGGTCGCGTCCTGGTTTGTAATTATGAACGTGATCTCGCCGAAGCTAATGGCCGGCGCCGTTGGCCTTCATCCCGTTGTCGTTCTCGGCTCGGTCCTGATCGGCAGCAAGATTGCAGGCATCCCCGGGGCGATCTTCGCCATGCCGATCGCGGCCGTTATAGCCTCGTTCTTCTTCTACTACCTCGGCCACCACACGGAGTCTAGTTCCGTGGCCCTGCGCGCTGCCCGCATGGTTGAGAAGCGCATGGGCCGTCCCGTCCATGTTCCGCGTCTTCCCCAGGCGGGTGAGGACGAGGAGGTGGAGCCCGCTCCGGCCCCGGAGAGCCAGCCCATCCCGGCGCGACGACGGCGATTCGGACGGGGTGCGGCCCCCGAGGATGCCACTCCGGGCAGTTAGGACAACATAAAGGCTGCTGCCGCGAGAGGTTCGCGACAGCAGCTTGATGAACAGTTACTGGGCCCGAGCTCCGCTCGGTCCGGAGACGGCTAGGACTTGGCGACCTTCACCATCGCCGCGGCCATGGCCACGAAAGCAGCCTGGGACATGCCCTTGCCGGTGATCTGATATGCCAACGACGTTCTCGGATTCACGAACACGGCGAACTGGCCGCCTGCCAGCGTCTTCAGAGATCCGGGCAGATCTCCGAACGAGGCGCTGCCGAGATCCGATGCCGAGTCCCAGCACGTGGCGACTCCAGCGCAGAAGTTGCCTTCGCCGACCGTGATAACGGCGCCACTGTTGTTCTTGTACGAGATGGTCATATAGCCGCCGTCGGGCTGCCTGTACTCAGTGGCCGACAGCCACCAGCTGGACGGCAGCACCGCGCAGTAGACATCGAAGCTGAGGGCGTTGGAGGCCTCCGAGAAGAAGGC
>DASVJA010000018.1:0-2607 GCA_036386115.1 Candidatus Limnocylindrales bacterium
AACCAGGGTTCGCCGGATTGCGAGCGCTTTCCCGTCGACGAGAAAGGCGTGGTTGCCGTTGGCGTCGTCGATCCAGAGGTCGCCTCCGACCGACACGAGCTTCTGGTTCAGAACGAAGGTCTCGCCTGTGGGCGCGAACGACATGACTCGAACCTCCTGCGACTACGAAGACGATTGCGTCTGAGCATAGACGTCGGGCTCGGTGTCGTCGGCCGGCGAATGCGCGGGTGACGCCAGAATTCCGGCCGGTTCCAGCCACGAGTTGGTCGGCGTCGCCCAGTACTCGGCCATAGCTTCGAGACGAACGGCGTATGTGGCGCGGGAAGCCTCGAAGGCCGGCCACGCCGCATCTCCGGGCACGAGTTCGTAGCCTGCCCTCGCGAGCCGCCGGCACGCCTCGTCGAAGGCCGCGCGGTTCATACCGGCGCCAGCCGCAGGACTCGACCGAGCACCGACGCCGGAGCGGAAGCCCAGGTTCGTGATGTCCTCGACCAGATGTGATCCGACGCGTCTGAACAGCTCGGCCTCTCCGCTCTCAACTCCTTTGGTCGTGGTCAGGATCAGGCTGGCTGCATCCAGGACCGTACCGAGCGCGCTGATCCACGAAAGGTTGTCGTGGCTGGAGCGAAAGAAGCCCAGCAGCGGATAGGCAACGTGGGTGTCCAGAACCTCGGCCGCCCAGCGCTCCCATTCCGCGAAGAAGTCCGGCAATCGACGGTCGAGACCGAGTTGGGCATAGGTCTCGAGCAGAGTCACCGCCGAAGGCGGCGCGCCGGCGGCTGCCTGCAAAGTCACCACCTGTACTTCGCGCCGCTGGTACGAGCCGTATAGCGAAAAGAGGAACGTCACCACGAGCGCGACGACACCGAGCCCCGTCCCGGCCGCCACGATCACGACCGCCCTGGCCACAGGGCCGGTCGCAAGAACATCACCGAAACCCAGCGTCAACACGGAGCTTGCCGCGAAGTAGATCGCGGTTCCGAGGTCTCCCGGCCGGGGCGTCACCTGGTCACGGAGCCCAAACAGGATCAGGCCGTAGCCGGCGATCATCACGGCCAGCCAGACGGTCAGCAGAACGAGTGTTCCGGCCGGAGCAAACAAGCCCAGGAGCGTGTCTCGGGTCTCTCCGCCGCGCTTCCGGCCCAACCTCCGAAAGACGCCCCAGGATGAGCGAATCACATAGCGGCCGATCCGAAATCGGCCGGGCGTGGGGCGCGGGACCACGATAGTCTCGAACAGGTCCCATGTAACTGAGACCACCAGTAGAACGCCGAGAACGGCCGCAAGAGCTTCCATCGCCATCGATGATCGATCATCCTGTGGAGGCGCGCACGAGTGACCGCCGGCGAGTCACCAACCGGTCCAGGCCGGGTCGTGTCGGACGCCGGCGGCTCTAGTACTGAACCCCGTTGACGCGGCAGATGTGCTGGTAGTCGGCGCCACCGAAGGTGATGTTGTCACCGTCGCGCGCCACCACCGTCCCGTCCGGCGCCAGAATCTCGAGGCGGCCGGTGGGAAGTTCGCGGGAAGTGAAACCGCCGGGAAAGGCGAACTTCTCGCCGCCCAGCGTAAGAACACGATGGGCCGCGTCCCAGCGGACTTGAACCGTCGCCAGATCGCCCTGCGGACACGCCGCAGTGCTCGCAGCTTGGACAGGAAGCGGCAGCGAGATAGCCGCAACGGGCAGCTGGTAAGTCTGGTCTTCGTCGGCTGAGCAAGCTCCCACCAGCATCGCCGCCAGACCGAAAGCCAGCATCAGAGTCGCGAGACGTCGCATCTGGAAGTCCCTCCTCAGGCAGTCGCCTCATTCTGCGCCGGCACCTACGAAAGCGCCTCGCGCAACGTCAAGCCGGTCTCGCACTCGCACAACTCCCAGAGCTGGGCCATCTGCGCCGGCTTGTCGATGCTCTTGCCCACGCCCCGCACCACCGGCGCTCCGAACGTGTACCAGCGTGGCGCGTAGAGAGTGGCCCCTTTCGCGGACGGGTCGGTCGCGGCGCGCAGCTGCGGAAGCGCGCCCATGGCGGCCGGCTGCCCCATGACCGCAGTCACGACGTTCCAGAAATGCTGCATGAAGCCGCCGTTGGCGCGGACGCTGGCCTGCTGGAGACCCGTCTTTGAAAAACCCGGATCGGCGGCGTAGGCGGTCAGGCCGCGATCGGCGAGGCGGCGGTTCAGCTCGAAAGCCAACTGCAGGTCGGCCCGCTTGGACATACCGTATGCGCCCCAGGCGGAGTAGCAGCCGCGCATGTGCGGATTCGACAGGTCGTACTTGCCGGCGACGTGGCGGGCCGTCGATGTCGTGTTGACCACCCGCGGCGCAGGCGCGGCCAGCAACGCCGGAAGAAGATGCATCGTCAGGGCGAAGTGGCCGAGGACGTTGGTCCCGAACTGGATCTCGAAGCCGTCGGCCGTCGTGCCCTCCTTGACGGCCATGACGCCGGCGTTGTTGAAAAGCATGTCGATCTTCGGATGCGCGTCTTTGACGGCGGCGGCGAAGGCGGCGACGGAAGCGAGCGAGGCCAGGTCGAGCTGGCGGATCTCGAGGGACGCGGCAGGGCAAGTCGAGGTGATGCTGACGCGAGCGGCATCCGCCTTGTCCATGTT
>DASVJA010000019.1:0-14749 GCA_036386115.1 Candidatus Limnocylindrales bacterium
ACTTCCTCGCCGACGGGCCGCGATGCCGCCCTGATGGGCTACCCGATCCGCATCACCGAGATGCTTGCCCAGCTGCCCGGAGTGACCTACGCCGCGCGCGGCACCATCGCCGACGTTGCCTCGATTAGCAAACTCAAGGCCATGATGAGGCGCGCCTGCCAGGTCCAAATCGACGGTGGCGGCTTCGCCCTCGTCGAAGCACTCTCCAACTGCCCGGTGGGTTGGGGCATGACGCCGCAACAGTCCCTGGACCACCTCAAAGGCCCGGTGGTCGAGGCGTACCCCGTTGGAGTCATCGTGGATCGTGGAACGTGCGGCCCGGCGCCGGCTCCCCACGCCGGCTGCCCCGCGCCGGCTCGCCCGGAGGACTGAGATGGAGCACTCCGTCGTCTTCGCCGGTTTCGGCGGCCAGGGCCTGCTGTTCGCGGGCCAGGTTCTTGCCCGAGCCGCCATAAAGGACGGACTCGAAGTCTTCTGGATTCCGTCCTACGGACCGGAGATGCGCGGCGGCACGGCATCATGCACGGTCATCGTCGGTGACGCTCCGATCGGCTCGCCGGTGGTCGACCGCTTCGACGCCGCCGTGGTGATGAACCTGCCGTCCCTGCGCAAGTTCGCGCCCCGAGTCGCCCCGGCCGGGCTCCTCCTGATGAACTCGTCACTCCTTGGAGACGAGGCCACCGGCCGCCACGACCTGGCCGAGATGCATCTCCAGTGCACGGAGGTCGCGGCCGCAGGAGGCGACGACAAGCTTGTCAGCGTCGCGGCATTGGGCGCACTGGTCTCCCGGACCGGCTGGGTCACGCCCCAGTCCGTCCGAGCGGCCCTGCGCGAGATGGCCGGCAAGAAGCGTCCTGAGGTTGTTGAAGCGGATCTGGGTGTCTTCGAAGCCGGGCTTGAAGCCGGGACGACAGCCCCGGCTTCCTAGCCCCGGACTCCGTAGGACGCCACGGGGCCCAGTGCCGATCTACATCACGTGTTCGCACCGGACGGGGAGGATGACGGGTTTGCCTCACGTCCACGGCCGGACCCGCCCCTGGAATCCGGTTGACCGAACGCGCCGACCAGGATCTGGGTGGCGTTGAGCGAACCGTCGGCGTTGAAGGTGCCCTGGGCCGCGATACGGTTGCCGACCGCGATCGTGTCGATCGTCGGATTAGCAACGTCGCGAATGGTGAATATCGTGGTCGACGAAACGTTGACCGCGACTGTCTTGCCGGCCGTGGTCGTCACAACAATCGTAGTTGCCGTCTTGCTCGCGACGGTTCCAACCACCTGAACAGACGCAACGGCACCTTGCCGCGGGCCGCCGAGGGCACCGGACGGCAGAGGCGCATAGGTTGGCTGGGCTCCGGCGGGATTGTTTCCCGCCTGGCTGGCTCCCATACGAGTCGTGCCGCCGGAATTGGCGCCGGCCTCGAAACCGATTGCGGCCACGCCCACCAGGATCAGGGCCAGGGCCGGTGAAAGGATCAGGAATCGGGTGAGAAGGGTCCTCATCCCAGAGCCTTGGGGCGGAGCGCTTCGCTCCGGGGACGCGAACTCCGCGGCGGGTGCGATGGGTGTTGCGTTGTTAGGGTCGACAGGAGTTTGGGTAGTAGCGGGATCGTCCATGGCGCCATTCCACACAGCAAAGCTGTAGTGATCCTGAAAACCCACGTCGCTCTCGTCGCGCGCTCCGGCGGCTGCGGCTAGATCAGCCCAGCCATCTCCTGCAGGGTCTGCCAGTTCTGGAGGCGATCCGCCTGAGACTCTTGCAGTTCCGCGGAGGCATTGCCCGCCTTGTCGAAATGCTGGGCAAACCGGCCTTCGGTCCCAGCGAAGCTGATACGCCAGAAAGCTTCAGCGCAGCCAGGACCGTACGAGGTCACTGGTCGAGATGATGCCGATCGGGCTATCCGATGCATCGACCACGACGAGGCGGTGGACCCTCCGGTGGTCCATCATCTTGGCGGCTTCCTCGATGGAAACGGTTGAATCGATGGTCAGCGCCGGCCTGGTCATGACCTGCCCGACGGAGAGGCCCGGCCAGTTGGAGACGAGGTGCTGGTTCGCACGAGCGCGGACAAGGTCCGTCTGGCTGATCATCCCAACCAAGCAGCCGTTTTCATCGACAACCGGGAGGCCGGTGATCTTCTTGCTGTCGAGAATGCCGGCCGCTTCTGCCAGCGATGCCGATTCTGTGATGGAGATCGGGTTGGGAGTCATGACTTCGCCAACCGTTCGAGTCTGGGTCATCGGGTTGCCTCAGCAGGGACTCTGACGGCCAAAGCGGCCGTGACATCGATAACGCCATCGTAGGCGCCGTGAATAACTGCCAGGTTCGCATCGACCACGGCTCCGCCCTTCTTGCCGAATAAGCGAGTCAGGTTTTCGCGAACCGCGTTCATCAGGACGGGTCGGTCGAGACCGACACGCTCCGCGAACGGAGAGACCCCAAGAAATGCGCCGACCAGAGCCACGCCCTGCATTCGGATCTCGAGATCCTCGCGCGGAGCGTACTGCTTGGCGAGCGCCGCCGGACGCCGGCCTCGACACGGAAACTCCGCGGCAGGCGAATTGGTCACGATGTCGGTTCACTCAATGCGCGCAGCTGGCGGGCCAGCGCGGATCCGTCCAGGTGCTTAAGCAGGGTGCCGCCAATCCCGCTGGCAACAGCCTCACGTTGCTCGTCGGCATGCCAATAGGATGCCAGCACGGCGATTCGATCCGCGGGGATGAGACCGCTCAGCGCCGCGACCATCGGCTTCCAGCCTCCGGCAACATCCGCATCGAGCAGCACAACGTCCGGCCTCGCGCTTGCCGCCTGTCTGGCGGCGGATTCACACGACGCCTGGGCGACGATGAAGCCGTGGCGCGAGAGGTGATCGCAGAGTGCCTCGGTCGCGGCACGGTGCTGACTGACGATGAGCAGTCGGCGAAGGGGAATCTCGGAGTCGACCAGCATGCCCATAGGGTGCGCCCTCGGCCCTCTTGCCCGTAGCGACAGGGCTCCCTAAGCGTGGGGGCCATATGGCCCGCGAACACACGATCGCAGGCGGCGCCGCCCTACGCGAACGAGAATCCGCCTCGCGGCCGCCATGGCACTGCCGAGCGGAGCAGGTTCGTCGACGTGGAGTCTCGATTCCCCGTCTCTGTGGTCTAGCTTCGGCATCCCGGCCGACCAACACGGGCGGCCCCGCGAGTCCGGCGCCGAGGCGCGAAGTCCGGCCCCGGACACCGATGCGCGGCAACGGATTGCGGCCCGTTCCCCACCTGGGTCGGCTTCCTGCCACAGGCCTGAAATCCCCACAGCGGAGTGCCATTCGGCACTGCGCAGGCTTTGCTCGGGACCGCAAACTTCCGGTCGTGACGAACGCCGGAGGGGACGCCCGGCGTTCGTCCTTTTTTATGTCCGACGGCCCGCCGTGCGCCGCCTGCGTTGGCGTCTGCGGTCCTCGCTCACGGACGTACGAGTCCGCTCGCTCTGGTCCTCGCCGCCACCTTGTCGGCGCACGGCGGGCCGGTGGGCTGAGGTGAGTGGCGGTTCCGCGGGCGGCTCATTCGACGTGAATCAAAGACCGGGCGGCCTTTCGGACGCCCGGTGCTTGTTGACTCGGATTTGGTGCGCCCGCGGCGCGAATGCCTAGAGCCCGTATGTCTTCTTGGCGTACGCGGTCAGTTCGTCCCGGAAGTCCGGGTGGGCGATGGCGATGAGACGCTTGGCGCGCTCGCGGAAACTCAGCCCGAACATCTCGGCCACGCCGAACTCGGTCACGACGTATCGGACGTGGGACCGCGTGGTGGTGACTCCCGCGCCTTCCTTGAGCGCGATCGTAATCCGCGAGAACTTGCCGCCGGCAGCGGTAGACGGCAGCGCGATGATCGCCCGCCCTTCCTCGGCCAGCGCGGCACCGCGCATGAAGTCCATCTGGCCGCCGACGCCGCTGTACATCCGCGTCCCGATCGAGTCGGCGCATACCTGGCCGGTGAGGTCCACCTCGATGGCCGAGTTGATAGCCGTCATGCGGCGGTGCTTGCGGATGATCGACGTGTCGTTCGTGTAGTCGACCTGCCGCATCTCCACCATGGGGTTGTTGTCGACGAACTTGTACAGGCGCTGCGTACCCATCATGAAAGTGGTCACGATCTTGCCGCAGTCTATGTCCTTGCGATCGCAGGTCACGACGCCGCGCTCAACCAGGTCAACCAGGACGTCGGTGAACATCTCGGTGTGGATTCCCAGGTCGCGCTTGTGATACAGGTGCAGGGCCACGGCGCTCGGGATATCGCCGATGCCCATCTGCAGAGTTGCCTCATCCTGGACGAGGTCCGCCACGAAGCCGCCGATCTTCTTCTCGACGTCGCCGAGCTCACCGGTGCTATGGCTGTACGGCGGCATGTCGACTTCGACACCGTAATCGATCTTGCCGATGTGAACGAAGCTGTCGCCCAAAGTACGCGGCATGGATTTGTTCAGTTGGGCGATGACCACCTTGGCGTTGCGAACGGCGGTAATCACCGTGTCGACCGAAGTTCCGAGCGAGCAGAAGCCGTGCTCATCGGGAACGCTGACGTTTATCAGGGCGACGTCCAGCGGAATGATGCCCCGATCGAACAGAGCCGGGATGTCCGAGAGGAAGACCGGGATGAACTCGGCGCGGCCTTCGTTGATCGCCAGGCGAGCGTTTGGCCCGATGAAGAGCGCCTTGTGTCGGAAGTGGCCGACCATGTCCGGGGCCAGGTGCGGGTGAGGCCCCTCCGCGTGCATGTGAATTACCTTCACGTCCTCGAGCTCCGGCGCTCGGCGGACCATGGCCTCAAGCAGGATCGTCGGCGACGCCGCGGCCCCCTGCATGAAGACATTCTGACCTGACTTGATTTCAGAGACGGCCTGATCGGCGCTGACAATTCGCATTCGCGGAGTTTACGGGGCGGAGCGTTTGGACGCGAGAGTGCCTATTGGGCCGACCGGCGGGCCAGGCGGCACGTTGCCGGTGAGCACAAGGGCAGAGGGGGACGAAGGCGACGGTCATGAGGCGGTGACCCTGTTACCTTCGGCGACCGCGCGTCCTGGTGGGAGCACGATGGCCCACACGGCCACGCCCAGAGCAAGCGTCAAGAGCGCCACCGGCTCGGCGAAGGGAGCGAAGAACAGGAGAAGCGGAAGAGCCTGGATGTCGTCGATGATGATGTGCGCCACCGCGGTGATGGGATCGCATGGCGACCCGATGTTTGCACCGACGCAGATGTCCCCTTGGCCGCCGAGGAACGAAGGAACGAATGCTGCCCCCTCGACGGCGACGATCAGTGAAAGAACGAACGTGAACAAGGCTGCGGCCAGGACGTTGCGCCGCACCACGAGACCACCAATGGGTCCGGCGACCAAGGCCGGCAGGAATACGCCGACCGCAGCGGCAGTCCATCGAGCAGGCGTGGGATCAAAGGCTCCGGTGTTTATGTAGTAGCTACGAAAGCCGACGTCCCAGCCCAAGACCACGATCGGCAGCGCAACGAGGGCAAACACCAGCGCCAGCGCCGTCGGCTGTGCCCAAACCGGAATGATCGCGATTATCCTTCGTCCGGTCTTCACGGCGGACCCATGCCGATTCGTTGCTCCTTATCCACGTTTACGCCCCTGCTCTGCTTCCAGGAAGCCTCGCTTGACTTCGTGTGCCAGAGGCTATCAAGGGCGAGCAGCGACTAACCGTCGGCGAGCCGACACCCTCGCTGACCAATCATCGAAGTCATCCACCAGTGAGCCGGTCGCCTCGGCCAAACGTATACAAGGGTAGGGCGAATCACCCGGATCGGAGGCTAGACCGGTCGCCCTGAAGGGGTCCATCAATGGACGTTTCGGATCGCCAAAGCGACCTCACGACGCGCACTGTCGGACACGGGTTCCCTGGGCGCTATCGTCGCTCGAAGCCTCTTGGCCATTGCGCTGGTGGCACTGGCTGCATCCTGTGCGCCGGCCACGGCATCCAACTCCCCTGCCGCGGCGGCTACCCAGGCCGGGCTATCGTCGGCCGTGAGTACCTCGGTGGCAACGGCCGTTGAGGCACTCAGACTGATCCACGTCCATCTCACGGGCCAGGGCCCCACCCAGACCGACGGGATCTCCTTCGATTACCCATCCGATTGGCACGACGTCGTGCCCAACTTCTTCATCGTGACCTACACCAACGGCGATGCTGGCGCGCTCTACCCCAAGTGCTGCCATCTGGCGCCGAATCAGCTCGCGGTCAGCGTTACAACGAGCACGCCTGCTCCCGGGGTCGATATGGGAGCCCTAACCTCGCCCACGTGGGAGACAAAGAGGGTCGGCGACTGGCTGGTCGCCAGGGAAATGATGCCGGCTCAGCCGTCCGACTTCATCGACGTCCACGCGTTCTGGATGATCGGACGTCGCGGGCCCGATGGGACGATCTACAGCATCAGCGCAGTCTTCCGCGGTCCCAACCTGGCCGCAATGGAGGCCGAGGTCGACGCGTTCGTCGCAAGCATCACGCTGGACCCCGAACCGACGCCCAGCCCGACCTGAAGCGCCCATCCGGCGGACCGGACCACGGCGGTGCGAGCACCGAAACGAGACGCCTCAAACGCCCGAAAGTGCGCAGCGACCCAAGCCACCTCCTCGGCAGCCACTGGACATCGGCCGTAGCGCCGGCCGATCGGTGCGCGTGCATAGATGCATATCCGACGAGCCTGAAGGTCGCTCGACCCAAGTCGGGTCACAAGTCGCGCTATTTGCGATCCACGTATGGCCGAGATGCGCGTATGCAGGTACAGGTTCGACCGGATCGCACTCTTGGCCGAGTCACCATGTCGGATATGTATCCCCCGGCGCGCATCGGCGCTCGACGCTCCCCCCTACGCCCCGCCCTTCATCCGATGTCGCGCCACGAACGCCGCCGCCTGAGCCCGCCGCTCCAGGTTGAGCTTCGACAGTATCGAACTGACGTAGTTCTTGACTGTCTTGTCCGAGAGAAACACCTCGGCGGCGATTTCCTTGTTGGTCTTGCCCTCGGCGACGAGCAGCAGGATCTTCTGCTCTTGCTGGGTCAGCTGGGCCATCTCATCCGTGTAGGTGCCGGTGGCAATGCGGCGGACGCGATCCAGGACCTTCTCTGTCACGGCCGGATCCAGCAGCGACTCGCCGCGGCCGACGGACTCCAGCGCGCTGACGAGATCTCGGCCTCTGATCTGCTTGAGCAGGTAGCCCGAGGCGCCGGCGATGATCGCGGACAGAACCGCTTCCTCGTCTGGATAGCTGGTCAGGATGACCACGCGCGTGGCCGGGAACTCGGCCCGGATCTCGCGGCAGGCCTCGATGCCCGAGCCGTCCGGCAGGCGGACGTCCATGACAACGAGGTCCGGCTCGAACTTACGAGCCATCTCGACGGCCTCGGCGGCGGTGCCGGCTTCAGCGACAACCTGGAAGTGCTCGCGCCGCTCCAGGAGCGAGACGAGTCCCTGTCGAACGACCTCGTGATCGTCAACCACCAGAAGGCGCAGGGGGCGAACCTCTAGCTGGTCGGTCATTGTTCTCCTCGGTCGGTAGGTCCGTTCGGCGCTTCGCGCCGCGGCACATCTACGATGATACGCGTGCCGAAGCCGGGTTCGCTCTGAATGTCCAGTCGGCCACCGACAGACGCGGCTCTGGCCCGCATGTTGACCAGGCCCTGGTGGCCTGCGCTGCGCGGTTTGGATGAGTCGAAGCCGACTCCGTTGTCGCTGATCACCAACATTACTCGGGCTTCGGTGGTCTCGACGTGAACTCCGCCCTGGGTTGCCTTTGAGTGCCGGGCGATGTTGCTCAGCGCCTCGCGAGCTATGGACAGCAGCTGGCTGATTAGCTCCAGAGGCAGATCCGTGTCTCTCGCGTCCTCGGTCTCCAGGTCGACATCCACCATGCTGTTGACCCGGAACTCGTCCGCCAGCGCGGCCAGGCCCCCGATGAGTCCGGCCTGCTCGAGCAGCTCGGGCCGGAGGCCGAAGATGAAGTTACGGATGTCGCGGATCGACTGGTCCAACGAGTCGATGGCCCGCTCGACTCGAGCGGTTGCCTCCACCGGCTCCTCGGTCATTAGGTCCGGCACGTCCTCGAGCGAAAGCCCAACGGCGTAGATGCTCTGGATGATGCCGTCGTGAAGGTCCCGGCCGATGCGCTCGCGCTCCTCGACAATTGCCAGGCGCTGTACCTGCTCATGGAGCCGGGCGTTCTCGATGGCGATGCCGGCATGCAAGGCGAACATCTCGACCAGACGTTCGTCGTCCTCGGTGAAGTCGCCGGAAGGAAGCTTGTTGGTCAGGTAGAGCCGGCCGATCGATCGACCCTTGGCGCCGACTGGGACACCCAGTAGCGACTGCATCGGCGGGTGGTTGACCGGGAAGCCAAAACGGCGCGCGTCCGTCGAGATGTCGTGAACTCTGACTGGGTGAGCTTCATGGGCGATCACACCGAGCAGCCCATGGCCGTGAGGCGGCGGCCCGATGCGCTCGCGTTCCGCGCGACTGACGCCGCTGGTGATGAAGCGTTCGATCCCGAAATCCTGGTCGACGATCCCCAGCGCCGCGTACTGTGCGTGGGCTAGCTCCCGGACGCGATCCGTGATCAGCTGCAACACGCGGTCCAGATCAAGGACGCCGGCGATGCCGCGGGTGGCCGTGTCCATGGCCGTAAGCTCGTCCGTGGCCTGGCCGGCACGAGCCCTGGACCAGGCCGAGCCGACAACGATCTCAAGTCCGCGGGCACACTCGTCCACCGAGAAGACCGCGGCAGGCGGCGCATCCAGTTGGAGATTCGCGAGGGTTCGATCGCCGAAGCGGAGGTCGTAGTTGCGAAGGCCGGCCGTCTCCGCATTGGGATCGACAAGGCTTCCGGCCCGCAGTTCGGCCTCGGTCAGCGGCGGCGCATTCAAATGGAGATGCCCACCGCCCAGACCGGCGCTGCTCACGAGTTGGGAGAAGGCGGCGTCCAGGCGGTAATGGCTCGCATCGCCCGGCCGCTCCTGCCAGGCTTCAAGGGCTTCGGCCATTTCCCGCAGCCCAAGCAGACCCGTGGAGTCCTGGCCCGAGTTTGGCGTGGAATGCGATGCGGTCATTGTGGTGAGACTAACAAACCGACCGTATACGCGTCGCCACCCCAGATGTGTGTTGCGGCCGGGTCTAGCGGGATCGCCGGAAGGCTACGGCTGGTACAGCTCGGCCGTCAGGTCAGTCGTCAGGCCCGTTCCCGTACGGCCGCCCGCGATCAGAACCCGGCCATCCAGTAGCAACGTCACTGTCGCGCCGTCGCGAGGGTGCGACAGTGATCCCGTCCTGGTGAACTTGCCGGTGGTTGGGTCGTACAGCTCCGCAGTGGCAAAGATGGTTACAGGCGGTACATACGCAATGGCCCCGGACCCTGACGCCCGCGTCGGGGCAGGTAGGTCGTAGCGCTCCCGGCCGCCGGACGATGCAAACGCCACGGTGCCGACATGAGGACCTGGCTGAACGTCGCCCTCGTGGGGCGAGTAGGCGCCGCCCGCGATCAGGACCTGCCCGTTGGCAAGCAGGACGCCCATACCGTCGCTTCTGTCGATGTTCGCCGATCCGGCGAAGCGGAAGCTGCCCGTCGCGGGGTCGTAGAGCTCGTATGCCATCGCGCCTCCTCCGGAGGTGCCACCTTCAGTCAGAACATCCCCGTCGGCGAGCAGGGTGACGATCTGGCCTTGCTCCCACGCGGGCACTGAGCCGGCGGGGCTGAAGGCGCCGGTCCGTGAATCGTATAGCTCAACCGTCGACATCCCCTTGTAGGTCGGGCCGAGACCTCCGAAGACCATCGCCCGCCCATCGGCCAGCAAAGTCGCCGTCGCCCTCATCCGCGTGGATGCCATTGGGCCTGTCGGTTTGAACGTCCCCGACTTGGGGTCATAAAGCTCGGCGGTCGCGAGTTCGGGACCGCCGCCGACGCCCCACCCACCCGCGATCAGGACCTCGCCGTTCCCAAGCAACGTCGCCGTGTGGTCATTTCGCTGCTGCACCAAGGAACCGGTAGCGGTGAATTTCCCGGTCGCCGGGTCGTAAATCTCGGCCGATGAGGCGTCAGGCGAATCAAGAGCATCGGTAACGATGCCGCCGGCGATGAGCACGCGACCGTCCTGCAGTCTTGTCGCGGTAGCTCCTTCTAGGGCGTGGAGAAGTGAGCCGGTTGGAGCAAAGACGCCGGTCCCCGGGTCGTAGAGCTCTGCCAGAGTCGTGTAGACGTCTTGGTTGTCGACGACCGTGTTGTCGCCGGTCATAAGCACCCGGCCGTCCGCGAGCAGGGTCGCCGTGTCGAAGTGCCCATGCATTGACCCGGTGAGACTGAAACTGTGGGAGGGCGTCGATTTGGTCGGCGCCTTCAGCGTTGGTGATGGTCGCGGAGTCGGCGTGTCGGTGGGCGCGGCCGTCGGCGAGGGGGTCGGCGATTCGGACGAAGGGCGTGCGGATGGAGACCCCGACGCCACAGCCGGGAAGCCGTCGTTCGGCCCGCTCCGCCACGCGCCGAAGCCGATTCCGACGATCAGCACGACGGCCATTGCCGCGGCCAGGCTCGCAAGCACCCTGGGCTTCAAGGTCAAGGGAGTTCTGGCTCGAGAGTCCGGGCGCGCCCGCAAGGAATCGGAGACCAAGCTCGCGACGTGAGCGGAAGCGGTCGGCGTTATCGACGCGTAGTAGTCCCGCAGCTCGTTCTCGGCTTCGTGGTCGTTCATCGCCCGGATTCCTCAACTCGACGCTCGGCAGCCAGCGCGGAACGGAAGTGCTCCAACGTGTGGTGGAGTCTGGATTTGACCGTTCCTTCGGCCAATCTCAGTTGGGCTGCGATCTGAGGGACGGTCAGATCTCGCCCGAAACGGAGAGCGAGGATCATCTGCTCGTCGGTCGACAGACGGTCAATCGCCCGCCCGACTTCGTCTCTGGCAGCCACCTGGTCCTGCTCCTCGCCGGGCGTCTGCACCCGGGTCTCCGCCAGGGTCGCCCGTTTACGCCGCCGTAGTTCATCCCGACACACGTTCACCACGATCGTCGTGAACCAGGCCGTCGGGTTGTCCGCATGGCGCATCTTCTTGCGCCCGTTCCATGCGGCCATTGCAGCTTCCTGAACGGCATCCTCGGCGGCGACGGCGTCGCGCAGTATCCATGTGGCAAGGCGGTACGCATCGGACGATTTCGACACCAGCAGCTCGGCGATGTCATCGTCCGTGAGCACGCCGATCGCGGCGCGTGC
Organism: Candidatus Limnocylindrales bacterium; assembly: GCA_036386115.1. GTDB lineage: Bacteria > Chloroflexota > Limnocylindria > Limnocylindrales > CSP1-4 > Fen-1039. The sequence continues at coordinate 11,234 of DASVJA010000019.1, forward strand.
GAGCAAGCTTGTACCTCGGCTATCCATCGTTGTAGCTGAACAACGGCGCGCGGCTGGGAATCGTTCAATCTTCACCGAATGGCGCGGCCTCGATGCGACGGAATCGCTAGATCCATTCGCGATGTCGCGCGGCCACCTGAGGCGAGATCCGACTTTCAGCCGCCCCCGGCCGCATTCCGCGCGCCCGACCACGTGCCATCCCGCCAGCAGGAATGGGCCGGAGGTCACTAGGCCCCAATAGCGGTCGCCCGCACCCTTGCCAAACACGAAAGACCGGCGGCGCCCCAGCCAATCAGCCGGACGGACAGGCCCGATGTCCAAGATCGAAATCATCCTTCTCGCGACCGATGGCTCGCTGGCCTCCGAATGTGCAAGCGACGAAGCGATCGACCTTGCCGTTCAGGTGGGCGCACGCCTGCTGGTCGTCAGCGTCCTGGGTCCGTCATCGCGGCCGTCGGGAGCTTCTGCCGAGCCGACCAGCCCGGTGGACTCGCGAGACTCGCTCACCACCAAAGCCCAGGCTATCGTCCAGCGAGCCAAGGCAGCAGGCGCCGACGCCACATTCCTGGTCTGGGACGGCGATGCTGGCGAGGCCATCGTCGCCGCCGCGGATTCGGAGAAGGCGGACCTGATCGTGGTCGGTTCGCATGGACGCAGCGGCGTAAGCCGCTTCCTGATCGGGTCCGTGTCGGACTACGTGGTGCGGCACGCCCATTGCCCCGTGATGGTGGTCCGCGGCAAGACCGAGGCGCCGAAACACTAGTCTCGCTCTCCCCTCACGGAAAAGGCCCCCGGGCCTTGAGGATCCGGGGGCCTTTGTCGCTTGAGTGCCGGCTTGTTACCGGACCACTCGCCACTGGAATTCGGTGACGTCGTAGCAGCTAACGCCGGTCGCAGTGCAGCTGCCGGTCTTGACTTGCGTCTTCTCGATGTAGTCGTGGTAGTACGACGAGAGCCACGTGCCCCCGCTGGAATAGAAGTTGATGGACAGCGTGAGGGAAGCCTGCTTGTTGCAGTAGGCCGTTCTGGGCAGGGACGACAAAGCCTTGCCGGCAATGGTCTTGCCGAGAGTGACCTGCCAGACCACCTTCGGAAGCGGAATACTCGAAATTGCGGTGCCGATCATCCGCCCGAGGCTTCCCTGGCACATAGTCGGCTCGAGGACGATGCTCGTTGCGTTCACCTGGCGGACGACAACTCCGTACCCGCGGCCGAGGTAACCGGAGATGTTCATGTTGCTGTCCATGCCGTAGTAGCTAGGGGTCAGGCTCGCCACGCTGGCCACCTGCCAACTCGACCCGGACTGCCCGGTGCAAAGCGTCACAACATCGGGCCCCATGTAGATAGTGGATGAGCCATAGGGCGTTATAGTCGGCGCCCCCCCGCCGTAATACCTCTCGCCATAGCTCACGAAGGTGAGCGAGCTATTGATATTCAGAAACCCCTGGTTCACACAGCTCGCAGCCGCTGCCGGGGACGCCCCAACCGGGCTCACGGCCACGCCCCACATCCCAGACACGCACATGGCAACGACCAGCAATCTCCGCAAACGGTGCATGTGATCCTCCTCTAGAGCAACCAGGCGTATCCCGAGCGGATCGACTTCGCCCAGCGCGTTACAGCCCTCACCCGCCCCTCGACGCCATGGCGGATATTCGGCAATGCTCCCAACTCCCCGCAATAGGGAAGTTGACCAGTCGGCTTCCGGCCACCCTACTTCGTATACGCCCTTTCCGGGTCCAACTCCTCGCGGATGAGGCGCAACTCTTCGTCTGTCGGCGCGGGCGTGACGGCCAGCGGATCGGCCAGGCGCGGTTCCCAGCCGATGGTCTCGCGGATCTGATCCAGCGTGGCACCGGGGTGGATCGAGTCGAGGCGCATCTCGCCGGCGTCGTCGAAGTGATAGATGCCCAGATCGGTGACCACCACTGAGGGTCCGCTGCCGAGCCAGCCCTGCTCGCGCCGGATCTTGGCGGCCGCCTCCGCGCCACCCAGGTTGCCGGGCGACGTCCGGAAATCGATCCTGTCCACGAACGAGCGCTTGCTCTGCCGCATGATCACGAAGACCTGGCGAGCGTTGATGGCGATCTCACACGCGCCGCCGGAACCGGGAAGGCGCGTCTTGGGGTGTTCGTAGTCACCGATGACCGTGCTGTTGATGTTGCCGAAGCGATCGATCTGCGCGGCGCCGAGGAAACCGACGTCCACAAGCCCGCCTTGCAGATAGAAGCTGAACAACTCGAACATCGGGACGATGGCGGTGGCGCCGGTGACGATGGTTGGGTCGCCGATGCTCAGCGGCAGTCGGGCCGGCTTGGCGCCGAAGGCGCCCGATTCGTAGACCAGCTCCAGGGCCGGGGCAACCGTCAGCCGGGCCAGGTTGACGGCAATGTTCGGCAAACCGACGCCGACGAAACAGACACGCTGGCCGGCCAGCTCGCGGGCGGCGGCCACGATCATCATCTCGGACTTGGTGAAGGCACCCGATGTATCGGTAGCGCGCGGTTCGCTCATTTGTAGGTCCCATAGTCGACTGAGCCGGACGGCGCCGAGCCGGACGGTTTGAGAGCGGCAACCCGTTCGGCGCCGAGCTTCTCCATGTACTCCGCTCGGCCGCGGACGCCGTAAACCCATTCGTCCAGCCAGGATTGTGTTGCGGCGGCGTCCTTGCTGATGCCTTCCCAGTCACGGTAGAAGTGGTTGTCGCGGTCGTAGGAACCCTGGACATACGAGGGATGTGCGCCCCACGGCTCAACCACGACCGCGTCCACGATCAGGCCGGGGACGACGGTCCGGTTCGGGTCCGCGCGGATGACATCCTCATCCACCAGTTCCTCAACCACGACGATCAGCCGCTCCGCCGCGAAGGCAGCCTCTTTCTGACAGCCGAGCAAGCCCCACATCTGCGTGTTACCGGCGGCGTCCGCGCGCTGGGCATGGACGACGGTGACATCCGGCTTGAGCGGCGGCACCGCGTAGACCGTCTCGTCGCCGAACGGCGACTTGATGGGGCGGATCAGCGGATTGGCCTTTGGCAGGTCCGACTCGAAATACGACCGCAGGGGGAAGAACGGCAGGTTCGACGCGCCGGCCGTATACCGGCCGACCATGCCGAAGTGGCTGTACTCCTCCAGCTCGAGCGGCGCCGGATCAGCACTCTCCACGCGCCGCCGGATTGCATACAACCCGCCCACGCCCGGATTACCGAGCCAGCTGAAGATCAGCTTCTTGGCCGTGCCCGCCGCAACCATCTGGTCGTAGATGAGATCCGGCGTCAAGCGCGCCAAGGTGAGGTCTCGCCTGCGCTGCCGGATGATCTCGTGCCCGGCCGCGAACGAGATCAGGTGCGTGAAACCTTCGATGGCGACGACGTCGCCGTCATGGACATTCGCGGCGACGGCGTCGCGCATCGACATGACCTTACTCATCGCGGCTCACCTGTGGCTTATCTGTGGCTTATCTGTGGCTAAACCGAACGCCGGCGGTCTGGGACCGGCCGGACCGCACGCCATCCTG
>DASVJA010000020.1:0-10304 GCA_036386115.1 Candidatus Limnocylindrales bacterium
GATGACGCAGAACGAGACTTCCACCGCCGTGACGAACCCGATCGAGGCCCTGGCCGCCGCCGTCAGCGCGTCCGCGCCGGACGCCCTCATCCTTGTCGACGCGATCTCCGGCCTCGGCGCAGTTCCGTTCGAGACGGACGCATGGGGACTTGACGTCGTTGTCAGCGGCTCTCAGAAGGCCTGGATGGTCGCGCCCGGACTCGTGTTCTTGTCGGTGTCGGCGCGGGCGTGGGAAGCCGCGGCTACCGCCAGAATGCCGAAGTTCTACTTCGACCTCGTCGCCCACAAGACGAGCGCCGAATCGGGTCAGACGCCCTGGACCCCGGCCGTCGCGGTCATGTTCCAGCTGGACGTTGCCTTGAACCTGCTGGAGCAGGAGGGCCAGGCTGAAATCTGGAGACGACATGCTGCCGTCGGCGCCGCCGTCCGGGCCGGCCTCACGGCGCTGGGCTTCAAGCTGCTGGCCGACCCGAAGTTCGCGTCCGACACCGTCACCGGCGCCTACATCCCCGATGAACTCGAGTGGAAGACGTTCAACGGCAAGCTTCGCAAGCTCGGCCTGGTCGTGGCCGGCGGGCAGGGCGCTCTCAAGGGCAAGATCTTCCGCATCGGGCACATGGGCCACGTCACGATCCCGGCGATTCTCAATGCCATCGCGGTTCTCGAGCAGACGCTGATCGAGCTGGACCGCCCCGTCACCCCAGGAGCGGCTGTGGCCGCGGCTCAGGTTGCCGCGCTCAAGTCCCTCGGCCTGGCGAAGTAAGGAACCACCGATGAAGATCCTCGTTGCCGAGCCCCTGGCCAAGCAGGGACTCGAGATCCTCCGCGCCCATCACGATGTCGACGAGAAGATCGGGCTCACGCCCGAGCAGCTCGCCGAGATCATCGGCGACTACGACGCCCTGCTGGTCCGAAGCCAGGTCAAAGTCACGGCCGACATCCTGGCTCACGCCACACGCCTGATCGTCATCGGCCGGGCCGGTGTCGGTGTCGACAATGTCGATCTCGAGGCCGCCACAAAGGCCGGCATCGTCGTCGTAAACGCACCCACCGGCAACACCGTTTCCGCGGCAGAGCAGACGATCACCCTGATGCTCGCCCTGGCGCACAAGACCGCCGCCGCGGACGCGTCGATGCGCCGCGGTGAGTGGAAGCGCAGCTCCTTCACCGGGGTTGAGCTTCGCGGCCGCACCCTCGGCGTCATCGGCCTGGGCAAGATCGGCCAGGCTGTGGCCGACCGGGCTCGGGGCCTCGAGATGGAGGTCATCGGCTACGACCCGTTCGTGACCGCGGAACAGGCCGCCCTCCACGGCGTGACCCTCGCGGAGGTGGACGACATCATCGCCACCGCGGACGTGATCACCGTCCATGTGCCCCTCAACAAAGCCACCAGGGGCATCATCAACGCCGACAACATCGGCAAGCTCAAGCCCGGAGTCATGCTCATCAACGTCGCCCGCGGTGGCGTGTATGACGAAGCGGCACTGGCTCAGGCTCTCAAGGACGGCAAGGTCGCCGGCGCCGCGATCGACGTCTACGAGACCGAGCCGCCCGCAGCGGACAACCCACTTCTCTCCGCGCCGAACACCGTCCTGACGCCTCATCTCGGCGCCCTCACCGCGGAGGCGCAGCTGCGAGTGGCCGAGGAAGCCTGCGAGCAGGTTGTCGACGTCCTGGCGGGCCGGTCCGCTCGGTACGCGGTCAACGCTCCCCTGCTGACTCCGGAGACTTCACGCGCCATCGCCCCGTACCTGCCGTTGACGGTGATCCTGGGCCGAATCGCCGCTCAGTACCTCCGCGGCGGGGTCAAGACGCTGACCGTCGATGTAGCCGGCGACCTGGCCGAGCACGACGCCTCTCAGCTCACTGCCGCCGCCCTGCGCGGCATCCTCGAGGAGGCGACAACGGAGAGGGTCAACCTCATCAACGCCGGGTTCCTGGCCAAGAACCGCGGCCTGACCGTCGACGAGCGCAAGACCCACGATGCGGGCTCGTTCGCGTCGATGGTCACCCTCACCGTTTCGGGCGACAAGGGCAGCACCATAATCGGCGGGACCATCGCCAACGGCGAGCCGCGGCTCGTGCGCATCGACGACAGCTGGCTGGACATGGCCCCGACGCCGCAGATGGTGGTGACGCGCCATCAGGACAAGCCCGGAACCATGGGCCGGATCGGGTTGATCCTAGGCGAGGCCGAGATCAACATTAGCTCCATGACTCTTGCCCGAAACGCTGCCAGCAAGACCGCCCTGATGCTCCTGGCCGTCGACGACGAGGTGACCGACGCGGTCGTGGCGCAGATCAAGAACCATCCGGCGGTGCTGGACGTCTGGTCGATCCACGCCGCCACGGAACGGTGAGCTCCCAGTCTCTCGACGCTGAGCGGCCCTCCGGGGCCGCTCAGGTCATCCCCGCCGGCCTGGACGCCGTCCTGGTTCTACTTCGCCACGGCCAGACCCAGTTCATCGTCGAGAAACGTTTTCAAGGTGCGATGGAAGCGCCTCTGACTGCGCTCGGCGAAGAGCAGGCCCGGCGCGCAGGGCGGCGCCTTGCGGCTCCGGCCGCGGATCCGCCGCTGCCGATCCCCAACGCTTCGCCCTTTGCCATCGTCCATTCGCAGCTGGGACGTGCGCGCCGAAGCGCCGAGCTCGTCGTTGAGGAGATGGCCGCGGCGGGACGCCCAACTCCCCCACTCCGTGAAGATGCCGGATTCTCCGAGATCGCCCAGGGCTCGTGGGAGGGTCTGACCGAGCAGGAGATCGCCGCCGGCTTCGGAGACTCGCTGGCCCGCTGGCGGCGGTGGCCAGAGAGGTTCCATGCCCCGGGTGGCGAGCCCCTGGCGGACGTCCGTCGCCGCGTAGAAACAGCCCTATCGTTGCTGCTGACCGAAATGGCCGCCGGCACCAGGCCCGGGACGTTAGATCGGCATCAGGTCCTCGGCTACGGGGACGGCAGTGCCGACACCCGCCGCTGGTCGCTCATCGTCGCTCACGGCGGGGTCTTCCGGGTCGTGGCCTGCGTCCTGCTGGGACTCGAGCCCGAGCATTTCTGGAACTTCGACTTCGGTCTCGGCTCCATAACCGTGGTCGAGATTCGAGCCGGCCGCGCCGTGCTGAGGGCCATCAACCTCGACTCGCATCTTGGCGGCGACGCCGGGCAGGCCGCCGCGGAGTCGGCCGGCAGGAACGCGGCCGGCGCACTCTAGGCGAGCGGCATCCGTGCCGGATCGGGGCGTCAGGTCCGGGTTCGGCCGGATCCCCCTGAGGTTCCGTGCGAACTCCCCGGGCGCCGGCGGCGTCCTCGCAGCGCGGGCAGCCGCAATGCCAGTCCAAGCAGCGACTGCCGCACGATTCTGTGGGCCGTGGCCAGAAAGACAAGCCGCTCCGAGCTGAGTTGTCTGGCTCCGTAGGTCACTTCGACCTGGGCCACGGCCACGATCCCGAGCGACTCCCTGGCCTGCGGAACGATGTCGGCGAGCATGTCGGTGTATTCGAAGACGGTCTGGGTCGGCCGGGGCTTGAAGCCGAGGCGGCTGGCGAGCTTGACCACGCTCCGGTAGACGCTGTCTGGATCCTCGACGCGACGCGAGCGGCGGCGCCACAGCACGAACAGCCCCAGGGCGACGATAAGAGCAAGGAGTGCCGGCACCACAACGAGCGGGCTGCCACCACTATCGCCGGACGTTGAGCCGGCGTCGCCGGTCGGGGCCCGATTCCTGGTCACGCCTGAGGCGGCGCTCGACTCAACGGGACCCTGCGAGATGACCGGCGTGGCAGTTGCCACCACAGCCTGGCCGGGGACCAGAGTCGTGGCCAGGCCGACGCCGCCACCTGTGGGGTCGAATGGGATCCAGCCGTAAGTCGGAAAGAAGACCTCAACCCAGGCGTGCTTCTGCTGGTTGGTGACCTGGTTGAAAGGTGAGTTCTTGTCCGCGGGGCCGGGAAGATAGCCCAGGACGTAGCGCGCCGGGAAGCCATCCAGCCGCATCAGCATCGTCATCGTCGTGGCGTACTGCTCGCAGAACCCCTGGCGAATGCGCGCAAAACAGTCGACCGACGACAGGCCTACGCATCTCGACATAAGCGCCGAGATGTCGGTGTTGTATGTGAAGCGCGACCCCTTCAGATAGTCCTGCATTGCTTTGGCCACGTCGTATTCGTTCTTGAAGGCGTTGCCATGGGCGACTGCATATGTGCGGATCTCACTCAGAAGCGCCCGGCCGTCGGCGCCGACGCTGCCGATTCCCTGCGTGTATCGCTCCAGCAGGCCTTTAGGGAATCCTGCGCCGGCGTGCTGGAGACGCCACTCCGTCAAACCGGATCCGTCGACGGCTGCGTTGGGGTCGTCGCCGTTAACGGTGTAGTCGGTCGCGTCCGAGACATAACTCGCCACATTCAGCCCGGACTGGGCGTCCCCGACCAGATTCTCCTTGACCGCGGCGTTGACCGTTCGCGGCTCGTTGGAAACGATGAGGTGCTTGACGGAGCTGTCTTGAATGTGAACCCCGACCGAAACCGGCGATCGCCCGGTCATCGCCAGGTCGACAAAGTCCAGCGTCCCAGCGCCGAGCGGCTTGTTGGCGGCAACTTGACCGGCTGCCGGGCCTGCTCCGATAGCCCAGCCCACGGACTGGAAAGTGTCGTAGGACACCAGCCGCCAGTGGGTGGGGCCCGTGCCGCTCAATGTGCGAGTCGTGAAGACGTTCCGGCTCGTCTCGCGGAATGACGAACTGATCTTGGTTGTCGCCCCGAAATCGGCGCTGGCCTGGAGACGTGTGTTGCCACCGCCCGCCAGCAAACCTTCCAGGCCGCCGAGTTGGCTGATGACCTGATTGCCGACGTCGCTCATCACGCCGCCCAGCGGGGCAGAACTTGCCGCGACGGTCAGGACCAGCGCGGCGACAATCGCCCCGGACGCAAAGACGACACCGCCCTGCAGATGCGGCGCCTCGAAATCCCGGCCCCTCCAGATGCGGTGGTGAAGCCAGCTCTCCCGCTCGTCGGCCGCATGGGCCAGCAGCAGCAGCAGCAAGGCGGCCGCGCTGAAGATAACGAGGACGAAGAACTGATCGGTCTGGGTCAGGGCCATGTTGGCGATAGTCACGACGCCCAGAAGCAGCACGCCGTTGATCGAGCGGTGGTAGCCGAAGATGTCGTATGCGGCCGCCTGCGCCGAACCCCACACGATGATTCCCAGAACCAGGCAGAAATGCCCGGCTTGAGTGGTCGTGCCCTGATGACGCCATGTCAGATCGAGGTATGCCTGCGTGACCGAAGCGGCCGTGGCTTGAAACCACCCAACCAGGCCCGGCTGTGCGTCGGGCAGCGATGCCCCGACCGCCTCGATTACGACGAACGCACCGATTGCGCAGCCCAGCGCCTGAGCGAGCCACGGACGAAGTCCAAGGCTGGCGCTCACGTAACCCCATAGACCTGCCAGCAGGGCCACCCAGATCAGGAAGGCAGTCAACCCGTCCTGTCCGAGAATCCAGCGCGCGTCCGAGAACGACCAGCCCATCGCACCCGCCAGGAGCGCGACCAGAGGCAATGCCGACATGCCCTCCTGGGGGACCCAGCGGCGCGCGATGCGGGTCAGAGTGCCGGGCCCGTTCGAGGTCAACTCGAGGTCTCGCGTTGCTACAGCCATGTCAGGGGTGGCCTATGGTGGGCCGACCGGAGACGGCTCGCATCTCTGGACTCTCAACGGCGTTCACGAGAGCACTGCCCCGAGCTCGTCGTGAGCCTGGACTTCGTAGGCCTTTACGTCGTACTCGGCCAGCGCGAAACGAAGTGCCCGCTGCTCCTGTCCGGCAGCCTCGTCCGAGTCGCTGCGCTTTCTACCGCGCCCCGCGGCGGCGTAGCTTGCGGAATCGAGAGTCACGACCGCCGCGGCAACACCACGAGCGCGCAGCGTCGTCAAAGCCCGGACCCAGTGGCGGTCGCGCGACGCCGTGACGACGACAGCCGTCATCCCGCGACGCAGTTTGGGCAGACCCGACAGCAGCACTTCGGCCAGTGGGACGCGTCCGTCGCCCTCCACCGCGGCCAGCATCTGCATGATCTTCTGGCGCTGCCGCGGGCCCCGGTCCGCCGGGATCGATACGAGCCTGTGTCCGCTGGTCGTCATTCCGACGGCGCGGTTCTCGAGAATCGCGTCATGGGCGATGGACGCCGCCACTCGCATCGCTTCCTCCACGGTGGAAATGTCGCCCTCCCCCGCCTGGACGCTCGCATCGAGATCGACGAACAGCCACAGGTCTGCCGTCTGCTCGAGGTCGAATTCCTTGACCTGGATCTCCCCCAAGCGAGCGGTCGTCCGCCAGTGGATTCGATTGAAGCTATCACCGGGCGCGTAGGGACGCACCGTCGTGGCCAGCGGCGTCGTCTGCAGCGTTCTTTCCGGGGCGGAGTGCGTGCCCTCCAGGTACGCGTTCGGAAGGCGCCAGCGAGGCAGGGGCACGACGCGCGGAAAGACGGTCACGACCGTCGGCCGGCCGACCGTCGCCGCAGCCTCGAAGAAGCCGAACGGATCGCCAGTTCTGACCACCATCGGCTCGATTCGGAAGGTCCCGCGTCGCGTCAGGGGCACGATGGCGACCCATGAGCGCTGTGCAAACGATCGCAGGCCGAGCGCCCGGCCCGGCAATGCCACCGGCAGATCGGTGGGGTTGTAGACCTCGAGCCAGGGTTTGGGCAGACGGCTGGCGTTGGAAATGCTGTAGGTGGTCCGCAGGTCCTCGCCGACGTGAGCCTGGCGGTGATCGACGCGGTAGCCGGCCTCGAGATCGGCCAGACCGAAGCGGGTCAGGATGTAGCTGCCGCCGACGGCGAGAAGGCCCAGGTAGACGATGTAGAACAAAAATGGAATTCCGGTCGAGAAGGCGGCGATGAGGAGCGCGGCCGCGACCGTCAGAAACTGGATTCGGCGGATCACTAGATGACCACCTCGGGACCGCTATCGAGCAGGGCTACCGGCCGCGCCGCGCCTGTCCGCCGCGGACTGCACCTTCGGCGCGGTATCCCGACGACGGTCGGGTCCGGCCGTCTTCGCCTCGTCGAGCGGCACCGTATTGAGCAACTCGGCGACTACCTGGCGTGGATCGATGTCGTGCATCGACGAGCTGGTCTTGATGATCAAACGGTGCGCCAACGCCGATTCGGCCAGGGCCTTGATGTCGTCGGGGATGACATAGTCGCGACCGGAGATCGCGGCCAGAGCCTGGCCGGTGCGATACAGGGCCAGGGATCCACGCGGCGAAGCGCCCAGATATACGTCGGGGTGGGTGCGCGTGGCATTCACGAGCCGGACGATGTAGTCCGCCACGGCGGGGTCCACATAGATCTCGCGGACGGCGCTCTGGAGCTTGCGCAGCTCGGCGACCTCCAGGACCACCTCGAGGCCGTCGAGGGGATGCGAGATCCTTTGCTCCTGAAGGATGGTCCGCTCGTCCGCGGGCGTCGGGTAACCGAGCCGAATACGCAGGATGAACCGGTCGAGTTCTGCTTCCGGGAGCGCGAAGGTGCCCTCGTACTCAATCGGGTTCTGCGTCGCGATGACCAGGAACGGCTCCGGCATCGGGTAGGTGGTGCCGTCGATCGTGGCCTGGTGCTCCTCCATGCATTCAAGCAGCGACGATTGAGTCTTGGGCGTGGCGCGGTTGATCTCGTCCGCCAGGACGACCTGGGCCATGATCGGCCCCGGCCTGAATTCGAACTCTTGGGTCCGCTGGTTGTAGATGGACAAACCGGTCACGTCGGAGGGGAGGAGGTCCGGCGTGAACTGGATCCTTCGGAAGGTGCAGCCAAGGCTGCGGGCGACGGCCTTAGCCAGCATCGTCTTCCCGGTCCCGGGCACGTCCTCGATCAGCAAATGGCCGCGGCACAGCAGCGCAACCAGGGTAAGACGGACCTCCGCCCGCTTTCCGATGATCACGCGCTCGACGTTCGCTGCGACCTTCTCGCCGGTTTCCTGGATCGTGGTCATGGCTCTCACTTCAACGATGCATCGGCGGCTGGCGGCCCGCGAGCGTCTCGCCGAGCCCTCATTTCGGTACTCCCCAAGCCCAATACGGCTGAAGGCGAATGCCATACTACGCCGAGACGCAGCCTTCGGTTCTGGCGCGACGGGTGGATGCTGCCACAGCGAACATCACACCCAAAGCAGGCCGTAGCGCAACCTGAAGGGCTTGACTCCCGGACCTTCCTTGCGGCTACCCTTGCAGCGGTTGGGACCATCAGGCCCCGGCCACGAGTACCAGCGGCCGGACTGTGCCCGGCTTGGACTCGGCGTACGCTTGTCGTGGAGTGTCGTGGCAGCCGCAATCGGGGCCGCACGCAGGACAACGGAGCAACGATGACGGACCTGACCGACTCGTATTGCGAGCGGTGTGGCGCTCGATACGTCTTCAGTCCGCCCGCGCCAAAGACAATGTCGCTCAAGGGAGCCCGTGTCCTGGCCAAGGGCCTGAAGAACTTCGTGCTGACCGACGGTCAATCTATGGCCGACTCACTCACCCTCGCGCGCCACGATGACAGCCACGAGAGTTCGACCCGTATAACCGAGGCGTTTCACAGAACCTTCAACTTCTGCATGACGTGCCGTCAGTACGCCTGCGACAACTGCTGGAACAAGAAGGTCGGGGCCTGTCTGTCCTGCTCCCCGGAACCCGGCTTTGAGCCGATGGCGCAGGAGGATCACCTGATCGTCCGCACGCCGGTCGCCCGCTGGGACATGGACTGGTCGCTCTTCCCCGACGGCCCCCTCGTCGAGCCGATCGCCCGTCCCGAGCCGCCGCTGCCGTTCAACGCCCCGATCGTCTTCTCGGACTCCCTGCCCGCTGTTGAGTCTGAGCGCCCCGCCGAGGCGGCGTGGCCCCAGATGGATCTCCCTCCCGAAGAGCCGGCCGCGCCGGCCGGTCACGTTCCGAAGACCGGCCACCGCACCGTGCCCAAGCACGTCGACGCCGAAGCCGCCAGCTTGTGGCCGCTGGCCGACGAAATCGCCCCGGAGATGACCCTCACCGCCGAGGAACTGGAGCTGGTCGAAACCCGGCTCAGTCGCACCGACGTCCCGGCCGAAACGGCTTCCGCCGAGACCCCAACCTTGGTACCCGCCACTGCGATCGGTGGCGGCGAGCCGGAGCCTGCCGTTGCACCGGCAACGCGTCCCACCTGGGCGGGCGCCTTCGCCCCGAAGCCCGAGGCGGCTGCGGCCGGGCGTGAAGCGATGCGAGCCGCGATGTCGGCAGCCGATCCGGCGCTCGCCGGGGCTCGCGAACCGGCAAGCAAACCGCGTCCCGAGCACATGCCGCGGCAATCGCCCGGCCGGCTTCCCCCGGCCCCGGACCTGGCAGAGGCTCCGGCTCCCGCCGCGTCTCAGGCCCCTCCGACACCCGATCCGATCGCCGAGCAGACCCAGCACAGCAAGTTCGTCGGCCGGCTGCTCGGACACGGTCTGGATGGCGGAGCCGCGGTGCCGACCCCGCCGCGGCACGCGACCAAGCACACCGGGCAACCTGCCGCCGATGCCTGGCCGCGCGTGACCCCCTGGTCGCAGCGACCCGCCGAGCCGCCCGGTTGGCGCGAGGATGAGCAGGCAGCAGCCGACGATATCGAGCCTGTTTCGACCGTGGGGCAAGTCCCGGCCGCTCGGCCTGAAGTAACGCCAAGCGCCCCTCTGGGCGCTGTCCCTTCCGCTCCCGCGCCGGCCCCCGCGCCGGCCCCCGCTTCGGCGGGCGGATTCCCAGTCGTGGATGCCCGCACGGCCGCGGCCGTCCGTCTCTCCGCAGTCCCGACCGAGGCGGATCTCGACGTCGACATCGCCGCGGTCCGTGACTCCCTCAGGCCGGCGGGTCGGTTGCCGGCCCCACCTGCGGACGCCGCCGCACCTGGGACGTTCGGGGCCGACACTCCGCCGACGGTCACGCCACCGGCTCAGGTACCGCCGGTGCCCGTGCGTCAAGCTCCCGCTCCGCTGTCAGCGGCACTGCCCGCGCGGCCGCTGGGATCGACGTGGCCGGCAACCAGGGATCCTGGGGCACCGTGGGGCTCCCCCGATGTGCCGAACGTGCCATCGATTCTCTCTGCCGTGGCCGCCCAGCAGTCCGGACCGACGAACCTGACCGAGATGTGGGTCCAGTCGTCCGAGCAGGTCATGAATCGTGGCACGGTTCGGGTCTGCCATCGCTGCGCCCTGCCCGTCTCGACGCAGGCCCGCTTCTGCCGGCGCTGCGGAACCAAGCAGTCCTAGCCCAGATCCTCGAACAAGCCCTGCTGGAAGTCGTCGCCGCCGTGCGTAGTGCCGTG
>DASVJA010000021.1:0-11167 GCA_036386115.1 Candidatus Limnocylindrales bacterium
ACCCGATCTCCTCGAACTCCATCGAGGCGTAACCCTGGGTGCGGGACTTGAGCTGGTCGTAGAAGTCGACGATCACCTCTCCCAGCGGCAGCTCGAAGTTGAGCAGGACGCGTTTGGGGTCCAGATACTCCATGTCGAGGAAGCTTCCGCGCCGGTTCTTGGCCAGCTCCATCAACGTGCCGATGTAGCTCGACGGCGTGACGATGCCGAGCTTGACCCAGGGTTCCAGGATCTCCTCGATGATGCCCGCGTCGGGCATCCGGGACGGGTTGTCGACCTCGAGCGTCCCCTGGCCGTTGATCAGGACGATCTTGTACTCGACCGACGGCGCGGACGCGATCAGCTCCTGGCCGAACTCGCGTTCGAGGCGCTCCTGGACGATCTCCATGTGGAGAAGGCCGAGGAACCCGCAACGGAACCCGAAACCCAGCGCCACCGAGCTTTCCGGCTCGAAGCTGAAGCTGGCGTCGTTGAGGTGGAGCTTCTCCATCGCTTCGCGCAGAGCCGGGTAGTCCACGCCCGCAACCGGATAGATCCCGGCAAAGACGAGACTCTTGGCCGGCTGGTAGCCCGGCAGCGGCGCCGGAGCGGGGTTGGCAAACGTGGTGATCGTGTCGCCGACCTGGGCGTCGCGGACGCTCTTGAGGCCGGTGGCCACGTAGCCCACGTCGCCGGCGTGAATCTCCCCGGTCGGCACCTGTTGCGGCTTGAAGAAGCCGAGCTCCAGCAGTTCCGCCTCCGCGCCCGAACCCATCAGGCGGATGACGTCGTGCTGGTGCAGCGTTCCCTGGGCGAGCCGGATGTAGACGACCACGCCTTTGTAGGCGTCGTAGTGCGAGTCGAAGATCAGGCCCTTGACCGGCGCTTCCGCATCGCCCTTCGGCGGCGGGATCCGGGCCACGATCGCCTCGAGGATCTCCGCCACGCCGGTGCCGTCCTTGGCCGAGGCCAGGAGCACTTCCTCGCGCGGGATCGCGAGCACGTTCTCCAGATCGTCCATCACCACTTCCGGCTGCGCCGATGGCAGGTCGATCTTGTTCAGGACCGGAATGATGACCAGGTTCTGCTTCAGCGCGAGATGCACGTTTGCCAGCGTCTGAGCCTCGATGCCCTGCGTCGCGTCCACGACGAGGATCGCGCCCTCGCACGCCTGCAAGCTTCGGCTGACTTCGTAGCTGAAGTCGACATGCCCGGGGGTGTCGATCAGATTGAGGCCGTAGGTGAGCCCGTCGCTCGCCGTGTACTCGAGCCGCACCGCCCGAGCCTTGATCGTTATCCCCTTCTCGCGCTCCAGATCCATCGAATCCAGGATCTGGCTCTGCATCTGCCGCCCCTCGACGGTATGCGTCAGCTCCAGCAGCCGGTCCGCCAACGTGGACTTGCCGTGGTCGATGTGGGCAATGATGGAAAAGTTGCGCAGGCGAGCCTGCGGGATACGGTCGGTCACGGGAGGGAGTGTAGCGGAGCGCCGGGCGGCAGCGGTTACCAGGGCCCGATCGGCTGTTCCCAGTCATGGTCCAGCCAGGGCCCGGCCGGCTGAGTCAATCGGCGGCACAACTGTGCAGATTCCAACCGGGGAAGCACGGGACCAGCAATTTGGCGCTGAGGTGGGCGCCAGCGGCCGGCTCGGGGCTGCGATCGAGCGTGAGTCGAGCGTCCAGCAACCGATTCGGCCTCGCCTGAGTCCCGCCCTGGGCCTGATTCCTGTTCCTGTGCTTTGTGGGTTGGAATATGCCTAGAAGCGCCGGGGCGGCTCAAGGCCGGGTGGTCGGGAGCTTTCTCGGCCACTCCAAGCCACGGAATCTCAAGGGCCCGCCCCCGGCGCCATTCCGGCACCAAGAACGGGCCCCAGAACATCAAGGCCGAAGCCTCGATAGTCAGATCCTCAGATCTAGTAAGTCACCACTCGCGGCAGCGACTTGGCCTGGTTGACCCAGTCAGTGACCTGCTCGACGGTCGGCAGCTTGCGGACGAGGTTGCGGGCCGCATTCGCCTCAGCCATGGTCTCGGTGAGGTTGGCGGGATTGCGCTGGGCCAGTTCCGGCACGGTGTCGACGCCGGCAATCTCGAGCAGGTCGGAGTACTCCGACCCGACGCCCTTGATGCGGTAAAGGTCGACGCGGTTGACCCACTTGAGAATGAGCGCGTGGCCGATGCCTGATGCCGTCTCCAGTTCCTCGCGGCCCTTGGGAGTCGCGCCTCGCTCCAGCAGGGCGTCGGTCGTCTTGACCCCAACCGCTTCGAGCTGGGCGGCGTAGGTGGGGCCGATGCCTTCGACGTCGATGACGTTCACAGATGTCCTCCAGATGGGGCCTAGGGGTGGCATCAACATTATGCGTCCGGCAAGGGAATGCTCAACATCCCCCGATTCGGGCCAGATTCAGTTGCGCCTGGTACCTTCCAGCGGTCAATCGACCGCCTTGCGGACCCTGCGCCCGAGTCTCCACTCGCGCCTACGCGAGAACGCGCGAGTCTGATACCATCAACCGTCGCGTCAGTCGGTCTGTTTCGGCCGCCTTTCGCCTTCCTTCTGCAGCACAGAGGTCTTCGAACTTTGGCCAAGACGCCCCGAGGCTGGACCGGCGCCCGCACGCCGTCAGCGATCAAGCGGGTCCGCCAGGCAGAGCGCCGGCGGGCCATCAATCAGCCGCGCAAGAGCGCGGCGAAGACTTACGTCGCGACGGCCATCAAGGTTGCCGGCGGCAATGATGAAGCCGAAACCGCCATTGCTCTGGCGGAGGCGATGAGCGCGCTGGACCGAGCCGCGAAGGTCGGGGCAATTCACCCCAACAACGCCGCCCGCCGCAAGTCCCGTCTCGTGCTACGGCTGAATGCCATGGCCGATGGGACCAGCACACATACGGCTGTGAAGCCCACCAAGAGCCAGGGCACCGCTGCCTCAATCAAGGCAGCCCGAACGCGAATTGCCGCAGCCAAGGCCATCAAGGCCAAGGGCCCGCAGACCGCCGCCGGCAAGGCCAAGGCCGCCCTTTCCAAGTCGGCCCGAACCGAGACGGCTCCGGTCGTCGCGGCTCCGGAGGCTCCGAAGGCCGCCGCCAAGGCAGCCGTCAAGGCTCCCAGCAAGAACAAGCCCACGCCGAAGGCGGAGACGCCAGTGGTGAAGGCCGCTAAGGCCGAGAAGGGCCCCGCCAAGGCAAAGGCCGAAAAGCCCGCGCCGAAGGCAGCCGCCAAGGTCGAGAAGGCCGCCGCCAAGCCGAAGGCTGAAAAGAAGCCGAAGGCCTGACCTTCCCCAGCTGTTCTAGACGAGCCAGGTCGATCGACCTGGCTCGTTTGATTCAGGAGGCGCAAGAAGTACCGATGGCAGACCCGAGAGCCCACGCCAGAGAACTCGCTCGCGAAGCCATAGCCCGCGGCGACGTCACGGGATGGTTCGAGGAGCTGTACCAGAAGTCGGAGCGCGATGGCTTCGCGATCTCCTGGGTTGACCTGGCCCCGAACCCGTACCTGGTGGAGTGGCTGCGCGGTCGCCCCACAACACCACAAGGTCGCGCCGCCGTCGTGGGCTGCGGCTACGGCGACGACGCCGAACTGCTCGCCGGCCTGGGCCTGGATGTCACGGCCTTCGACATCTCACCGACGGCCGTAAGCCGCTGCCGGCTCCGGTTCCCGGACTCAGGCGTGTCGTACGTCGTGGGCGACGCCCTCAACCCGCCCACTGAGTGGATCGGCACCTTCGACTTCGTATTCGAGGCGTATACTGTGCAAGTACTGCCGGGCGTGGCAAGGGCGGCCTGCGCTCGATCGATCGGGAGCCTGATTGGTCCCGGCGGCGTCCTGCTGGTAGTCGCGCGGAGCCGCGGGCCGGAAGACGCCGAGGGGCTAATGCCCTGGCCGCTGACCCGGGCCGAGCTGGACGAGTTCGCCGCGCCGGGCCTCGTGCTCGCAAATCTGGCGGAGATCGTCGAGCCTGGCGATCCGCCCGTGCCCAGGTTCATAGCGGAATTCCGACGACCGTAATCAAGGGACTCGGCCAACTGGCCGCACCGGCCAAGTTGCCATTTGCGCAGCCGCCATTTTCCCGAATCTTCACGTTCGGTTCCGCCAGGCGCGCCCTCCATGAAATCTTCATTCAGCCTTCACCGCCAATCCACCTCTGGTGCAGGCCGGCGCGCGAGACTCGCCTCCTACCAAACCACCGCAGCCCGGCCAATGCGCAGGCACTTATCAAACGGGTCGGGCGAAATCGGTGGCGAAGCAAGGAGATCCAGCGATGAATTCGATCCATCGCATCGGGCTCACGATCGCCGGTGTCGTTACCGCCCTGGTCGTGGCCGGGGCATTCGTGGTCGACGGCTACACGAGCGCCGTCGCGAACCAGAACCAGACAGCGGCGGACGCGGCCACTCAGGCCCCGGCCACAGACTCGCCGAGCCCGGCGCCACTCGAGCCGACAATCATTTATGTGAGGCCGGCGCCGACAACGGCGCCCACTGTCGTTCCCCAGGTGCCTAGAGTCGCCTCCGGCGGAGGGACCGCCCAGCAGCCGGCACCGGTGGTCACGCCCACCCAGCCCACGCCGACTCCGACACAAGCGACGCCGCCTCCGACATTCCAGCGCGAAGGGGGCGACGACTGATGCAAACGCTCAATCCGGGCCGCCCAATCGCCCAGCCTCACACACCAAGAGCAAGACCCGACGCCCGGCCGATGCGGCTGGCTCTGGGTGCCACCGGCATCGCCGCCATGTCGGCCCTGGCCACGGCAATCGTCCTGCCGCCGCAGCTCAACGTCTTTGCGGCACCGAATCAGCAACAGGTCAATCCAGGCCAGCAGGCCACCGACCAACTATCTCCAGATCCGGCTCAAGCTCAAGCATCTGTCATCTACATTCAGCTCCAACCTGGCCAGACCGCCCCTGCCGGGGCCATGGTAATAGATGCCTCCAGCACGCCCGCATCCAGTTCAGTGGCCACCAAGGCCAGCGGAGGGGGCACGGGCGCCGGAACAGGCACGGGTACAGTCACCAAGACCGCGCCACCGGTCGCCCAGGTGACCGCACAACCAACTCCCGTACCTACCCCAAAGCCCACGCCGACCCCGATCAAGACAACTCAGTCGGGCAAGGTCATCCCGTGACGACCGCGGCGCCCGCCCGGGTGATCCAGCCGATAAGCATGGCCGACTCGGTCATGGGCGGACGCCTCGTGGTGCACCTCGAACCGGACGGCAGACCAGACCAGGCGGTCTCCGACGCTCGCCGCGTGATCTCTAGAATCGACCGCTGGGCGGCCAGGCTATCCCGCCACTCGGCCACGTCGGACCTTTCCGCCTTGAACGCAGACACCCGGTCGAGCGTACCTGTGCGACCAACGCTCGCCTCGGCCCTGGTTGCCGGACTCGTGGCGGCCGACGCAAGCGAGGGCTTCACCGATATTACGTTGCTGGATGCCAGGCTCACCGCCGAGGGTCTGGGCGAAGATGGGTGGGCCGGAGCTTCACGCTTGAGTGACTGGCAGATCAAGACCGGCCGCCGTGGCTCGGCCAGCGTGAGCCGCCCGCCGGGCCTGCGCTTCGATCTGGGCGGCGTCGGAAAGGGCTGGATCGCCGATCGTGCCCTCCACCTGATGGCGAGCTGGCCGAACGTTCTGATCGACGCCGACGGCGATCTCGCCATCCGCTGCGCACCCGGAGATTGCTGGGAGATCGGGATCGACGATCCCCGCCGATCCAGCTCCCAGCTGGCGTTGCTAAGGCTGCAGGTGCCATCCCGGGGCGTCCCGAGCCGATGGGGAGTGGCCACGTCCGGAACTTCGATCCACCAGTGGACCGTTGCCGGCACGAAGACCCACCACCTAATCGATCCGCGCACCGGGCGGCCGGCCGTGACGGACATCGTCCAGGCCACGGTCATCGCCGGCTCAACTCTTCGCGCGGAGGCGCTTGCCAAAGCTGCCGTGATCGCCGGCCGCGATGCCGGCTTCGCCTTGCTACAGCGCTCCCACGCCCAGGGCGCAGTTCTGTTAACGGCGACCGGCGAGGTTCTCGCCCTGCCATCCACGCTCGAACTGCTGGCGGCCTGACATGGACCCAATGGATCCGAACCGAAAGCAGACAACGGTTCCCGAGTTGGCCTCGGCCCGGCCCACCGCCGATCCTTACGCGTGGGGCGTGACTCCACGCCTGGAGAGCCAATTGCTGCCGCGGCCGGTCACTCCTACGCCACCGTCGGCGGTACCGAGCCGGCCGGCCCGACGCCCCCAGGCACGCCCAACCAACGTGTACCGCGGCCTCCCGCGACCCATTCGGCTCGTGGGCTGGGTGGCCCTGGCAATAGGTGTCGGTATCGTCCTGGGTGCCACCGGGCCAACGGCCCTCCGGCGCATCGGCGCCGTGGCTGCCCTGCAGCCCGGCATGCTGGCCTGGTACTCGGTCAGAGCCCTGGGCTTCCTCGCCTATATCGCGCTGGCGTGCTCGGTCCTATACGGCCTTCTGCTCTCCACCAAAATCCTCGACGCAATTGCCCATCGGCCGGTCAGCTTCGCCCTCCATAAGGACCTGGCAATAGTGGCCATGATCCTTGCCGCTCTGCATGGGGCACTGTTGATCTTCGATGCCAGCTTCCCGTTTACGGCGCTGGCCATCCTCGTACCGTTCCAGTCGCCGTACGCGCCGGTCACGGTCGGGATCGGGCAAATCACCTTCTACCTGTCTCTCGTGGTAACGGCGAGCTTCTACGTCCGCCGCCACATCGGCCAGAGGGCGTGGAGGATGCTCCACTACCTGACCTTCCTTTCGTTCATCGGCGCCACCTTCCACGGACTCATGTCCGGCTCGGACAGCGGGCAACGGTGGGCGTTCTACCTCTACGTTGGAACCGTGGCTACGGCCGTCTTCCTCCTCAGCTACCGAATCGCCATAAGCCTCGCCGCCCGGCGTCATCGGCCGGCGGCGGTTCCGGGTGGAGTCGCCACGGCACAAATCCGGCCTCGCGGCCCCCTTGATCGACCCGGCGCGGCAAGTGTCGCCGAGTCCGGCAGCCGAGCCGGGTAACGAATTGAACACGTCGGTCGCTGCCTCGCCGCCCCCGGCTACGGCCCCGTGGTTTCGCCCATGGGCGGACTCGTCTATCGTTGCAACTATGGGATCCCGAATTCTCGTCGCCGACGACGAACCGCACATCCGAGAAGTGGTCCGCGCCTACCTCGAGCGCGAAGGCTATGAAGTCCTCGAGGCCGCGGACGGAGAAACTGCCCTCGAGCACGGGCGCAACGGCGGACTGGACCTGCTGGTCCTGGACGTAATGCTGCCGGGCCGTTCCGGCTTTGACGTCCTGCGCGCCCTGCGCAGCGAAGGCTCCAGCGTCGGGGTCTTGATGCTAACCGCGCGAGACGACGTGATCGATCGCGTGGCCGGCCTCGAACTTGGCGCGGACGACTACGTGACAAAGCCGTTCGAACCACGCGAAGTCGTGGCCCGCGTAGGGGCGATACTGCGGCGCTTCGGACGCCCGGTGAGCGCGCAGGCCAACGGCGGCGAGGTGGACCTGGGGACGCTTCGTCCGACGGCCACATTCTTCGATCTGACCATCGACCTGGACGCTCGCGATGTCTCGCGCGGCGGCGCCAACTTACCTTTGACTCGCACCGAACTGGATATCCTGGCGGGCCTGTCGGAGCAGCCGGGTCGCGTTTGGACGCGCGAGCAGATCGGCCAGAGGGTATTCGGTGAGTCGTTCGACACCTTCGATCGCACCATCGACAGCCACGTCAAGAACCTCCGGGCAAAACTTGGGACTCGCCCGGACGGCGGCGCGTATGTCGAGACCATTCGAGGCATCGGCTATCGAGCCGCGCGGCCGGTAGACCAACTCTGAACCCGCAGGAGGGGTCGTGAGTCTGCGCTGGCGAATTGCCCTCGGCTTTGCCCTGGTGGCATTGGCTACTGCCGCGATCATCGCCCTGGCGGCGCCCCCGATCGTCAGTCAGGGCTTCTCCGACTACGACACGGACGGCGACGGCGGCGGCGCGTTAGTCACGACTCCAGGCCCGACATTCGGCATCGCGACCGGCACCGACGTTGACAATGAGTCCGACGACAGCCCTGCCCCGACGACGACTTCGACGGCACAGCCGACGGCGCCGGGTCCGAACCCGTCGGCCCGCCCCGATGACTCGGACGCCCCCGCCCCGCCGCCTCCCGGACCGACGAACAACGATCAGGCTCAGCAGACGACCATCTTTCGGTTGATCCTGGCGGCGCTCATTGCGGCCTCGCTGGCGTCACTCGTTGGATTGATCGGCGCGAGCCGATTAGTGCGCCCACTCACTCGACTCGAACAGGCCGCCGTCGCCGTCGCACGCGGCGACCTGGGTCGACGTTCGGGACTTGCGGACCGCAGCGACGAGTTCGGACAACTCGGCCGGACCTTCGACTCGATGGCGGCTCAACTGCAGACCGCCGACGAAACCCGCCGGGGCTTCCTGCAAGACGCCGCCCACGAACTCAAGACTCCATTGGCGGTGATCGACGCAACCTCCAGCGCCATCCTGGACGGCGTCTACACGCCGGAACGTCGCCACCTCGAAACGATCCGCGACCAATCCCGAATCCTCGCCCGAATCGTCGACGACCTGCGGACCATCAGCCTGGCCGAAGGCGGCCACCTGCCGCTGGAGCGACGACCGTTGAACGTCCGGGCCGTGCTCGATTCCGTAGCAGCGGGCTTTGAGGCGCGCGCGGCGAGCGGCTCCGTCAAGTTGTCCGTGGACGCCGCCGCCGGCATCGTTGTAGAGGCGGACGCCGACCGGCTCCGCCAGGTAATCGGCGCGCTCGTCGACAACGCCCTTCGCCATACGCCGGCCGGGGGCTCAGTGCACATCTCAGCCGCTGCGTCCGCCGCCCAGGGCCCGATCATCGCGGGCAAGGCGGCGCCGTCCAGATCCGTTGTCCGCCTTGCCGTCGAAGATACCGGAGCAGGCATCCCGGCGGAGTCGCTGCCCCACATCTTTGAGCGCTTCTACCAGGCCGACCCGTCGCGGAGCCGCGGTACCGGCACGAGCGGGCTTGGGCTCTCAATCGTCCGGGCCCTGGCAGAAGCCCATGGCTGGCGTGTCGGCGCGGAGAATTGCCCCAATGGCGGCGCGCGCCTCTGGTTGGAACTGCCCGCTCTCCGTCTCGCCTGACGCCGCAATCGAAGATTGGGGCTGGCGGGGAAGCCAGATTCGCAGTGGAATACTGTCTGGGCTATCCAAATCCGGCGCCGTATGATCGAGTGGGACGGAACCTACTCATGCAGGAGGGCTTCTCATGGACTGGGGGCGATCCTCATCGGGGTTCGAGATGGGATTCAATCCGGCCGGTCCCGCACTTGAACCTTCCGAGCAGCGGTTCGAAACCATCGAGCTGGTCGGTCCACACCTCCGAGTCTCGGGCGACATCTCGCTGCTGAGCTTCAACCGACTCTCGGACCTGATCAACCACAGCCGCGGCTTCGTCCGCCTCAAGGACGCTCGGCTGATGCGCCGCAACGGCGAGCCTACGAACCTCGTCGTGCCTGAGCTGATGGTCAATCAGGACGAGATCACCTTTGTCGGCCAGTGCGAGGAAGACCGCTCGCCCATTCCGACGAGCCTCCTGGGCGGAATGGACCGGCCCCTCATGGAGCGAGTGCCGCGCAAGCTCGTCATCTTCACGGCCGGTCACACACTTACCGGCACGATATCCACCTTCAGCGAGACGGACATCGCCAGCTTTGTCGACTCACCCGACCCGCGCTTCGTTGCGCTGACCGATGTGACGGCCCGCTCCCTGGCGGATCGGCGCGTCATCAGCCACTTCGGGCTGGTGCTGGTCAACCGCACGCAGATGACCGCTGCCTCGTTCCTCGAGAAGGCCGGCGGTGCGGACGAGACGGGTGTGGCGCTGGAGTAAGTGGGTCACGCGGTTGCGCGGATCAGCCGGCGGAACGCGGCCGCGCTTCGGCGCAAACCTCGCTTCGCTCGCCCATTGCGCCTTCGCCCGGCCACGTCCCGCCGGCTTCTAGCTTGACCGCGGCTCGTCAACGGAAGGTAGAGGAGCCGCGGATTCGCCGGATCTGGCAATTGCCTCAGGGCTGATACAGCTCCGCCGACGAGAGGTCCGAGTCCCCGGACTCGCCGCCAACAATCAGGATTCGGCCGTCGGGAAGGAGCGTCATAGTGTGATTACAGCGAGGAGTGATCATTTCGCCGGCCGGTGAGTAGGTACCTGTGGCCGGGTTGTAGATCTCACCGCTGGGCATAACGGCGCCCGAGTGAACTGCCCCACCGCTGATCAGGACGCGCCCATCCGCAGTCGGAGATGCCGCCGCCAACCCACCGGCCTCTCCGTGGTTGGCGAGCATGGTTCCGGTGCTGGTGAAGGTACCGTTCGTAGGGTTGTAGATATCGGAGGGCGTGGCATCGCCGGTGATGCACGCGGCCCAATCCGAGCTGCTATCGCATGGAGTTCCTGAGTAGGACATACCTCCAGCAAGCAACACCCGGCCATCCTGCAGCAGTATGGCGGTGTGATACGCACGCGAACGGGTCATAACGCCGGTTGCGCGGAACTCGCCCGTCGACGGGTTGTATAGCTCGGCGTTATCAAGGTAGCCGTCGGTGCCTCGACCGCCCGCCACTAGAACCTGTCCGCTGTTCAGTAGCGTAGCCGTGGCGCCGTTGCGGGCATCGCTCATGGAGCCGGTTGTCGTGAACATGCCGGTGAGCGGGTCCCATACCTCAGCTGCCAGCGTGTCCCCGCCAGCGACCAGTACTCGGCCGTCGGGTAGCAGAGTGGCTGTGAAGTCGTATCTCGCGAACGCCATCGAACCCGTCGCTGTGAAGGTGCCGGTTGTTGGGTTGTACACCTCCGCCGACACGTCGTCATATGAAGTTGCGGATGAATTGGCCCCGCCGGCGATCAAGACGCGTCCGTCCTTCAGTAACGTGGCCGTGTGGTCCACGCCGCGGGGACTCGTCATTGACCCCGTGGAGCTGAACCTCCCGGTGCGAGGGTCATACACCTCTGCCGAGGCAAGGGCCACTGAATTCTCGGACCCGCCGGCGATCAAGACGCGTCCGTCCTTCAACAGAGTCGCCGTGGCTCGAGTGCGAGCGTGGGCCATCGAGCCCGTCGGCGTGAATCCGGACTGCCGCGTCGGGGTAGGTGCCGCCGTCCGGCCGGTTGC
>DASVJA010000022.1:0-3629 GCA_036386115.1 Candidatus Limnocylindrales bacterium
TGTCCCCCCAAGCCATAGAGTACGTTGCAAAAGGCGGCGTATTTCGGGTCCTTGAAAAGGGAGCAAACACCCGAGATACCGGCCTTCGTCGCTCCCGACGGGTCCACTGGTTTGCCGGTCAAGCCATTCCACGCGAACCCGATGACGGCGCCTCCTGCAACGCCGCTCACGACGCGCACCAAGTCGGGTGCGCCTGCAGGGACGAGGCCGCTCGTCAGCCCTCCCACCACGCCCATGAAGGCCACTTCTCCCCAGTCTATGTTGGAGACCTCCGCTGTGGCGTTCGTGCCCGCCCTCCTCACGCTTGCGGCGCTCGCGTCTCTGTTCCTGGTTCACGGCCTGCTTGGCTGGCTGCTCTACTTCGTGTTCTACGGCTCCTCTTTCCTCGTGGCGCTCATCCGGTTTGTCCAGGGACATGGAGAGTGGGGAGCCATCGCGGCTCGACGGGGCGGGCGCTGACGCGATCCCCGGTCGTGAGCATCCGCCCCAAGACCTGTCTGCTGGCCGACTGACCGCGCGCCGCCTGGGGCGGATACTCGAGTCGTCAACGTCCGAGGAGGGGCCATGCGAGCGCATTCGAAGCCGGGCGGGGCGAGCCGCCGTCTTGCGGCCGCCGCCGCCGTGATCTCCATTTCGCTTGCCGGCTGCGCCGCGGCCAAAGCGACGCCGAGCCGCGCCCCGAGCCTCACGCCGGCACCCATCCAGTGCGACGACGGCCCGGACGCGTTCACGCCCATGCCGGCCGACTGCTGGATCCCCACGGAACCGGCCCCGACGCCTTCCCCCACGCCGACGGCGCGCCGGACCGACCCGACGATCTCGTTGCCGGGTCTGGCGACACTTCCGCCGGTCACTCCGTGGCACGGCAAAACGTTCTACGCGCCGCCTTCGGGAACGGGCACCATGCTCATCGGGCTCGGATCCGACGACATCGTGTACGTCCTTCTCGAGCGCGCCCTTCCGCTGCCAAAGCCGACACCGACGAGCGCGTTTGTCGTCCCCGATGTCGCCGCGTCGGTGATCGCGCTCCGGCCTGATGGCTCGCTGAAGGCCGGCTGGCCCAGCGCCGGGGTCCCGGTCTCAGGTTATCCCTACAGCTATCGCGTGAATGCCGCCGGCACCGTCTTCGTCGCCAGCGGCCCGAATCCGTTCACGAGCGACCAGCTGGCCCTGAAACAACTTACGGTCACGGCCATCGGCTCGGACGGAAAGGTCTTGGCCGGCTGGCCGTATCTGACACCCGCGGCTCAGCAGTCTTACGACCCGGACTTGCTTACCACCGGACCAAACGACATGGTTTGCTTTCGCCAGATGAAGGCCGGCGCCAAGGCTACCGCCAGCGACTATTCGATGGTCGCCTACTGCCTGGGCGCCGACGGGAAGCTCCTGCCCGGCTGGCCTTACGCAAGCCCGATGTCGCTCTCAAACATCGCCGTCGGACCGGACGGTACGGTCTACATGGGCAAAGTGACTTCGACCACAGCCTCGAAAGTGCAGCCGTATACCTACCCATACCAGGTCATCGCGATCGGACCGGACGGCCAACCCAAGCCGGGCTGGACTGCCTGGAGCGAGCCCGACGTTCCCGCCCTGGCCACGATCCTCCCCACCAAGGATGGGCGCGTCTACATGTTGCTCGGCGGAGACAGCGGACGAGCCAAGCTTGTCAGCGTCGATAGCAAGGGCAAGACGATCTCGGAGCATCTCGAGCTCGGCTCGGCGCTGACTTATGCAAGCTACAAAGACGCGGTTTTGACCGGTGATGGACGTCTCTTCGTGGCGATCGAGGGTGGGAGCGTCAATCTCGTGAACGCCTACTCCGCCGATGGATCGCAGATGGCCGGCTGGCCTCAACTCATAGGCGGCTGGGGCGATCTGGCCGTGGGCGCCGATGGCTCCGTCTGGGTCTCCTGGACGCTGTACGGCGCGAGCGGAGACCAGGCGGACACCTCAGTCGTCGCCCGCTTCGACAAGAACGGCAAGCTTCAGCCCGGCTACCCCATGGCCTCCGATATGCTGTCCACCCTGGGCCTG
The DNA here is from genome assembly GCA_036386115.1 of Candidatus Limnocylindrales bacterium. Classification (GTDB taxonomy): domain Bacteria; phylum Chloroflexota; class Limnocylindria; order Limnocylindrales; family CSP1-4; genus Fen-1039. The sequence goes on from DASVJA010000022.1 coordinate 2,035, forward strand.
TACTACGGCCTGGCCGTGGCCTCGGATGGCACCGCGTTCGGGACGAGCGGCGGGCGGATCATGGTGATGGGGCGGTAGGGAAACGGCTACGCCGCGCGTCCTCCGCGCCTCTCGCCCGCCAATCCGTAGGAGTAACGTTCCAAGAGCGTCCGCATGCCCATGGAGAGGGAGACACCATGGCAGACGCTGACGCCCGACGGAAGTCTTTCGTCCTGATTCTTGTTGCCGCGAGCATGTTGGCCGCGGGATGCGTTACGCAGCCCGCATTGGGTCAGGAAGACCCGGCTGGTGGCCCGGGCGGCAGTAGAGCCACAGCCCGTCTGATCGCGCCGCAGACCGAATTGCCGACCGCGAGCCACAAAGCCACGACCGCGCCAACCGCGCGGCCGACTCCTACTCCGACTCCGACTCCGACTCCGACTCCGACTCCGACTCCGACTCCGACTCCGACTGCCAAGCCGACTGCACCTCCCGCGCCGGCCCGAGTGCCGACCGCCGCGCCCGTTCCGAACGATCCCTATGCCGACGCGAAGGCAGCCGGCGCAACCGCGGTCTGCGCGGACGGAACCTGGTCTTACAGCGCGCACAGATCTGGTACCTGCTCGAGCCACGGCGGCGTCCATTGGTGGACGGGGAACGTCGGGGCCGCCGGACCGGGTGCGCATTGACGGTGCCTGAAGCACTTGCCGCGACACCCACGCGCCTGACACGCGACGCCTTCAACGCCTGGTTCGTCAACCACGAGGTCGCCTGGGAGCTGGCGATGGCCGGGCTCGCGATCGTGTACGTGGCGCTGGGCTTCATCGTGGACGACCTGAAGGCCGGAGTCCGACCCGAGCTGGAAGCGGCCGAGTTGATCCTCACCGGCATCTTCGCCTTCGAGTTCGGTTCGAGGATCCTGGCGGCTCGCAGCCGGCTCGACTACTTCCGCGGTCATTGGATCGACGTCATCGCCCTTGCCCCGCCGATTCGCGTCTTCCGGGTTCTTCGACTGCTGCGCCTTCTTCGACTCGTCCGAGCCTTCGCCGGCCTCTATCGGGCGGGCATGCACATGCACGGCCTGGCCAACCACAAAGGCTTCGCCTGGCTGCTATCCGCGTGGCTCGGCGTCATGGTCGTCTGTTCCGCCTGGCTCTACGTCGCCGAACACGGCGTCAACAAAGCCGTCGACAACCCCTTCGACGCGCTCTGGTGGGGCGTCGTCACCCTGACCACCGTCGGCTACGGCGACGTCACGCCCCAAACCACCGAAGGCCGCGTCGCTGCGATGGTGTTGATGCTCTTAGGGATTGGGTTGTTCGGGGCGATCACGGCGACGATCACGAGCTATTTGATCAGCCACGATCGCGGGGAAGCGGGCGCGGCTGACCACTCGCTGGCGGGGGAGCTGGAGAGGTTGGCGGCGATGTGGGAGAAGGGGGAGTTGACGGACGAGGAGTTTGGAGCGGCCAAGCAGGCGACCCTCGGGAGCAACGGGCGAGCTGCGGAGTGATCTTGGGGTCCCATGAGGCCACGCCGCATCAAGGCCGGTCCGTAGGCAGATGCGGCGTGCCCGGCACGTTGGGACTAGGTCACTGCGTGAACAAAGGGACTTC
>DASVJA010000023.1:0-3675 GCA_036386115.1 Candidatus Limnocylindrales bacterium
TCTTCGGCCTGCTGCTGATCCTCGCCGGCGGAATACTGGCCTGGCACCAGTTCGACCCCAACCTCGACCTGGCTCTGACCTGGCCGGTGCTGACCATCGCCTTCGGCGCGATCCTGGTGGTTTCGTCGTTCCGGGCTCGCGCGTAGGCGACCCGCGGCTCCGCGTTCGCCGGACCCGGAGGCGTCTAGCCGGTCCGAGTCCGGCGCCGGCGCCGCATGAAGAACAGCACGTAGAAGACGCCCATCACCGCGGCGCCGGAACCCGCAACGGCGGCCACGATCTTGACCGCATGAAGCGCCGGTCCCGGCAATCCGCCGGTCGGCGAGCCGCCTACGAACTGGCTGACGGCGCCGGCCTGATCGGGTCCGGGGGAATCGGACGCGGCCGCAACCATGGCCCCGGCGAATTCTGGATCCGGGGAGGGTGACTCAATCGTCGCCGCAGTGGCAGAGGCACCGGCACTTGGGCCTGCGGTCGAGCTGCCGGACGAGGTTGAGGACCCGGATCCGCCGGACTGCGGCTTTGCCGTCGGCTTTGGTGTTGGCGTCGCCGGGAGCGGGTTGCTGAAGGGCGACTTCGTGGGCGGCGACTTGAGTCCGCTGGGCGTCGGTCCGCCCTTTGAGAACAGGCAGTCGTAGAAGTACGTGGAGCCGCTCGACCAGCCGCCGCAGCCGACGTGACTGTAGCCGCCCATGATGATGGCCCAGTGGCTGCTCGACGACTTCCAGCCGATCATGCCGTGACCGGTCGTGGAGTACGTCCACGTCATCCACGTCCTCTTCGAGCCGGTCACCGAGTACAGGTACGCGCCGTTGCCATAGCCGCCGTTCTCGAGCAGGATCTCGCCGACACTGCCGTAACCCCAGGCGCTCTGCAGAGTGCTGACGAACGTCTTCGACGACATCGTCGCCGTGTCGCAATTGGGCAGGTCGTGCGACATGGAGCCACTGGCCGCCATTTCGCGAGCTCGGCCGGCAATCGTCTTCGCGGCATCATCCGGACACGGGATCGCGCCGTCGCGCGCCTTTGACGCGAGGAATACATCGATTGTCAGTGACGATTTGCCGCTGGCCGACCGAGCACCGTTGATCAGGCGGACCAGCTCGGACGCCTGATTGTCGAGTGACCCGGACGCGCCCGCCGGCGGGACCTGCCAGGCGAGCGTGGTGGCGAACAGGCCGAGGCCGAGGCCGAGGGCCAATACGAGTGGCAGCGCGTTGCGCAGCCTATGGAAGGGACGCATGGTTGCTCCTCCGGACGGGATGGGAGGGATTGCGATTTCGGGAGCGACAATGACGATCGCTCAGACCCCAACTCCATACCCAGGGCCATGGGGCACAGTGTCGGGCATCAAAACAACCACCCTTTGGGGTGGTTGTCTGGTCTGGAGCGCCGATTCCCGAGGGATGTGGTGCAGTCCGGTGTGGTTTGCTGAAGAAACCTCAATGCCTACGGGCGTACTTCTTCACCTGCGCGGCCGGAGAAAGTCCCACCTCCCGCCGAGCGGCCTGCTTGGAGCAGCCGCGCGGTCGGGCCGCCAATCACGTCCGTCTAGGATGCGACATCCCTTGCGCAGGGAGCCAGCTGGGTGTCAATGTGTTTGATGTGGCCCGTCAGCCAGCGCATCAGCTCGCTCTCGACACGAACGACCAGATGGGCCGAGGCACCGTCCCGATCGAATTCCTCGCGGAAGCTCGCGAAGGTCACGACGAAGTCCTTGTGCGCGGCGGCGTTCTTCGCCGCAACGGGGCAGTTGTACTTGGTCATGCACTCTTCTTCGTTTCCGAAGTGCATGACCGCGTACCCGCCGAGCTTGTCCAGCAAGCTCGCGACCTCGGTCCGGCCGCGGCCGACACTCATGGCGCCGAGCAGATCGTTCAGCCAGGAGATCAACTGCTTGTGCTGATTGTCGAGAGCCTCAACCCCCGTCGTCATTGAGGGATCCCACGAGATGGTCGGCATCGGTCGCTCCAACTATGCCGCCGTCCGGGCGGCGCCAATAGGCGGTTCTTGTGGCCCTCGGGGGCGCGATGTTGCCCGAGCCAGAAGAAGGATATCCAGTAGCCGCCGGAGGGCCATACCCCAAACGAGCCGGACCCGGACGAGGCCAGGGGGCCTGCTCGGCCGCCTGGTTCCACCTGATACGCCAATGCGACTGCGTTCAGCCGAACTTCAGGGGTTCGTCATAGGTTCCTTGCCGAGTCCGCTGTGCGTGGGCTCGTCCGGGCTAGTCCCGCCCCTGAGGTCCGAACCATGAGCGCCCCGCTCTCCTCCAGCCCCGCCTTCCCGCGCAGGCCGTCTCATCGCAACCGCAGTGTGCTGCTTCTCGTGGTCGGAGTGGTGGCGGTGGCCGCCATCATCGGCGGCGGTTACGGCCTCTGGTACATCCTTGTGGGTCCGTCCGGTCCGGCGGCGGTCTCCTCCGGCGCGCCGGCAATTCCGACCGGTGCCGCCATCGCCGCACCGGCCTCTCTGGACGGCACCTGGAATGTCGATACCTCGTCGGGCACTGTCTCCGACGGCACCGCCTCCTTCGTCGGCTACCGCGTCCAGGAACAGCTGGTCGGCGTCGGCGGGCATACCGCCGTGGGAAGGACACCCAAGGTCACGGGCTCGATGAAGCTGACCGGCAGCACCGTGAGCGACGTCACCATCACGGCCGATATGACCGCGCTGGCAAGCGACGATTCTCATCGTGACGACCAGCTGCGGCGCCAGGCCATCGAATCCGACAAGTTCCCGACGGCTACGTTCGCCCTCACGCAACCGATCGACCTCGGCACGCTGCCGGCGGGCGGCGCCTCAGTCGGCGCCAGCGCGACAGGAACCCTGACCCTCCACGGCGTAACGAAGACGGTCACGGTCGCGCTTCAGGCGGTGCGGCAGGGCGGCATCATTGCCGTGACCGGGTCGCTGCCGGTCGTGTTCGGCGACTACTCGATCCAGAAGCCCAACAGCTTCTCGGTGCTGTCTGTTGACGACCACGGCACCATGGAACTCCACCTGTTGTTCACCCACGCCTGAGTTCGTAGGAGAGCCCGTGTCGTTCATGCGCTATTTGGGAAACCGGCCCGGCGATTCGACTGCAGCCGCCTCAATGCCGGCCGACCTCGACGGCGAGACCGAGGCCGTCCGCAGCATCGTCTCGAGGCTCCACGCCATGCCGCTCGACAAGGCCCGTTCGCTGGCAGGAATGGCGTACGTTCTGGCCAGGGCCGCGAACGCGAACCTCGTCATCACCGATGTCGAGACCGCCGCCATGGAGATGGAGCTGGCGGCCGTCGGACTCGATCAGGCCCAGGCAGTGCTCGTCGTCGAGATGGCCAAGTTCCAGGCGATGGCAACCGGCGCGACGAGCGACTACCTGGTCACGCGCGAGTTCAGCGAACGCGCCACCCCCGAGGAGCGTCTCGGGCTGCTCCGCGCCTGCTATCACATCGCCGCTGCCGACGATTCGATCGATTCGATGGAGAACGCGACGCTCGACGAGATCGCCAACGAGCTCGGCCTGACCCACGACGATGTGGCACCGGTCCGGGCCGACTTCGCCGCCAAGCTGTCCGCGCGCCTGGGCAACGCCTGAAGCACAAACGCCCCGTGTGGGGCACGACGGACAACCACAGCGAACCTCGTCCGCGTCGCGGTCCGATAGACTAGGGAGCCCGACACTCCCTT
>DASVJA010000024.1:0-21360 GCA_036386115.1 Candidatus Limnocylindrales bacterium
CCGACGGCGTCGGCATGATGCTCCTCCGGACGGTCGGACGCCGCACGGGTGCGGAGCGAAAGGCGATCCTCGCCTACTTCGAGGATGGTTCCGATCTGGTCACGATGGCCATGAATGGCTGGGGCGACCCGGAGCCCGCCTGGTGGCTCAACCTGCAGGCCAATCCCGACGTGACCGTCGAACTGCCCGGCGGGTCACGAGCCGTCCATGCACACGCGGCGGACAAGGATGAGCGGCCGCGCCTGTGGGCGAGATGGGCCGTATATGACAAAGGTCTCGATGCCTATGCCGCCTTGAGATCGCGAGAGACCGCGGTTGTCATCCTGTCGCCCCGGCTCGAATAGACCGGTAGAAAAGGCGTCTCGGACACGTCTAGAATCCGGCTCCGGAGGTTAGCGAGTGCGCCAGCATCGGGAGCGAGCCAGAAGGAACGACGGCTGGCCGTCGGCAGTGACGCTCCGAGACGAGCGCGAGTCGATGGCGACCCTGATTCTCGATCTGCCGGATCAGGACAACCTGCCAACCCGAGATCGGCTCCTGCGACTCAACGACGATGAATGGCGCGAACAGAGCATGCCATCCGTCGGGTTGATCCTCGAGGACTGGCTGGACGGCCGTCGCGTCTACCCGGCACCGCCACGGCCAGTTCGAGCCGTTCACCATCTGCGTCGTCTGCTGGACCATGCCACGCCGGTGATGATCTTCTTCATCCTGCTCGCCGTGACCCAGGCCGCAACGATGCTCGTGGACGCAGCGTCGGCCGGCGGCTGGTCCCAGGCGATCGTCGTGGATCTGATCCTGCGACTCGGATCCGCTTGCACCATCACCCTTCTTCCGGCCGGCGTCTTGCTCTGGGGCGCCGCAGCCAGGCGCTCGATCAGGCTGCAGTTTGCCGGAGCCGTCGTTTGGTCGACTCTGCCGGTGATGGCCGGTCTTGGCTGGTGGATGATGCGGCGATCACCGGGTCTAGCGGGCCAGTTCGGGGATGCCCCGGCGGCGGCTATAGCCGTGGTCGCGGTGGTTTCCTGCGCGGGTCCGGCGATCGTCGCGTATGGGTTGGAGCGTGCCCGCGGCGGCCGAATGACGCCCGCGAACATGGCCAGGCTTGTCGCAGTCCTCACAGCAGTGACGATGGTTGCCAATGCCACCCGATGGTTGCCATCCGCGGTCGCTCCGGGCGGGTCCGTTCTGACTCAAATCATTACCGCCTGGGCTCTACCTCTGGAACTAGCGTCCTTGCTGGCATTGGCTTACTCGTGCCTGTCTGCCATCGTGGATGGGCAAGCGCAGAGTCGATTCTGGCAATGCGCCGCGGTCGGAGCGGCGCTGCTGGCTGCCGGCGCGCTCGTCCGGATATGGGTCGGCGATCCGTTTGGGAGCGGCACGACGAGCGTACTTGCAAGCGGCGGCTGGGTCGTCGCGCCCGAATCCGCGAGCGAGTTGGCCGGCGGCCTCTTGATGCTGCTGGCCTTCGCGACGCCGGTATGGTCGGCCGCCCGGGACGCCCTGGGCTACGGGCGCGGAGCCCCGGAGGACATCTTCGGTTGGGGCGCCGAGCCGCAACCAGCCGGCAGCGAGCCCATCCGGATGAGCGCCATCGTGGCGATCGCGGCGGGCGCGGATCACGCTCTTGCGGTTGACGAGTATGGCCATGTCGGAGCGTGGGGCGACGATTCCGTACGCCAGTCGGACGTGCCCGACGGGCTGTCCGGCGTGACCTCCGTGGCCGCCGGAGACGGCTTCAGCCTGGCCCTCCGCGCCGACGGCACAGTCGTAGCTTGGGGCGCGAACGACCTCGGGCAGACCAATGTTCCGCCGGACCTCGTCGGAGTCACTGCCATCGCGGCCGGCAATGGGTTCGCTCTGGCTTTGGTCGGTGACGGCATCGTCGTCGGCTGGGGAGATGATCGCCGGGGCGAGATGTCGGTCCCGCCGGCCCTCGCCGATGTGGTCGCGATTTCAGCCGGCGCGTACCACGGCCTGGCGTTGCTCCGAAACGGAACAATCGTGGCATGGGGCGATAACACATGCGGCCAGCTGGATATGCCGCAGAGACTCGGACCCGCCACGGCCATCTCGGCCGGGGGAGATTTCAATCTGGCTTTGCTCGCCGATGGGACGGTCGCGGCCTGGGGCGACCGGACGTACGGCCAGCTCGACATACCCGAGGGGCTGGCGAATGTGACCGCAATCGCGGCAGGCGCCTTCCACGCTGTGGCCCTGCGCGCCGACGGGGATGTCATCGCGTGGGGCGGCGGTCAGCGGCGGGGTGAGGCCGCCCATCCTTGGCGGCTCGTCGACTTCAAGGCGGTATCTGCGGGCGACGGCTTCAGCCTGGCGATTCGAGCGGCGTAGAGCTGCAGGCGCCCGATCTGCGAGTTTGTTCTGCGAGCCGAGCGCCCGGCGAGGGCGACGCCATCTTCGGTGAATGCATCCGCCGCCGGGCATGGCAGGTGGGCATCGACTGAGGCATCAATTGCCACCTCCTCAGCCAGCGCCGGATTCTGCCGATAACTCATTTGTCGAAGTCATCGACCGGTGCCGCAAGGACGCGGCATCGTCCGCAAGGCGAGGAAGGCCTCAGCGGTTCACCCGAACCAACCCGAATATCGATGCCATGAACGCCCAGAGTGATCTGGGCGTTTCGGCGTCAGGCGTCTCCGGAGGGACGGTGCTCCTCGAGGATCGCGTGGATGACGCCATCCCACGGAGTCGGACTCAGTCCGAATTGCCGTTGGGCCGCGGACGAATCCATTACGAAGTCCGAGCGGAACTCGTGCTGGGTTTCGCGGATCTCGCGCATCAGAGGCGAAACGAAACCCAGGGCGTATAGGGCGGAGTAGGGAAGCGTCCGGACGGTCGGCCGCCGGACCCCGGCTTGACGCGCCAGGTCGTCCAGGACATCGCGGATTGTGTGTGGCTCGTTGGACGGCGTGTGCCAGGCTCGACCCCATGTCTGCGGGTCGTCCGCGACCGCAACGACGGTTCTGGCGACGTCATCGATATATGTCCGCGTATGGAGGCAGTCGGTCCGGCCGACTATCCAGACTGTTTTCTCGGCTAGCCGACCAGCCTCTTCACCGCGCTCGAATCGATCACCAGGCTTGACGGGGGCGGCATCGGCACGGAGAGGTCGACGCCGTGGATCGCCTTCACACGTTCGAGGAACCAGAGAGTGAAGGCGTCCTTGGCACTCATCATCTGGCCGAAGGAGCGCCCCGGATCGTCGCCCTCCAGGGTGACGATGACCACATCGCCCATCGGGGTCGACTGGAGGAATGTGCGTTCGCGCGCGCCAACCGCGATGCGGGACTCGACGAAGTCGGAGCGCCGCGGACCGTTGAGTTCATCGATGAAGGCACGCCACTCTGCGGTCTTTCCGGGCAGGATCGGGAACACGACTGCGTTCAGTGCCATGGGTACCTCGGTGGGCAAATGCATGCCCCGGCTGCCGGGAGGTGGGCTCGCCATTAGGCCCGACGCGACAGTGAGCCATTGCCTTGCGCGATGGCTTTGGGCGACCGTATTGGGACGCCGCGCCGGTGGGAGGTTACTGGGCCCGTGCCTCTCCTCGTCGGGACGAGTCTGGGCGCGCCGAAGTATAAGCGCCACGGTTCGGAATTCCGTCCCACCACGCAGGAACGTACCCGTATGCCCGGGCGCTACTCGGCCACCCAGTACGTGACGATCGCCATACCGAATCCGGCGCTCTTGATCAGGCTCTAGCCCGGTTCGGTCGCTTGCGGACCGGCTGCCTGAACGACCCAGAGGTGGTCGGCCGGCGCCGATTCGGAGGGCGCGCAAGGCTTCTGCTGCAGGTAGTAGACCATCGCGTCCCTGGACATGCCGTCGTAGCTGATTCGGGCCGAGCAGTCGGTAGCTACAAGATCAGCCGCGCCGCGGTAGTCCTGGTTGTGGGCGGCGGCCGTTCTGTAGGCGACCTGCTGGGGCCACACCAGGACTACCAGGATTACGCCGAGAGCCACCAGCCGTGCGGTTCGGACGGTCGTCAGGGAGCCGGCGCTCAGGATCGCGATGCCCGGCGCCGCGCCCAGCAGATATCGCCCGAGATATAGGGGGGCGAGCCAGCCAAGGGTCCACAGCAATACCGGCGTTGCCAGGGCAGTACCGAGGCCCAGCGCCATCAGCCGCCGGTCTTGACTACCGACGAGGGCGGTCGCCGCGATGGCGGCCGTGACCGCCAGGCTTCCCGTAATGACGGCGAAGCCGTTCCAGAGGTAGTCGAATTGAACGGGCGGTATCCAGGCGATCTGACCGCGTTGTACGAAGCCCAGGATGGCGACGGGCAGGACGGCCGCGGCGGCCGCCGCGCCGGCTGCCGCGAAGCTTGGCCACCGGGATCGGTCGATGAGTAGCATGGGCGCGAGTTGCCCCGGCACGACCAGAAGGGACAGCAAGTGGAAGTAGCCCACGATCGCGAGCGCGGCCGCGTAGCCCACCCACCAGCGGCGTCCGCTCCGGGTCAGGCCTCGATAGAGCAGGAAAGTGGACAGCGCGACCGCGGCGACTGCGAAGGCGTACGGCCGAGCCTCCTGCGCGTACCGAGTGACGCCGGGAAGGGCGATCATCACGAACCCGGCCACGAATGCAGCGCGATTACCGGCCGCGTCTGCCGCCGTCTTCGATGCCAACCAGACGGCCAGCGCCATGGCGACCGCCGACGGCAGGCGCAGGGCAACTTCGCTTGTTCCGGCGAGGCCGATCCAGAAGTGAATGACAACGTAGTAGGCGGCCTCGACCGCGTTCGTGGAGCCGACCACCCCGCCCAGCATCGTCCCGAGCGGCTCCGTGGCGTAGTTCCACGTGTGGCCTTCATCGATCCAGAGCGACGGACCGGTTATCCCGATGAGGAAGACCAGGAGCGCGCCAAGGCCGCAAAGTGCCGGCACGCCGGGACGAAGGAGCGACCGATCGGAAGTTGGGCGGACTGCCCGGATCGGGTTCTCGTTGTTCCCCTGCATCTGGCCAAGGGTATCGCCAATCGCCTGCGACCGTCCGTGTCGACAGGGACCGCCGACGGACCAGCACCGGTCCGCCCTTATCATGTACTTGACGATACTGTGTGATACACACTATAGTGTCCGGCATGGGCGACAACGAATTCCTGGCAACGCACACACAAGAACTCCGCCGCGGCACCGTGGTCCTGGCTTGTTTGCTGGCACTTCGGCGGCCCGGCTACGGCTACGGCTTGCTGGACGCTCTGGCCCAGGCCGGCGTCCCGGTCGAGGCAAACACCCTGTATCCGTTGTTGCGCCGGCTCGAGGCTCAGGGCCTGCTCGTGAGCGAGTGGGACACCACAGAGGCACGGCCCCGCAAGTTCTACCGCACGAGTCCGGCGGGGGTCGAGATGACCCGCCGCCTACGAACCGAATGGGAGGAGCTGGGCGCCGCACTGCGCTTGCTCGACTCCGAAGGAGATCCGAAATGACAACCCTCACAGATAGATACATCGCGGCGACGCTGCGATCCGTGCCGGAGAAATCGCGCGGCGATCTGGAGCGCGAACTGCGCGCCTCGATCGGGGACGACGTGGATGCCCGTGTCGCCAGGGGCGATGGGCCGGACGCCGCCGAGATCGCCGCCCTGACAGAATTGGGCGATCCGGCCCGGCTTGCCGCCGCCTATGCCGGCCCGCAGCGGTACCTCATAGGCCCGCGCTTCTTTCATGCCTATATCAGGACGCTCGGGATCGTTCTCGTCTTCAGCATCCCGACCGTGTGGGCGGTTCTCCTGGCGGTCTGGCTGGCGGCCGGCGATTCAGTCGGCTCCGCGCTTGTGATCTCGACTGCCGCAGCCCTGTTCGTCGGCATGATGGCCGGCTTCTGGACTACCGTCGGCTATGCAGTCGTCGAGGCGGCCGAGACTGCCAGGGAGGTCACCGGCGAGCCGCCCGAGTGGACGACCGAGCTCGGCATGGCGGTCACATGGACGCCGGCCCGGCTCCCGAAAGAAACATCTGCTCGAACGGTGCGAGCCAGCGACGCTGTAGAGGCGCTCGTCGGCGGCTCGATCGGCATCGCCATCGTCTTCATACAGCGGTCCATGTCGCCGTTCACTGATGCGAGCGGCGCGGCCATACCCGTCATGAACCCCGCCCTCTGGTCTGTCTGGATCCCGCTGGCCATCGCTCTGGCGGTCGCCTGGATGGTCGTCGAGCTCATCAAGCTCGTCCGCGGCGCCTGGTCCGTCCCGATTGCCGCCGCGATCACGCTGCTCACGGTCGCGAGCAGCGGCGTTCAGGTCTATCTGCTAGGTACCGGCCAGCTGTTCAATCCGATATTCCTGGAGAGGCTCGGAGCAACCGGATGGTTGGCTGCGGGAAGCCCTCTCGTGCTCTTACTCATCGCCTTCAGCGTGTTCGATGCCGCCAAGCGGATCTTCCGTGCCTGGTACAGCACGGTCGGCCCAGCGGCCTGCTAGACAGAAAGGACCAAGACCATGTCGGATATTAGGATGCGGCTCTCCACCCTTTGGGTGTTCATGCTGCTCAACTACCTGTACTGCGACGTGCTGGGGCTCTACGACCGGACGTTCATCACGAACCTCTCGCCGGACGCGCTCCTCGCCGCCTCCTTGTTGATGGAGATCCCGATCGCGATGGTTCTCCTCTCCCGTGTGCTCAAGAACCGGCCCAACCGCTGGGCCAACGTCATTGCCGGCGCGTTCATGACCGTCGTTCAGTTCGGGTCGTTCGCCGTCGGGACGCCGACCACCTACTACACCTTCTTCTCGGTGATCGAGATCGCCTGCCTGGTCTTTATCGTGTGGACCGCCTGGCGGTGGGTTGATCGGGGTTCGGCCCTCGCCGTCGTGTAGGCGACGCGCGCCCGCCACTGATGGCCCGGGATTGCCCGGCGGTCCCGGGCTTTCTTGTTGCACCGCCAAGGCACGCGTGCGGGTCTCCGGCCGCCCAATCACTTCCCGGAGTGTCGGGGGCGGGAGTAGGGCGACGGCGGGAGCAGGGACGCACCGTCGAGCCGCATTTCATGACAAATGCGAACCCCCGCAACGCGAGGCAGGCTTGTCGGCGGTCGCCAGCCGGAACCGACCCGACCATGCGTCGAATCGGGCGAAGATGGCGGCCATCTGAAGCTTCTGGCGGGCATCCGGCACTGTTTCGAGGCACTGGCAGGCTCGCGGCCCCGCAGCATCCGGCGCCGCGTTGCCCGGGTTGACATCTGGCAGGATCGCCGCCGGTCGCCCCGGGCTGAGAGTTGGTCCAGGCCGCCCGCCCTGGACTGTGCCGATGTGGCGCCGGGAGGCAGCACGGCCGAGAGTCTCCGACCCTATTGCCCCCCCGCCGCCTGCATGTTAGCCTTACACCTGTAAGCCACGCCTTACATATGAAAGGAGATCCCAACGAAGGATCCGCCGACCGGCGATGAACTGGTCGAAATCATGGCCGTCCTGGCCAACCCAATACGTCTTCGAATCGTGGCGGAACTGGCCGGTGGCCGTGACTACGTCAGTCACCTGGCGCGCGAGATCGGGGTAAGCCGCCCGCTTGTTCACATGCATTTGCAGCGGCTCGAGGAAGTCGGCCTGATCGTCGGCACGCTGGAGCTGTCCGACGACGGCAAGGCCATGAAGTACTTCGAAGTCGCCGATTTCAACTTCCAACTGACCGCACAGGCAATCGCCGAGGCGGCCAGGACACTTACCAAGTCTGGCCCGGAACTGGGCTCGGCAGCAAAGGAGCACTGAGAATGGAAACGCGGACATGGCCGGCCGTCATCCTGGTCCTCGGCCTGGCCGGAGTGGCATTTACCGTCTTCGCCGTCGTGATCGACGCCGTGCCCAAGTGGCGAAAGGGAGGCTTCGACGCGTCGCAGGCTGAGGAGATGCGGCAGCTCGTTCAGCGTTATGAGCAGCTTGCAGAAAAGACCCTCGATGCCCAGCAGCGCGCCGCTGTGGACGTTGCCGAATTGCGCGTGCGCCTGGCCTCGATCGAGCAGATCCTGCGTACGGTGGAGTAGCTAAGTCGTACCGGGCCGATGCCGTCGTCGGCACAATCGCCGGACCGGTTGGTCCGGGTTAGGGGCTAGGCTTGGGGCGACGGGCGTCGCCTGGGAGCCTGGGCCGACGCGCTGCCGGGAGGCAGCACGGCCGGGGCCGGCGTAGGATCGTTCGGCGCAGGGACCTCCGCTCCACCGGACGCCGGGGCTCCAACCAGCAGAACGCCGTTGACTCGGGCGTAGTGGGATACCCACGTTTCCTTATGGATCACGTTGCCGGTCGAGTCGGTGACCGTCCGAGTCTCCGAGGTGTCGAAGCCGTCGTCCGGATACTCGGAACGGTTCTCAACCCCCGGCGCCAGAGTGGTCGTGTACACCGTGGAGTCGCTGGCCTTGTTGACGTTGTCCTTGTGTGGTGCACTGAATGTGACCTGGCGATTGATCGGCAGGCTCCATAGCTGGACGGTGATCGTGCTCTTGGAGCCATAGGTTGACCCGGACACGATGATGATCGGATTGGGCGTGTCGTTGGTCCACTTCATGTCCCAGACCTGATACCCATTGGAATAGACGGTAGCGTCCAGTCCTTGCGGGTAGCGGTTGATGTAGTAGAAGTGGGCGTGGCGCTCGTCGATCTGCAGTCCGGCCCGCGCGGCCGCGTTGAAGACAGTCGTCGAGGCGGAGCAGATGCCGCCGCCCATCGCGCCGGTGTGATCGCTCTTGCCATTCTCGATTACGCCACCCATCGCGAATCCATGGGCGACGTCGATCGGGCCGACGGCACTTAGGAAGCTGAATTGCTTGCCCGGGGGCACGATCTGACCGTTCAGGTACTTGGCCGGCATCCGGATGTTGGCTCCATTGCCGTTGCTGACATCCGGATAGAACGTGGTGGTCCAGCTGCCGATGTTGACTAGGTTCTTCAGCGTCGTGGCCGAGAGGTTCGGCGGCACGGGGGTTGTTACGGCCGTGACAGCGAACAGGAGCTGGTGGCCGCCGGCGAGCTCGTCCAGGTAAGTGGCCAGGGCTTGGGCGGTCGCCGGAACGTCGACTGTGGAGCCGTTGCTACCGCCCTGTACGCTCGCCGGATTGCCCGCACTGTTGAATACGATCGTCGGCTCGACGGCCGCGGTCCCGAGCTGGGGGGCGATCCCGCCCAGATATGCCTGCATCCGCGTTGGGTCGGCAGTCGGTCTGTACTTACCGTCATTGGTCGTGCCGAAGACGATCCAGTTGATGATTGTGTCGGCGCTGACGGTCCACGTCTTGGGATCACTCGAGGAGTTGGCGAAGATCAGCCGGACATCGACGAGCATCTTCTGAGCATCGGCGATGGCGGCCTGCGCGTCTGCCTCGGTAACTCGGGGTTGGAGTGCCACCATGGCCCCACCGGCATGGAAGTCGGGCGATGCGTCTGGATCTGTCAGCTTCGCGACGACCGCTGCCGAGATGGCATTCTCGTCAATGCTGGAGCCCAGCACCGAACCCGAATGTCCGAATGTGCCGGCGTTCACCCATGCCTGCGCATCAACGGGCAGCACATTGGCGCTCGACATCTGGTGCACGCTGGTCGCCACGGCCGCCGGGTCGATGCGGACGGCGACCTGGATTGTCTTGCCACCGACGGCGGACCTCAGCATCGTGACAGCGTCCGATATCGCGTCGCCCGAGTGGGAAACTTGCATTGCTTCATCCGCCATCAATTCGATGTCGGCGGTCCGGCCCAGCTGCTGGTAGGTGGCCGTCTTCTCCCCGGAGGGCGTCGTCACGGTGATCTTGCCTTCACCGATGTAGGCGTAGGTGGCCTTCAGCCGGGCGATCACCTGGTCGCGCGTCAGACCGGACACGTCGAGCGAGCCGACGTGCACGCCTGAGACCACGCGGCCGGACTGGGCATTGAAGGCCACCGCTGCCACGCCGGCAAGGACGGCCAGGCTGGCGGCCGCGCCGATGACGAATGTGACGGCGAAGCCGACTGCCTTCCCGCGCGGGCGTGCTGGGAGCCGCGGACGGAATCTCCTTCGAAGGCGTGGTCTCGCGACGCCGGAGTTCTTCTCTTCCGACACTGGAGCGAGTTTCGCCTCGCTCGGCTCGGGAGCCGCCCAATCGGCGGCCAACTCCGGCCCAAGTATCTGCTCTACCAGGTCTATCTCTGCGCCGGCCATTCTCGTTCTCTCTCCCCCCGCTCGAACAAACGTAGAGTAACCTGCTTGAGACGATAGGTCTCCGGTATCACGCGACAGCAGCGGTCTGCGGTCCATCCTCTAGTTCTGGCCGCCGAGCACCTTGTCGATCGCCGCGAGCTCGTCCGGCGATAGCGGCGCGGCCTCCAGCGCCTTGACGTTGTCCTCGAGCTGCTCGACCGAGCTGGCTCCGACGAGAGCGGAAGTCACTCGTGGATCGCGCAACGTCCATGCCAAAGCCATTTGGGCCAGGGTCTGGCCGCGTCCGGCGGCGATCTCGTTGAGGGCCCGGATGCGCGGCAGATTCTCTTCCACGCCTTCCTCGGTGAGGAACGGCGAATGAGTCACCCTGGATCCGGCGGGAATGCCGTTCAGGTAACGGTCCGTCAGCTGGCCCTGGGCCAGCGGCGAAAAGACGATGCAGCCGACCTGTGCCTCTCCCAGAACGTCCAGTAGCCCATCCTCAATCCAGCGGTTCAGCATCGAATAGCTGGGCTGGTGGATGAGGAGCGGTGCGCCCATCTCGCGAAGAAGCTGGATGGCGGCATGCGTCTCGGCCGGTTGGTAGCTTGAGATTCCGGCGTACAGGGCTTTGCCCTGGTGGACGGCCGAGGCCAGCGCACCCATCGTCTCTTCGAGCGGAGTCTCCGGGTCCGGGCGGTGGTGGTAGAAGATGTCGACGTAGTCCAGGCCCATCCGTTTGAGGCTCTGGTCCAGGCTGGCGAGCAGGTACTTGCGCGAGCCGAAGTTCCCGTACGGCCCGGGCCACATGCCCCAGCCGGCCTTGGTGGAGATGATCAGCTCGTCGCGGTGAGCCTTGAGATCCATCTCGAGGATTCGGCCGAGGTTTTCCTCGGCCGAGCCACCGGGAGGGCCGTAGTTGTTGGCCAGGTCCAGGTGGGTGACGCCCAGGTCGAATGCCCGGCAGACGATCGCCCGCTGCCGCTCGAGCGGCACGGTAGGCCCGAAGTTGTGCCAGAAGCCGAGCGAGAGGGCCGAAAGCTTGAGGCCGCTGTTGCCGCTACGGCGGTATTCCATCGCGTCGTACCGATCCGGCGCGGCATGGAATGTGAGGTGTGCGGATCTGCTGGGGTCGGACAACTGGTGGCCTCCTTGATGCATAGGATAGGGGCGTAGTGCGGGGCGAGACATCGGCCTCGCCGGATGGACCTCTCTGCGCGTCGGCCTACGCTGCGGAGAGGCGCGCCGATCACCGGGTTCGTGGACCAGACTCTGCGGCGGCGAGCGCCGTGAGTGGAAGGGTTCGTGCCATGCAGACAGCCGATGTCACCCCGAGGCCGGGCTCGGAAGGCCCACGACATCAAGGGCCAGGCAATCCACGCCTTCGTCCTGCTTCGCAACGACTACACCGCTTCGCCCGAACTGGCCGAGGAGCTACGTAAGCACGTCGGCTACGAGATGGGCCCGATCGCCAAGCCGGAGGACATCAAGTTTGTCGATCAGCTTCCCAAGACGCGCTCCGGCAAGATCATGCGCCGCGTCCTGAAGGCTCGCGCGCAGGGGTTGCCGGAGGGCGATATCTCGACGCTGGAGGAGTAGGGGGGCCGGGCACTTCACTTGGGATAGATTTCGCCGCCGACCATGCAGACGTTGAAGTTGGTCCCGTGGTAACCGCCACCGAGGTTGTCGAGCACGTCGCCTTCGCGGATCCGCGAGGCGGAAGCCGGGCCGGTGTTGGTCTCGTCCTTACAGCGAAACCGCCTCGCCCGTTTCGGCCGACTTGTAGAGCGCCTCGATCGTTCGCGCCTGGCCCATCGCATCCGCTCGACCCAGTAGTGGCTCGGCCTTGCCCAGAATTGCCGCGCTCAGGTTCTCCATCTCCAGCCGGTAATGGTCGTCCAGGGCATAGGGTTCGGCCCGGCCGTTGAGTTCGATGCCGCCGAGCTGGCCCTGCCATGGGTCGCGCGACAGGAGTGTGCCGTCGCTGCCGACCGCCTCAATAGATCGCGCCGTGGATGTGAAGCCGGCCTGGATCTCCGCGACCAAACCGCTCGGGAATCGTAGGATCCCTGAGAAGCGCGTATCGACGCCGCTGGGTCCAAGGACCTGCTCGCCGAAGACTCGAACCGGTTCCACGCCGGCAAGAAGGCGCGCGCCGCTCACCGCGTAGCAACCCACATCCATGAGGGCGCCGCCCTCCAGGCCGGGTTCGAGTCGCACGTCGCTCGTCTTGGACATCGCGAAACTGAACGCGGCCCTGATGGACTGCAGCTCTCCGATCTGCGGCAGCAGATCCATGAAACGGCGCGTTTGCGGGGAGTGGCGCCACATAAACGCTTCCATCAGAAACAGCCCCGCTGTGTCGGCGGCGTCGAAGGCCTCGGTCACTTGCTCGGGGTAGCGTGTATATGGCTTCTCGCAGAGAACGTGCTTACCGGCCCTCAGCGCCATCATCGTCATTGAGTGGTGCAACGAGTTCGGGACGCCGATATACACGGCGTCGACCGCCGGGTCCGCCAGCAGGTCCTCATAGGAGCCGTAGGCCCGGACGATCCCGTGTTTCGCGGCGAACTCCGTTGCGCGCTCAATGCTCCTGCTGCCGGCCGCGACAACGGTGAAGTTGGACGCTCGGCCGGCATCCTGGATCGTCCTGTTGGCGATGCCGCCTGGGCCGAGGATGCCCCAGCGAACCTTGTCGGCGGATGGCATGGGTCTCCTTGTGGCTGTACTGGATCCTGTTGAGAATGACAGAAGAGCCCGGGCTTCACAGCCCGGGCTCTTCTGAGTTCTGTCTGGAGACGCGGGCTAGGCGCCTGTCTCCGGCGAATCGTCAACCGGGGGAGCAGGCGGGGCCGCCTCGGTCTGCGTGGGCGCCGGGGCCGGTCCGGCCGGTGCCACCTGAGTGGCGTCGGCCGGGGTCGTGACCCAGGGTACGGGCCGGGCCGCCCAAGGCGCGACCGGAGCCACCGCCGGAGCTGCGGGCGCCGCGGGGACCTCAGCCGGTGCTACCGGAGCCGCGGGCTGATAGCCCGGAGGTGCGTACATGGGCGCGACCGGCGGATAGCCCTGCGGCGCGCCGTACATCTGAGCGGCCGGCGGGTTGGCGCCGGGTCCGGGATACACGGCGTTTCCCGGATAGCCGGGCGAGCCCGGCCAAGTCGGTGCCATCGGCATGGCCGGCGGCGGGCTGAGGCGCGGCCTCGAATCGCCGCGGATAACGAGGGAGTGGAAGGCAAACATGACAACCCCTACCAGCAGCAATGCCAGCGGAGTGCTGATTTCGGATCCGATGCTGTTGTCCGTGAGTCCTAGGGCCAGGCGGAGATACAGGAACGCGATCACCGCCAGGCTCCCGGCGCCGCCCAGGATGGATACACCGGTGATGGAGTAGAGGTAGAAGGATCGGGATGTCGAGCCGATCTCGCCATCCTCACGGCGACGACGCTGCGAGGAGAACCAGGGCCAGATCCAGAAGGCTAGGCCGACGATGACAATCGCCAGACCGAACGCGAGCTGACTCTTCCAGGCTTCGAAGGCCGGCTGATAGCTGAACTGGTCCAGTGCACCGTTGGATGTCCTAAACCACTCGCCGAAGATGGTGGCCAGGGATTCGGCGACGCCCGACGCCAGGGCGGCGACGGCAACAAGCGCGACCACGTAGCTCGAGATGCGCCGGCCCGAAGGCCCGGCTGCGTTCTCGGCCGACTCGGAGATGCCACGCCGTCGATGCAGGAACCAGGCCGCGACGGCCGGAAGAGCGGCAAGAGGCGGTACGACCACCAAATAGCCCAGGCTCGTCGAGTCGATGTTGTCGCCGAAGAGCTTGTCCAGGAGCCAGCCCAGGCTGGGGGCCAGATTTGAGGTGACGGTCATAACGCCCATGAACACGACGACCATGAAGAAGGCCAGGCGCACCTTTGAAGTCCGCTCCGCCTTGTTCTGCTCGGTTGCCTCGCCGCGGCCGGAGCGCAATCGGTTGGCGTATAAGAGGTGGAGCAGCCAGACGATGCCCCAAATCAAGATGGAGACCAGGGCTGCAATCACCGGGCGCACCCACTCGGGTGTGGACGAAGCGCTCAGCATGCTGTTGGAGTTGTTCTTGAACAGCTCGGACCCGAATGTCGAGATGATCCCGGAGGCGCCGGTCAGGACTGCCTGGAGTCCCATAAGAACTGCCCCATAGAGGTAGAAGCGTGAGACCCAGGCGGCAGCGCCGCCGATGAAGGTTCCACGGCGAAGATCGCGAGCGCGGATCAGAGCGTGGTACGCCCATGCTCCCAGAGCCACCAGGATTACCGCGAGCGACCAGGCGTCATCGACGTAGGAGAACGCCAATGAGGAGATGCTCGTGATGTATAAGTACGACGAAGGCGTAGCGCTGTCGACGATGTTGCCCAGACACTTGCTAAGCAGTTGGACCGCAACCCCAGCGGCCACCACCAGCGAGAGCCACATGACGGAACTGAAGTAGAAGGACCGCACGATGGAGGCGCGCTCGGCAGCACCTTCGTCGTCCTGCCTGCGGACCATGCGTTCCACCAGGAACCAGTGGGAGAACCAGAGAATCAGGCCTATAGCAACCACCGGGATGGCGCCGGCCAGCACCTCTCGGTCGAAGTCGGTGAACAGCGGGTCGCCGGCAAAGCCTTGCGGCCCCACGCCGACCTTGCTCAGAAGCAGATGCACGATCGCGACCGAAGCGCCTATCAGCATGCTCAGGGCCGCGGCCGAGACTCCGTATAGATAGAGTCGTCTGGCTGTCGCCATATCTGTCTCCCCTTCGCCGGCGGCCGCATGACTGCCGTGTTGCGTTGAGCCTAGCGCAGCGCACCGTCGGTTGCGACCCCGATTCGCCTCTTTCAGGCCTTCGCGGCGAAGGACTTCAGGGCGCCCGCCAGACCTTGCTCGTAGGCTGCTATCAGGCTGTCCAGGCGGGCGTCCATCTCGACGTCGATCTGCCGCCGGGCAGGATCGGCATCGAACCAGGCGATCGTGCGGCGGATTCCCTCCGCATACGGTGTCCGTGTTCCGAATTCGGGAACAAGGCGCTTGATCTTGGTCGTGTCGAAGACTGCGCTGGCAGCCTTGTCGCCGATCAGCGAGCCGCTCATCTCGGGCATGCAAGCGGCGATGAAGTCCGAGGCGATATGGACGATCCGAGCCTCGGTGCCGGACGCGGCGGCGGTACGACGGTAGATCTGGTCCCAGGTCAGGACTTCGTCGGATGTGATGTGGAAGGCTTCTCCGATCGCCTCCTGCCGTCCCAGCAGGCCGACAAGACCAACGGCGAAGTCGCTGTTGTGGGTGATCGTCCACAGCGATGTGCCGTCACCGGGCACGACCATTTGCTTGCCGGCGCGCATCCGGGCGACGGCGGTGTAAGGCTTGGCCCAGCTGTTTACTGCCAGCGGAATCTGTGTGTCGCCGTAAGTGAGCGACGGCCGCACGATCGTCACGGGGAAGCCGTCCCGGCTGTGGGCCGACATGAGGCGCTCCTCGCAGGCGATCTTGCCGCGCGAGTAATCCCAGAAGGGATTCTCAAGGGGTGTGGCTTCCGTGATAAGCCAGCCTTCGAGCGGCTTCTGGTATGCGCTTGCGGAACTCACGAAGACGAACTGCCCGGTCTTGCCGGTGAACAGCCGTAGAGCTCGCTCTATGTCCGCGGGGGTGTAGGCGATCCAGTCGACGACCGCATCGAAGTGTCGGCCGGCCAGAGCGCGTTCCATCGCTGCCTCGTCGCGCGTGTCGGCGACCAACGTCGTTGCTCCGGCAAACCGGGCCGAGTCGTTGCCACGGTTCAGAAGGACGACATCCAGGCCGCGCATAAGCGCCAGGTCGGTGCAGGCGCTGCTTATGAGGCCGCTCCCGCCGATGAATAGGACCCTCATCCGAGCGTCGTTTGGCGCGTGGCGAGTTCCGGCTTCGAGGGGCTTACGACTTCCGCTGTTGGGGTGGGCGTCGGGGTTGGGACTGGGACCGGCGTAGCACTGACCCCGATGAGCTTCAGCCCGTCAACCTTGATGTACTTGGAGTTCCACGTGTCCTTGTGTATGACCTTGCCGTTAGCGTCGGTGACGGTTCGGGTTCGGGACGTCTCGTATCCGTCCGACGCGGTCTCCTGCCAACCCCAGTCGCCCGGAGCCAGCTTGGTGGTGTACTGGGTGGTGTTTATCGCCTTGATGACGTTCGCCTTGTATGCGGTGCTCAGCGTGACCGTTCGAGACACCGGCAGGCTCCACAGCTCGACGACCATGGTGCTGGTTCGCCCGGGAGTGGTGTAGGAGCGGATCACGATCGGGTTGGGAGTGTCGTTGGTCCACTTCATGTCCCAGGTCTTGTATTGATCCACATACACGGATGCGTCCAGCCCAACCGGATAGCGGTCGATGTAGAAGGCGTGGGCATGCCGCTCGTCGATCTCGAGGCCCGCTCTCATGGCGGCGTTGAACGCGGTCGTGGAGGCCGAGCAGATGCCACCGCCCATCGCGCCAGTGTGATCGCTCTTGCCGCTGGCGATGACGCCGCCCTTCTTGAAACCGTGGGCTTCGTCGATTGGCCCCATCGCCGCGAGGAAGCTGAATTGCTGGCCCGGGGCCACGATCTTGCCGTTGAGCAACGTCGCCGGGACGGCGATGTTGGCGCCCTGACCGTTGCTGATGTCCGGGTAGTACTCAGTCGTCCACGAGCCGATGACAACGATGCCGTTGAGGCTGGCCATCGTAACCTTCGGTGGAACCGGGGCAACGATGATGGTCACAGGGACGGTCGATGCCTTGCCCACGGCCAGTTCGTCCAGGTGAGCCTGGATTGCCCGCGACGTAGCTGCAAGGTCGATGCCCGTGCCGTCCTTGCCGCCCGCCAGGCTGGCCGGCTTACCCGATTTGTCGTAGACGACAGACGGCTCGATCGGCGCCGCACCGATCTTTCCGGACAGATTCGAGAGGAAGGCCTGCATCTTGGACATGTCTGCCAGAGGACCGTAGGCGCCGCCGTCACGGGTGCTGAAGACGATCCACTTGCGGATCGTGGCAGCGTCGATGCGATAGGTTCCGGCCGGCAGGGCGCCACTCGCAGCCGCGGACTTGGCCGGCGCCACCGATGCGGCCGGTGCTGTGTCGGCCCAAAGCAGGTCAACGTCTGTGACCATCCTCTGGGCGGCCGTCAATGCGTCCTGGGCGTCCTTATCGGTGACTTGCGGTTGCAGCGTCACAAAGGAGCCGGAGACCGTGAATTCCGAAGGAGCGTCGGCCTGGGCGAGGCGGTCGAGGATCTTGTTGCCAACGGCCTTCTCGTCCACACCAAAACCGGTCGCCGACTTGGACACCACAAAAACGCCGTTCAGGGAGGCGACTCGGGCGTCCACCGGAAGAATCCTGTTCGTCCCGACCAGGCTTCGCAGATGCTTTGCCACGGCCGTTGGGTCCACTCGGACGATCACCGGTAAAGCCGTGCCGCCGATTGTGGCTCGGAGGATTGAGACCGCGTCGGCAATAGGATTGCCGCCGTGTCCGACGGACATCGCCGCGTCTGCCATCGCCTCGACGTCCGGCTGGCGGCCTGCCTCCTGGTAGGTGATGGATGCCTGGCCCAGCGGAGTCTCGACCGAGACTTTGCCCTGATCCAGGTAGGCGTAGGAGCTCTGCACCTTGGCTATGACCTGGTCGCGGTTCAATCCTGAGACGTCCACAGACCCGATGTGCACGCCGGTGATCACTTTGCCCGAAGACGCGGTGAAGGCGACGACGGCGATGGTCGCCATCAGGAAGAGCGTCACCGCCGCTCCGGCCGCGAAGGCAAGCCCCAGCCGGGCCCGCGGATTCTCGGGAAGGTGGACGGTGCGGCCCGCAAGCGGGTTGGTAAACCGCAGGCGACTGGAAGCGTGAGGCATGTGAAGGTTGAGACGGATGCCCGAGAAAGGATTCCCGATCCGCAAGTGGCGCGACGGAGCGACGATGCCCTCGGCGCCATCCGGCGCGGGCTCGTCAACGGCGGTGGCGTCTTCCGGCTCGGGCTCCGACTTCAGGATTTCCAGCGGCAATTTCCGCTGGGGCTCAACCTGTTTCCAGTCCAGAGACTCGTCTGCCGGGCTCAGTTCTTCGGTTGCCATTCGTCCTTTGTTGTCCTCAAAACCGCGCAGGCGAACCCAAACGTTACTACGCCTTTGTCTTTGACGGCGCGTTCTGTTCCGAACTCTGTGCTGAGTCGGGTGTGGGGAGCTACCAGCGCTGTTGTACGACGCAAGGATAGGCCTTGTCGAGATTGGCCCGAACTTTGTCGCTGCACGGACCGCGACGGGCGGTCGAATGGATCGTTCCGGGTGCCAGAATGCCGGAGCGTTGGGCCCGGATTGGTGAATCCGCGGCGGTTACGCGGTAGATCAAGAGGTTACAAATGGAGGAGACGATGGCCCCGGCAACCCTCAAGCCGGTTTGGATCGACCTTTCCAGCTCCGACGCTGCCGCGTCGCGCGACTTCTACTCCAGACTCTTCGGCTGGGAGATCCAGGTCAGCCCGGATCCGCAGTACGGCGGCTATTCGCAGGCCCAGATCGGCGGCAAGGACGTGGCCGGCATCGGGCCCAAGATGATGCCCGAGGCTCCCACTGCCTGGTCCGTCTACATCGGCACGGCCGATATCGTCGCCCTTGCGGCAAAGGTCCAAGCGGCAGGCGGCAACGTGATCGCCCCGCCGATGCAGGTCGGGGACCAGGGCAGCATGGCCGTTTTCCAGGATCCGGCGGGCGCGTTCATCAGCGCCTGGCAGCCCGCCATGATGGCGGGTGGCCTCGTGGGCGCCGGTGCCGGGACATTCGGGTGGGCGGAACTGAGTTCTCGCGGCCTGAACGAGGCACTCCCTTTCTATAAGCAGGCGTTCGGCTGGGACGCAAAGGTTGGAACGATGGGTGAGGGAGGTCCGCGCTACATCGAATTCCGCGTCGGCGACGATCTCATCGCCGGCGCGCAGGACATGAACCCAATGGTTCCGCCGGAAGTGCCCAGCTATTGGCTGGTCTACTTCTCCGTTGATGACGTCGACGCTTCGCTCCGCAAGGCCCTCGAAATCGGGGCACGCGAGGTGCTTTCGCCGATGGACTTTGCCGGCGGCCGTTTCGCTATCGTCTCGGATCCGCAGGGCGCCTCATTTGGTCTGCTCAAGATGACTCGGGCCTAGATCGAGTCGACAAGAAGAAGCGCGGCCGGGAGCGGCGGCCGGCACTGATCGGTGCCACCGCCGGCTTCCCGATCCAGGCTGCCTGCATGGCGTAAGCTCCTGCCTTGCTGCTTCGGTCTGATCCCACTCGACCGCTGCCGCACAGGAGAAACGCTTGTCACTGCTGGCGGTCATGGGCGTCGGGGCCATCGAGATCTGGTTTGGTGTGCCCACAGGTTTCGCCATGGGCCTGCCGGTGCCGGCCGTATGGCTTATGACAGTGGCAGGGTCGTTCGCCAGCGTTACGCTCGTTGCCTTCGCCGGCGATGCCCTGCGTTCTCGGTTGATGCGTCGATTCGGCAAAGGCGGCCCGCCCAGGAGCGGGCGCATCTATAGCGTCTGGCTGCGCTACGGAGTGCCGGGCTGGGGGCTCGCGTCGCCGCTATTCATGACCCCGCCGATGGGCACGGGCGTGGCCCTGATGTTGGGCGCGCCACGGCGCCAGCTCCTGCTTTGGATGTATGCGGGAGTCTTGCTGTGGGTCACGATCCTTGTCTCGGCTGCGGTCGTTGGCCTGGAGCTTGTTCAAGGCATTCACTGATTCCGCGGCCGCACAGGCAAGCGGCCGGCCACGATTGTTCCAAAAATAGTGTGGCGGAACTGATATCGGAGTATTGCGCCGGCCTGGCAACGCGGAAGGCCTACTTGTATCTGGCACGCAGTCCAACGTCGCGTCGGATTCGCCGAAGCCGCCCGGACTCTTCGAAGGAAGTATTTGCCCATATTCCCGCTCTAGCTAGTGCGTCCGCGGCATCGAGCGCCGGCTGGTGGTGCGTACCGGCACCGCCCCATTCGGGTGCCTCTCAGGCCAGGAATCGCTCTATGGCCTTCTCGTCGGCCTGGGAAAGCGCGCCGTTGCGGGATTGAAGCTGTAGGGTAGGCGTCGCCGCCTTGCCGGCCAGCGCGGCGCGCATTCGGGCGAATTGGCTGCCGGTGCGAAGTTTGTAGGTGGTGAAGAGCGCGACCTTCGGCCGAGCTTCCGGCACCGCGCCGGCGCCACTTGCCGCGAGAGCCGGCATCTCGCGGGCAAACGCGAGCCAGGGCTCATCCGGATGCTGGCCGACCACGAAAAGCCCGCTGGTCCAGCAGCCGAGGAACAGATAGTCGGCGCCGGCAAGGGCGGCCATATCGCAATCGCCGACGGAGACGACCTCGGCCGACACGCCGCGCGCCACGAGGAAGGTGGCTATAGCCTCGCCGTAGCGGCGAGTGACGCCGGAGTGGCTGCGGTAGACGACCAGAGCGCTTTTCACGCGTCACCTCTGATGGAGTCGATGTTTCGTCGAAATCATCCGGGTCGGCGCGCCGGAAGGCAATCCTTCGGCCGGTTGACCGGGCGTCAAACGTTCGAATGACGTCCCCGGCCGACGGTCTCGCTAGGATCGGGACGTCCGGCCCTGTGGCGCAGACGACCGCAAGGCGAGACTAAGCCCGCAACAAGGCCGCTAAGAAAGAGGATCCGATGCCGAAGACAACGATGGCGCAGGTGGACGATTTCCTGGGTCTCAAGAGAATCGCGGTCGTCGGCGTGTCGCGCGACCCCAAGGGCTTTGGAACCGTCCTGTGGCAGGAGTTCCGGCAGCGTCGGTACGAAGCAGTCCCGGTCAACCGTCACGCGACGGAGATCGACGGCCAGCCTTGCTTCGCGCGGGTCACCGAGATCAAGCCGGGCGTGGACGGCGTCTTGATCATGACCCCCAAGACGGAGACGGATCAGATCGTCAAGGACTGCGCTGAGGCCGGTGTCAAGCACGTCTGGATGTACGGCGGCATGGCGCCGGGTGCGGCCACGGACACCGCCGTGGCCTTCTGCGAGGCCAATGGGATCAGCGTCGTGAAGGGGCTCTGCCCGTACATGTTCTTTGCCGGCACCCCGGCGATGCATAAGCCGCACCGGGCCTGGAAGAAGCTGACCGGCAGTTTCCCGCGCTAGGTCGTTCGCTAGGTAGTCGGGCGGTCGCTGGCGAGAGCTGCGCCCAGCGAGCGGTAGGAGTCGCGGAGCAGCGCCGCGACCTGGGGCCAGTAGT